>DATIAY010000116.1:0-40385 GCA_035457825.1 Candidatus Methylomirabilota bacterium
GACGATTGGGCGGAGTACTAATCTCCAACGCAAGGCCTCCAAGTCTCGCTCCGGCAGCTCAAGGGTGGCGCTGCTCGGTAAACTGGTTCGCCGGCCGCCGCGGCAGGGCAGCTAGGTCGTTAGCCCGCCGGTAGAAGCGCAGGGCACACTCACTGGGAGAACCGAGACTATGGTGAGCTACTTGCTTTCCCTTCTCTTGAAGGATATTCCCTCGACTGCGACGCTCTCCAAGTGGGCCTTCGGCGATTTGTCATTTACGCTAATGCCGATAGCGATCATTTTTGCGATCTCGCAGTTGGGGCGCAGCGATTCAAGTGAACCTTTGCTCTGGCGTGAGTGGAGCTTTGGGTCCATCGTCCTTCTTGGTACAGCGTTGGTAAAACTAGTCAACCTCAAAACGAAGCTGCAGCGAGACTTCTCCGAGGCACGTCTCGTCTCCGGCCTCCGCTTCATTGTCATTCTTCTCGTGGCCACGGCAATTGTCCTGGCGCTTGTCGTTTTGCGCGAATCCGGCGTGGCCCTCAATGGGACCTTTCTCGGACGGGCGCAACTAATCCTGTTCAGCGGGGCCGCACTGCTTTTGTTGATCTGGCAACATCTGAGCGATCAGTTTTTTGATGTTCCACACTCTCCAATCGAGCGTGTCACGTATTCGGAGGCATGGGGCTTTTCGAGCTTTTCACTGGAGGAAGCCTGCGCAAGGCTCGGTGAAGTACAGAAATTGCTGTCGACACATCAACAGTTTCGGACAAGACTCGGAACGCCGAACGGAAGGGTCGATTCTGAGCAATTAGTTACGTATCTCGATCGAGCTCAATCAAGCCTTGACACGCTTCGCGCGGCGGTCCGAACTAACAACGCTGCGGGCTAATAGTAGTCAGGCAACGAGTATAACTGCGAGCGTCCCCCTCCACGTAGGGGGTAGCGCACGGTGTTTGGCCCAAATTTCGAAGAGCGACACGTCCAAAAGACGGCCACGTGCCGCAAAAGGCTTACGGGGCCGTGAGATGCAAAGGCACGTTAGGTTAGTACTGGGCTGCACCCTGGAGTGAGACAGAGAAACAGGTGACCGGCTAGCCTAATTTAGATCGTATTTGCCTCGCGGTTCTGCTTCTTTATCGACGACACCAGCGAACTCTTTGGGACAAACTCTGGCGAGCTCATTCGGGACGTGACGTCTAACAAGGCTAGACGGACGCCGACTCCTACGACGCGAAACACGTCCAAAACACGTCCAAAACGACGAAGGGGCTAGCCGGTGTGACGGCTAACCCCTTGTGCCTACGGCGTCGAACTGCTCAACCGTTTGGCATGGACAGATGAGAGCCGCAGGCTGCTGCACCCTCTGGGGATGCTTCCCGATCGTCTCCTCCCTATGAGGTCAAGAGATCGATCACGCGCATTGTGGCAGGGCCTGTGCCGTTGTTCGCGTTGCCCTCGACCATGCCGACCCGGCACGTCCACATATCGCCCTTCTTCGCGGTGAACTTTTTGTCGTCTTGCATAACCTCCAAAACGCCTTGGGTACACTCACAAATCATCGCGTTCTGCATTTTGGCTTTGCTGCTTGCCCCCGGCTGGTAGGTCACCTCACGGACTCGCACCTTCTGGAAGCCTGGGACCATTGAGTCAATTGGCTTCGATTCTTTCCGCTCGACCTTTCCTTTCTCCTCCAATCGTTGGGCCCACGCACTCTCGCGTTGGGCGGCGAGAAGCACGGATGCGCCGCCAAAGCCGACCATCAGCATTCTGCGCCGATCAATCTCCGTTCCTTGTCCCTGTCGCTGCATCGCTTGACCTCCTCTTCATAAGTCCAGATGACAGGCCCGCAACCTCTCGTGGAGCGGAACGACTCTAGGCGCGGCGATCCTCGCTGTCAATCGTGTGTGGCCCTTGTGTACAAATGATGGCCCGGGCGACTCTCCAGGACGAGACGACCACGACGGCCGACGGCACGAAACACGTCCAACACACGTCCAAAACGAC
Source organism: Candidatus Methylomirabilota bacterium (assembly GCA_035457825.1). Taxonomy (GTDB): domain Bacteria; phylum Methylomirabilota; class Methylomirabilia; order Rokubacteriales; family CSP1-6; genus 40CM-4-69-5. The sequence goes on from DATIAY010000116.1 coordinate 1,987, forward strand.
GAAGGGGCTAGCGGCGCTGACCGCTAACCCCTTGTAGCTGCTGGTTGCGGGGGCTGGATTTGAACCAGCGACCTTTGGGTTATGAGCCCAACGAGCTACCGGGCTGCTCCACCCCGCGGTGTAGATCCGAAGGGTACCCGACGCCCCCAGGCGTGTCAACCGAGCGGTGTGCTATCGTACCGGCGCCTACGCTCGCGAGCTCGCGATGACAGGAGGACCTTGATGGGAGAGATGCTCACCGTCCTGAACCCGGTCGGCTTCGCGCCCAGGGTGACGCGCAAGGCGCTGGCGCCGCGCCTGGCTACGCTGAGCGGCAAGACCGTCTACCTGGTGGACTGCCGTTTCGACGACTCCGACGTCTTCCTCAAGCAGGTCCAGGCCTGGTTCGCCGAGCACATGCCCAGCGTCAAGACGGTCTTCAAGCCGATCTCGAGCGTCTACCTCAAGGATGACCCGGCCACGTGGGAGGAGATCAAGGCGCGCGGCCACGCCGCCATCGTCGGCGTGGGCCACTGAAGCACCTGCGCGCCGGCGGTCGCCGCGCACGCGATGACGATCGAAGCCAGCTACGGGGTCCCCGCCGTGGCCGTCCACACCGACAAGTTCGACAAGGTGGTCCGCTCGGTGGCGGACGTGAACGGCATGCCCGGGTTCCGTCAGGTCTTCGTCCCCCAGCCCGTCATGGGCAAGACCGCGCGCGAGCTGCGCGCCTACGTCGACGGCGCGGATCCCCTCACCGGCCGCCCGGTCATGCAGGAGGTCGTGGAAGGCCTCACGCGGCCGCTGGACGATCAGGGGCTCGGCCCGACGGAGTTCGATCGCTCCACGCCCCGGCTCGTGGCGCCGGGCACCGAGGAGAGCCTGCAGCGCCTGTTCCTCGAGAACCACTGGACGGACTGCCTGCCCATCGTGCTCCCGACCGAGGCGCGGGTGGCGGCGATGCTGGCCAAGACCGGTCGCCGGCCCGACGAGATCGTCGGTCGCATGCGCCCGACCCACTTCCGGGAGGCCTGGGAGTACTCGGTCGAGAAGGTCGCCGTGAACGCGGTCATGGCCGGCGCCCGGCCGGAGTATTTCCCGGTGATCCTGGCTCTGGCCGCCACCGGCGTCAGCGCGCGCGGCAGCACGACCAGCTCGGCGGCCACCATGGCCGTCGTCAACGGGCCGATCCGCCGCGAGATCGACATGAACGCCGGCATCGGCGCCATGGGGCCCCATAACCACGCCAACGCCACGATCGGGCGGGCCTACGGCCTGCTGTCGCAAAATCTCCAGGGCGGCTCGACGCCCGGGATCACCTACATGGGCTCACAGGGCAACGCTTACGCGTACGGCAACCCCACCTTCGCCGAGAATGAGGAGCGGAGCCCTTGGGAGCCGTTCCACGTCCAGCACGGCTTCGCGGCGACCGACAGCACGGTGAGCGTGTTCAACGGCTGCCGCTCCACCGCGTTCACGCTGGGGCTGCGCGAGAAGCACTGGCGCGAGCACGTCGCCAACATGCTCCGGGGAATGGACCCGCACAGCCCGCCCACGCTGCTGCTCGATCCCATCACGGCGCGCCAGTTCATCGATCGCGGCGGTTTCACCAAGAAGGACGCGCTGATCGACTGGCTCTACGACACAGCCCGCATGCCGTCCAGCGAGTACTGGGACTACCAGCTCGTCCAGAACTACCTCTACCCGCGCGCCACCTTCGGTGAAGAGCCGTGGGCCAGCAAGCTCAAGGCCGCGCCCCACGAGCTCGTTCCCATGTTCCGGCGCGAGGATATCCACGTGGTGGTCGTGGGCGGCGAGACCAACGGCTACTGGCGCATCATGGGCTGCAGCTACCAGAAGACTGCCTCGGTGGACGAGTGGCGATGAGGGCCACGGCCATGAAGCGAGCTCGGGCGGGCGCCAGACCCGCCACACGCATGATCGCGGGGGGCGCGCGCCCCGGCGGGATCGTGGTCGTGCGGCTGGCCTACGGTGAGGACCTCCTGGATACCCTGCACGAGATCTGCCGCCGCGAGCGCATCCGCAACGGCGTCATCCTCACCGGCTTCGGCAGCCTGACCGAGCTGTCGGTGACGGGCGTGATTGGCGCGCAGTTCCCGCCCCGGCGCTTCTACAACCGGCGCCGGCCGCGCGGGGTGGAGATCATCGCCATGAGCGGCGTGATCGCCGACTACCACGTCCACTGCCACATCGTGCTCTGCGACCGGCGCGGCGCCTTCGGCGGCCACCTGGAGCGGGGCTGCCGGATCCTGTCGCTGGCCGAGATCGCCCTCATGCGGGTGGATGGCGTGAAGCTGGCGCGCCGGGTGGACGCCACCACCGGCCAGACGCTGTTGCAGGCGGTGCGGGACTATACCTCGGCCAACGGTCAACGCGACCGGGACATCAGCCTGCACGCGGTCACCCGGCGCCTGGCCCGGGCCGGACGCTAGCCCCTCGGATCCCGGCGCCCCCATCAGGGAGTACGATCCCCCGCCCCACTTTGTCTGCCGGGTCCTCGGCCGCCATCCGATAGATTAGCGGCGGGAGAATCCTCGACTTGGGAGGCGGGCCTCGGCGCCGCCGCCGGGGAGGGAGCAATGAGGACTCTGCTGATTGCCGCAACTATGTTGGTCCTGGTGGGCTGTGGCAAGCACTATTGGGGCAAGCCGGGAGCCACCCTGGAAGACTTCTCCAGCGACCACCGCGAGTGTATCAGCAAGGTGGCGTTGACCGGCACCAGCAAAGAGTACGGTGTGGTCCCGAAGGACCCCTACCGGGCCTGCCTGAAGGCGCACGGCTGGCAGCGCAAGCAGCAAGTCGAGCCTGTTCCGGCAGGATGGTTTCGCGGCATCGAAGACGAAGACCTGGTGAGGCTTGATGTGCCGCGCCAGCCCGGGCGGGAGTCACTGAGAGGGACGCCGCTGCCTCCCTGTGAGCGAGGGACCATGGTGGCGACGGCCCAAGACAGTCAGGGTCGCTGGCGGTGTCGTATGCAGTGAGACCCGGCCCGACAGGGCGGGTAGCGGCCGCCGCTAGATGCGTGCCGGCTCGAGCTTTCCCGCGAGCACGGCGAGCGCCTCCGTGAGGTAGTAGGACCCCCAGATCAGCTCGTGCTCGGTCGCCAGCTTCAGGCGCTTGTTGTAGCAGCCGTGGCTCAGGACGCCGCGCTCGTCCAGGTAGCGCTCGCTCAGCGCCCGCACGGTGGCCGCGCCCGCCTCGGTATAGACGCGCCCGCGCTGGCCCGGCAGCGCCGCGCCCAGCTTGAGCAGCGCGGCGGCGACGATGGCGGTGGCCGAGGTGTCGCGGTTCGTGTCGGGGATGGCGGGATCGTCGAAGTCCCAGAAGGCCACGCGGTCGGCGGGCACGTGGGCGAGCCACCAGTCGGCGGTGCGGGTGGCCACCTCGAGGAACTGCCGCTCCCCCGTCCACTGGTGCATGAGGGTGTAGCCCACGATGGCCCAGGCCTGGGCGCGCGCCCAGGTGCTGTCGTCGGTGATCCCCTTGTGGGTGTAGCGGCGGAGCATGCGGCCGCTCACCGGATCGAAGGACGCCGACTGGCACACGGAGCCGTCCTGGCGGATGCAGAACTCGATGTGGCGCCGGGCGTGGCGCAACGCCATGTCGGCCCAGGCCGGCTCTCCGGCCTCGCGGGCGGCCCAGACCAGGAGCGCCGCCCCCTGCACCGTGTCCACGTTGGCCTCGCCGTGACCGACGTTGCCGGCCTCCTCGGCCTCGGCCCCCAGCGGAAACGCGCCAGCCCTGGGGTTGAACGACCCCGCCCAGCCCCGGGCGCCGGCCAGGGCGATCTCGCGCGCCGTCCCGTCCCCGAGCAGGACGGCCCCGAGCAGCGCGCCGTAGTAGAAGAGGAAACCGCGAAAGACGGTGTCGGAGTGCGCGCGCGGGCGCAGGCGCTCGGCCCAGGCCCGTGCCCACTCGCGATGGCGCGACGCGCCCGTGACGTGCGCGCCCAGCCAGCACATGCCGACCCAGAAGCCGCCCGTCCAGTCGCCAGCGGGCGAGGTGGTCCACCGCCCCGTCGCCGGGTCGGCGTAATGGGGAAAGCCCGCGGTGACCGTTGTGCCCGTGGTCTCGAGACGCCGGAGGAGTCGCTCGAGCGCCGCCGACCAGACGTCGGTCATGGGAGCCGGCTGTGACTTGTCAGCCCGCGGCGCGAGACGGCAGGGGCTCCGCCGCGCGTGCTGGCGCCGGGCCGGCGGCGCGAGGCGGCAGGGGCCGACCGGCCTGGTCGATACGGATTTCGCCGCCGGTGTGGTAGCGCGCCAGCTCTCGATGGTTCATGGCGATCAGCCGACGGCCCTCGGGGAACTCCGCGATGACGAAACCTCCCCAGGCGTCGATGTCCACGATGCGCCCGACCGACGCGGTCTGGGGCTCCTGGGCCACCAGGGCGGCGCAGCCGGCACACAGGAGGGCGACCACGATCATTGTCCCGGCAGCGAGCGTGCGCATCATCGCCCTCCCGACAACGTCAGCACGCGGTCGGTCTTCCCCGGCTCGAAGCGGGAGCCGCGGGCGATCGTCCACAGCACCCGCCAGGCCCCGCGCGTAGCCAGCAGCCAGTAGGTCTGACAGCGGAAGATGCCCCAGAGCTTGGCCCGCAGCGAGGCGCGGGTGACGTCGACCGGACGCGGGAAATACGGCGTCAGTCCCTCGATGAGGTCCTGGGTCACGAAGCCACCGACCCAGATCGAGAGCGCCAGCGACATCGAGGGCAGCGCGACGCCGACCACAACCAGCACCGGCTGGTCGTCGAGGCGGTAGGCCAGGTGCCAGCCCAGGAACCCGACGATCGGATAGATGATGGCCGCGATCGGCCACTCCACGACCTTGTTGCCGACGTGCCGGATGACCTGCGCGACGTTGTACGCCGTCGGCGCGGCCCGCCACGTGCGCCAGAGAAACGCCGCATCGTCCAGGACGCCTTTGTACCAGCGGGCGTTCTGGCGCACCATCTTCTCCGGCGTCTCCGGCAGATCGGTCAGCTCGATCAGGGGCAGCGGCGTGAGCACGATGCCTCGCGCGCCCAGAGCGTAGCCCAGGGTCGAGTCCTCGGTGGCCCCCCAGGTGGGAAAGCCGCCCAGGGTCTGCAGCAGATCCAGACGCACGAACTGGTTGTGGCCCAGGCAGATCTGGGACCGCCGGAAGACCAGCTCGAAGAGCGGTCGCAGGAGCCGGGCCAGCCGTGGCACCCGGGCGGCCACAGCCGCGAACAGGGCCACGCGGCGCGCTTCGTTGATGAGCCGCGCGATCGACACGCGCACGAAGATCGACGACTGCTGCATGGCGCACACGCGCCCCCGGTGGTCGAGCTCGGCGAAGTTGGCCAGGGACAGGGTAACGCCCTGATAGGCCAGGTGGCCACCATCCGCGATCACGTCGGCGGCGATCCAGCGGTAGACGTCGGGATCCGGGATGGAGTCGGCGTCGCTCACGCCCACGTAGATGCGGCGGGGATCGTATGAGCCGTTGAGCAGGGTGCCCAGGAACGCGGGGCGCAGGGCCCAGTTGAGCTGGTCGGCCTTGCGCCGCGCCCCCGGCATAGCGACGACCGACAGCATCTTCTGCTGGTAGGGTGGCAGCTCGGCCCGCAGGCGACGCACCAGGTCAGCCGTGGGCGCCTCCATCCCGGGATTGGGCCACTGCTCCTCGTCCTCCCGGGTTACTACCACGACGTGCAGCTTGCCGTGCGGATAAGGCGAGCTCAGCAGGGCTCGCAGCGTGGTGGCGATGTGGGGCTCCTCCCACGCCGGGACGACATGCAGGAAGACGGGGACGGCCGGCGTCCGTTCCAGGGTGGCCTCGTCGGGCAGTACATGCCGTCGGGTATAGGCGTCCTCTACCCAACGGCACACCGTCACCATGCCCTTCCAGTCCAGCAGCAGCTTGAACGCCGCCCGACCGTTCAAAACCGAAAAAATGACGAAGAGCGTCGCCCAGAACCAGTCCATAGGTCGCGAACCGAAAGGTTACTTCGCCTTCGGGGGGAACTTCAAGACGCTCTCGCCCTCGCGCACGAGGCCGTGCTCTTCGCGGACGAGCTTTTCGATGTAGGCGGGATCGTTGCGAAGTCGGTCGATTGTGCGGGTCAGGGTCTGGGCCTGGGACCGGAGCGTGGCGATCTCACGCTCGGCGGCGGCGATCTCGCGCTGGATGGCCCGCACGCCCAGCATCCCGCCGACGGTCCAACTGGCCAGTACGACGAGGGCCACGGCCCCCACCCCCAGGGCGATCAGCCGGCGCCGGCGGCTCATCGGCTGATCCGGTGATAGAGGCTGCGCCCGGGGAAGGAGGCGGCATGGCCGAGCTCCTCTTCGATGCGCAGGAGCTGGTTGTACTTCGCGGTTCGCTCACCGCGCGCCACCGAGCCGGTCTTGATCTGTCCGGCATTGGCGGCCACGGCCAGGTCGGCGACGAAGGTGTCCTCGGTCTCGCCGGAGCGATGCGAGATGATCGTGCCGTAGCCGGCCCGCTTGCTGAGCTCGACGGCCTGCAGGGTCTCGGTCAGTGTGCCGACCTGGTTCACCTTGACCAGCACGGCGTTGGCGATTCCGTGCTTGATGCCCTGCTGGATGATGGCGGGATTGGTGACGAACAGGTCGTCGCCTACCAGCTGGACCCGCGCCCCCAGGCGGCGAGTGAGCGCGCCCCAGCCGCCCCAGTCGTCCTCGCCCAGACCGTCCTCGATGGAGACGATCGGGTAGCGCTCGCAGAGCGCCTCGTACAGGGCGATCATTTCCTCGCTGCTGCGCACGGCCCGCTCCTGGGTGAGCCGATAGCGGCCCCCTGATTCGGCGAACTCGCTGGCCGCCACGTCGAGCGCGATGAGGACGTCCTCGCCCGGCCGGTAGCCGGCCCGCTCGATGGCCTGCAGGAACAAGTCCAGGGCCGCGGTGTTGGAGCCCAGCGCCGGGGCGAAGCCACCCTCGTCACCCACGGCGGTCGAGAGGCCCTTGTCCTTCAGGAGATCCTTGAGGGCGTGAAAGCACTCCGCGCCCATGCGCAGCGCCGTGGAGAAGGTCTCGGCCCCGGCCGGCACCATCATGAACTCCTGGATGTCGATCCCGTTGTCGGCATGGGCGCCGCCGTTGAGCACGTTGAGCAGGGGCACCGGCAGCAGGCGCGCGCCGGGCCCGCCCAGATAGGCGTAGAGCGGCAGGCCCACGTCGTCGGCCGCGGCCCGGGCCACGGCCAGGGACACGCCCAGGATGGCGTTGGCGCCCAGGGAAGACTTGTTCGGCGTGCCGTCGAGCTCGAGGAGGGCCTGGTCGATCTTGACCTGCTCGGTCACCTCCATGCCGTCGATCTCGGGCGCGATGGTCTCCTCGACATTCTTGGCCGCCTGCTGGACGCCCTTGCCCCGGTAGCGCTGGCTGTCGCCGTCCCTCAGCTCCAGCGCCTCACGCTTGCCGGTGGAGGCGCCCGAAGGGACGGCGGCCCGGCCCCAGGCGCCGGACTCCACCTGCACCTCGACCTCGAGCGTGGGATAGCCGCGGGAATCGAGGATCTCGCGCGCGAAGACACCGCTGATGACCGACACTCAGGACCTCCTCTCGAACACGAAGTCGGCGAGCGCGCCGATGGGCTCGGCCCGCGGGCCCAGTCCCTTCAGCGCCGTCTTGGTCTCCTCGATCAGGGCCCGCGCCCGACGCCGGGAGGCGTCCAGACCGTGGAGCGCCGGATAGGTAGCCTTGCCCTTGCGCTGATCGCTTCCCGCCGTCTTCCCGAGCTCTTCGAGGTTGCCCTCGACGTCGAGAATGTCATCGACGATCTGGAAGGCCAGGCCCAGGCTGCGGCCGGCCGCGCTGATGGCCTCCAGCACGTCGGGCCGGGCCCCGCCCAGCATCGCGCCCACCCGTAGCGAGGCCCGGATGAGCGCGGCCGTCTTGTGCACGTGGATGTAGTCGAGCGTCTCCCCGCTGATCGTCCGACCCTCCGATTCGATGTCCACCACTTGCCCGCCCACCATCCCCGCGGTGCCGGCCGCGGCGGCGATCTCGGCCACCACGGCGCAGATCACCCGGGCGTCGCCCACGAGGGCCACGTTGTCGGCGACGAGCTTGAAGGCCAGCGTGAGCAGCGCGTCGCCGGCCAGGATGGCGATGGCCTCGCCGAAGACCTTGTGGCTGGTGGGACGGCCCCGACGGTAGTCGTCGTCGTCCATCGCCGGCAGGTCGTCGTGGATCAGCGAGTAGGTGTGGATCAGCTCGAGGGCGCACGCGGTGGGCAGAACCGTCTCGGCGTGGCCGCCCGCGGCCTCGGCCCCGGCGATGACGAGGATGGGGCGCAGGCGCTTGCCGCCGGCCAGCACACTGTAGCGCATGGCGCGGTGGACCGTGGAGGGCGGCGCCGCCTCGGGCGGCAACCACCGCTCCAGTCCCGCATCGACCAGGGCCCGGCGCTCATCGAGGTAGTGCTTGAGGTCGAAGGTGCTCACCGCTCGTTCTCGCTCTCCCACTCGGTGAAGGGCCGCGTCCCGAGCCCGCCCGCCTCGTCCTTGGCCAGGATCTCGATCTTCCGCTCGGCCTCGTCCAGGTACTTGGCACAGTGGCGGGCCAGAGCGACACCCTCCTCGAAGACCCGCAGCGATTCCTCCAGGGGCAGGTTGCCGGATTCCAGCGCGGTCACGATCTGCTCCAGACGGGCCAGGCTGTCCTCAAACTTGAGGTCGCTCATCGCGCTCCCTCACCCGCTCCACGCGGCAGTCGAGGCTTCCCTCGTGTAATAGCACGCTCAGCGGGTCTCCCGGCCGTACCTGTCGCGCCGCCCGGACGATCCGCCCGTCGGCGGCCCGGGTGAGGCTGTAGCCGCGGCCGAGCACGGCCAGAGGCGACAGCGAGTCCAGCCGTCCCACGGCGCCGGCCAGCCGGTGCTGGCGCTCCACCAGGCGGCGGCCCATGGCCCCGGTGAGCCGGGCCTCCAAACGCTCCAGCCGGTGGCGGTCGGCACGGAGCCGCGCGAACGGGCTCACCGCGCGCAGGCGCGCGCTCAGGAGCTCCACGCGGTGCGCGGCCCGCCGGTGGACGCCGCGCCCGGCGTGATGCAGCCGGCCCTGCAGCTCGTCGACCCGGCGGACCAGGTCGCGCAGGGGGCGGGCCACCGCGCGCTGCATCCGGGACCGCAACAGCGCCAACGATTCGGCCACGGCCGCCTTCTCGCGCACCACCAGCTCCGCGGCCGCCGACGGCGTGGCGGCACGCAGATCGGCCGCGAAGTCGGCGATGGTGAAATCCACCTCGTGGCCCACCGCCGAGATCACCGGAACCTTGGAGGCGGCGATGGCGCGCACCACCGCTTCCTCGTTGAAGGCCCAGAGGTCCTCCAGCGACCCGCCCCCGCGCCCGACGATGATCACGTCCACGTCGCCCACCGTGTTGAGCGCGGCCAGGCCCTCGACGATCTCGCTCGCCGCGCCGTCACCCTGGACCCGGCAGGGCGCGACGAGGATGTGCAGGCCGGCGAAGCGCCGGCCGATGATGCGGAGGATGTCGCGGATGGCGGCACCGCTCGGCGAGGTCACGATGCCGATCTTCCGCGGGAAGCGCGGCAGCTGCCGCTTACGCGCCGCATCGAAGAGGCCTTCCGCCCCCAGCCGGGCCTTGAGCTGCTCGAAGGCGAGCTGCAGGGCCCCCAGGCCCCGCGGCTCCAGCAGCTCCACCACGAGCTGGTACTCGCCGCGCTGGACGTAAACCTCCAGGCTGCCGAAGGCCAGGACGTGTTGGCCGTCGCCCGGCTCGAAGCGGAGTCGGCGCAGCCGATTGCGGAACAGGACGACGCGGAGCTGAGCCGTCTCGTCCTTCAGCGTGAAATAGGCGTGGCCCGAGCCATAGAAGCGGAAGTTGGAGATCTCGCCTTCCACCCAGACCGCCGGAAACTGCTCCTCGACCACCCCGCGCAGCCGCTCGGTGAGCTGGGCCACCGTCATCACCGCGCGCTGAGACTTCATGCCGCGCCCCGCGGGGCGCCGGCCAGGCGTGTTGCCCACGCCGCAGCCGGGGGCTGGTAGGGGGTGGCGCGACCCGTTTCCCTCGCCTGCCGACGGGCCGCCAGCCGTGAGATGGAGCCCAGCCGCAACGGGATGGACGGCCGGCAACAGCGTGGTCGAGCCATCCCCTGCCAGCCCCCGGCTGCGGCAGTGGTCATCGCGCGAGGAGCTGGCGCTCGGCGGCGCGCAGCGTGTTCTGCATCAGCATGGCGACCGTCATCGGACCGACGCCGCCCGGTACCGGCGTCACCGCGTGGGCGCGCGCGGCCACCGAGGCGAAGTCGACGTCCCCCACGAGCTTGCCCGTGTCCAGGCGGTTGATCCCCACGTCAACCACCCACGCGCCGGGCTTGACCATCTCCCCGGTGATGGTGGCCGGGCGGCCGGCCGCCACGCAGAGGACATCGGCCCGCCGCGTGTGCTCGGCGAGGTTCCGGGTGCGGGTGTGGCATATGGTGACCGTGGCGTGGCGCGCGAGGAGCAGTTGGGCCAGGGGCTTGCCCACGAGCCGCGAGCGGCCGACCACGACCGCCTCGGCCCCCCGCAGATCTGCGCCATAGTGGTCGAGGATCTGCAGGCAGCCCGCCGGGGTGCATGGTACCAGGCCCGGCTCGCCGGCCAGGAGCCGGCCGAGGTTCGCCGGGGTGAGCCCGTCGACGTCCTTGTCGGGCGCGATGGCCCCGATGGCTTCGGACTCGTCGAGGTCTTTGGGAAGGGGCAGCTGGAGCAGGATGCCGTGCACCCCGCGATCATCGTTGAGCTCACGCAGCGTCCGCAGCAGGGCCTCCCGGGACAGCCCGTCGGGGTAGATCGCATCCCGGGTGGCGATGCCGACGGTGTCGGTCGCCTTCTTCTTGGTGGCCACGTAGATGCGGGAAGGGGCGAAGTCCCCCACCAGGACGACCGCCAGCGTGGGCCCCCGGCCCGTGGCCGCGCGCAGGCGGCTCACGCCTTCGCGGACTTCCCCCAGGACTTTCTCGGCGACGATCCGACCGTCCAGAATCAACGTGCTTCGACGATCACGCGGGAACGCGAAGGCGGTGAATGCTCGAGGCGCGGCCGCTCTCGGGATCGATCGTGATCAGCACACCGCAGAGCGCGGCGGGTCCCTTGGCCGGCTCGAAGCGGATCGGCATCTGCGTGAGGAACCGTTGCAGGATCAGCTCCTTGTCCACGCCGATCACGGAGTCGACGGGCCCGGTCATGCCCAGGTCGGTGATGTAGGCCGTCCCGCCCGGCAGGATGCGCTCGTCAGCCGTCTGCACGTGACGATGCGTCCCCACCACGGCGCTCACCCGTCCGTCCAGGTACCAGCCCATGGCCACCGACTCCGACGTGGCCTCGGCGTGCATGTCGACGAGGATGACGTGGGTGTCCTTGGCCACCTCGGCCAGGATCTCGTCGGCCTTCTTGAACGGGCAGTCGATCGGGTTCATGAACACCCGGCCCATCAGGTTGATGACCGTCACCCGGTGGGGTCCGGCCTTCACTGTGACGTGACCCACCCCGGGCGTGCCCGGCGGGTAATTGGCCGGGCGCAGCAGCAGATTCTCCCGGGCGATGTAGTCGACGATCTCCTTGCGATCCCAGATGTGATTGCCGGAAGTCATCACGTCCACGCCCTGGTCGAGCATGCCCCGTGCGATCTGGGGCGTGACGCCGAAGCCGGACGCGGCGTTCTCCACGTTCACCACCGTGAAGTCCACGTGGTGCTGCTCGCGCAGGCGCGGCAGGAGCGTGGCCAGGGCCGCCCGCCCGGGCTCGCCGAAGACGTCGCCGATCATGAGCACGTTCATGCTGGCTACTTGGCCACCTCGACGGCCCGCGTTTCCCGGATCACCACGACTTTGATGTGTCCCGGGTACTGCATCTCGGACTCGATGCGCTTGGTGATGTCCTTGGCCAGCTGGTGGGCGTCGAGGTCCGAGACGACGTCGGCCTTGGTGAGGACCCGCAGCTCGCGGCCGGCCTGGATGGCGTAGCACATCTCCACCCCGCGATAGCTGAGCGCGATCTCCTCCAGCTTGGCCAGCCGCTTGATGTACGACTCCAGCACGTCCCGCCGGGCCCCGGGACGGGCCGCCGAGATGCCGTCGGCCGCCTCCACCAGCACGGCCTCGATCGTCTGCGGCTCGACGTTCTCGTGGCCGCAGAGGGCGGCGTTGATGACCTCCGGGCTCTCGTTATACTTGGTCAGGACTTGCAGGCTGAGCTCGGGGTGACTGCCCTCCTGCTCGTGCGTCAAGGCCTTGCCGATGTCGTGGAGCAGCCCCATCCGCTTGGCCAGCTTGACGTCGGCCTTGATCTCCGCGGCCATCATCCCCGACAGCCAGGCCACCTCCTTGGAGTGCTGCAGGCAGTTCTGGCCGTACGAGGTGCGGAATTTCATGCGCCCGACCAGCTTGATCAGCTCGGGGTGCAGGCCGTGCACGCCGACCTCGAAGCAGGCCTTCTCGCCCTCCTCCTTGAGGTGCTGCTCCATCTCCCTCTTGACCTTCTCGACGACCTCCTCGATGCGCGCCGGGTGGATGCGACCGTCGACGATCAGGATGCCGAGCACGCGGCGGGCGATCTCCCGCCGGTAGGGATCGTAGGCCGAGATCAGCACCGCTTCCGGCGTGTCGTCCACGATGAGATCCACGCCGGTCAGCATTTCCAGGGCCCGGATGTTCCGGCCCTCCCGGCCGATGATGCGCCCCTTCATGTCATCCGAGGGCAGGTCGACCACCGACACCGAGGTCTCGACCGTGTAGTCCGGGGCCAGCCGCTGGATCGTGGTGGCCAGGACCTCCTTGGCCTTCTCTCGCGCCGTCTCGCGCGCCTGCTCCTCGAGCCGCATGGCGATCAGCGCGGCCTCCCGGCGGGCTTCCTCTTCCATCTGGGCCACGAGCTGGCGTTTGGCCTCCTCGGCGGTGAGCCCGGCGATGCTCTCGAGCCGCCGGCGCTGCTCCTCGAGGGCGTTGGCCAGCCGATGCTCCTTGTCCTCCAGCCCCCGCTCCCGCTGGGCCAGGCCCTTGTCCCTCGCCGTATAGTCGGCGAGCCGGCGCTCGATCTCCTCCAGCTTGCGGGCCAGCTGCTCTTCCTTGTTCAGGATGCGCTGCTCGATCTGATGCTGCTCGCGCTCGCGCTGGCGCGCCTGGGTGTCGAGCTCGGCGCGCGCCCGGAGCACGGTCTCCCTGGCTTCGAGCTCGGCGCTGCGCCGGCGGGCCTCGGCGTCGCGCTCGGCGTCGCCGACGATCCGCTTGGCGCGCAGGTCGGCGTCGCCGATCTTGCGCTCACTGAGCCCTTTGTGCAGAAAGTACCCGAGCAGGACGGCGAGGAGAGAGACGATCGGGACCACAATCCAAATAGGTTCCATCTTTATGTCATCCCTTCGTCAGGGTGAACTGTGAGCCGCAAATGCCTGACAGACTTGACAAGTATAGGGGTGGGGGGCAGGGCGAGTCAAATACCCAGCCCCTAGTGGAGCGCGCGACTTGACTCCAGGGGTGCGGTGCCGGTACACATGAGGGCGTCCCTGCGCTGTTGGTGATGCCGGTAACGTTTCGACCTCATTTTGCCAAACGGGCGCTGTGATCGAGGGCCGGTGTGCAAGCCCTGACGTCAAGGGAAGCCTGAAGGCCTTCTAACGGGGCCCACCTGGTCTAGCCAGGTCCGAAACACCTCGGCACACGGCAGAGGCGGGGATCCCTCCTAGCGGGTCGCCCGTTCGAGGAGGCCCTGCAGGGAGTCCAGGCGGGCGCCCAGGTCGGCCGTATCTCGAGCCCGCTCGTCGCGGAGCCGGAACAGCTCGTCGGTGATCTCCAGGGCCGCCAGCAGCAGAGACTTGATGTGGTCCGGCACGCCGGCCCGCCGGACCCCCTCCACGCGCTGCTCGAGGTGACGGGCCAGCAAGCGCACGTACTCCGGCGTCGCTTCCGTTCGCACGACCAGCGTCTGCCCGAGGAGCGTGAGCTCCACCCGCTTGACGTCGCTCATCGGCACCCCCACACCTTCACAGGTCCAGCTTGTTGATGTCGGACAGGATGGCGTCGATCTGGGCCGCGGTCTGCTTGCGATCGGCCGCCATCCGGGCCACCTCTCGGCGCAGGGTCTCGTTCTCCTCACGCAGGCGGTCCAGGGTCGCGGCCGCCCGCCGCACGGTGTCCTCGAGCTGGGTCAGGCGGTCGAGGAGAGTGTCGGCCATCAGGCACCTCGCCAGGTGATCTTGAATCGGTCGGCTATCCGTTTCGCCACCGTCTCCTGGATCTGGTTGGCCTCCTCGTCGGTCAGGGTCCGATCGTCAGCCTGCAGGGTGAGGCGCCAGGCCAGATTACGTCGGCCATCCTCGAAGGTGAACACGTCGAAGAGCGTCAGGTTCCGGAGCAGCGGGCCGGCCTCGGATTGGATCTGCGCTTCGATCTCGGAGGCGGTGACGCTGCGCAGCGCCCCCACCAGGAAGGCCACGTCCCGCTGGACCGCCGGGTAGCGCGGCAGCGGCCGATAGCGGACCGCCGGGGGCGTCAATCTCAGGATTTCGTCCAGGGGCAACAGCGCCGCGAACACGGGCACGCCGATGTCGAAGAGGGCCCGCGCGTCGGCGGCGACCTCGCCGAACTCGGCGACGGTCACGCCGCCCTCCGCGACCAGCACGCCGCGGCGGTCCGGCTCCAGACCCTTGACACCGCCGGCCAGGAGCGCCCGGGAGGCCGGCGCGGGCACCCGTAGCGCCTCGAGCACGTGCTCGGCCAGGCCCTTGACGTCATAGATGTCGACCACCTCACCACGCCCGTCGCCGGCCGGCCGGGCCCACCACGCCGGTGGCACCCGGGCCCCGGTCAGCGCTATGGCCAGCCAGCGGGATTCGCGAGGCAGGCCGGGCGCGGCCTCGAAGATCTTCCCGATCTCGAAGACCCGGACGTTGCTCTGCTGCTTGCGCAGATTCGTGGCCACCACACCCAGAACGCCCTCGAGGGGGTTATAGCGCAGGAGCGAGGCGTCGCGGCTGAGCGGGTTGAGGAGCGCGTTGGGCGGCGGCGCCGCCGGCGCGCGCAAGACCTCGTCGTACGCCGGGTCGCTGAAGGTGTAGGTCACGACCTCGTTCAACCCCGCGCCCACCAGCGCCCGACGCACCGTTTCGGCCTGGCGCAGGCTCACCGGGAGCTGGACGGGCCGCAGCGGGGCGGTCATGAGCGTCGAGGGAATCTTGTCGTAGCCCCACACCCGGATGACCTCCTCCACGAGGTCGTCCTCGATGGTCAGGTCGCGACGGAAGCTCGGGATCTCGACCTCCAGCCCGTCCTCCTGCTCCCTCACCCCGAGCCCCAGCGCCGCCAGGATGCGGGCGGCCTCGCCCCGCGGGGCCGCCACGCCCAGCACCCGCTTGACCCGCGCCATGCGCAGTTGGATCCGCGGCCGTGGCCGCGGTCGCGGATAGGCGTCGACCATGCCCCGGGCCACCGTCCCGCCGGCTACCTCGGCGATGAGCTGGGCCGCCCGGTCGCTGGCATCCACCAGGGCCTCGATGTCGGCGCCGCGCTCGAACCGGTAGGCGGCATCGGTGGAGAGCCCGAGGCCCCGGGAGGTTCGCCTGATCGAGGCCGGCGCGAAGTAGGCGCTCTCCAGCAGCACGCGGGTCGTGGTGGGGGTCACCTCGCTCTCGGCGCCACCCATCACGCCGGCGATGCCGAGAACCCGCTGGGGGTCGGCGATCACCAGCATCGAGTCGCTGAGGGTGCGCACCTGACCGTCCAGCGTGGTGAACCGCTCCGCGGCGCGGGCTCGACGCACGACGATCGTCCCCTCCGTCACCGTGGCGTGATCGAAGGCATGGAGCGGGTGGCCGAGCTCCCACATCACGTAATTGGTGACATCGACCACGTTGCTGATCGGCCGGAGCCCGACCATCCGGAGGCGGGCGGCCAGCCACGCCGGTGACGGCCCGACATGGATCCCGGTGATCACGCGCGCCGTGAACCGAGGGCAGAGCTCGGGGGCTTCGATGCGGACGCGCGCCAGGCTCTCCACCGGCTCGTCCGACTCCTTCACGCCGAGGGCGGGCCCCCGAAACGGCGCACCCGTCAGGGCGGCCAGCTCGCGGGCGATCCCCACCACCGAGAGGCAGTCGGGACGATTGGGGGTGACCTCGACCTCCAGCACGCGATCGTCCAGTCCGAGGTGGGCGAGCAGGTCGGCGCCGAGCGTAGCGTCGGCATCGACGAGCAGGATGCCGGCCTCGTGCTCCGGACCCAGCCCGAGCTCCCGCTCCGAGCACAGCATGCCCTGGGATTCGACGCCATGGATCCTGGTAGCGGCCACGCGTCGACCACCGGGCAGCGTCGCCCCGGGCGGCGCGAAGGCGGCGCGGACACCCGGGCCGACGTTGGGCGCCCCGCAGACGACGCTGAAGCGGTCACGGTCGGTGACGACGCGGCAGAGCACCAGGCGGTGGCCGTGGCTCTCGCCCAGACCGCGCTCGATGGCCTCGACCTCGCCCACCACGATGCCGGCGAGGTCGGGCGGGGCCAGCGGGGTGACGCCGGCCACCTCCACCCCGGCGTTCATGAGCCGGTCCGCCGCCTGCTCGGCCGTGAGGTCGAGGTCGACGAACTCGCGGACCCAGCGGTAGGGAATCTTCATGCGAACTGCCGGAGCAGCCGCACGTCGTCCTCGAAGAACAGTCGGATGTCGTCCACGCCGTACTTGAGCATGGCGATGCGCTCGATCCCCATGCCGAAGGCCCAGCCGGTCACCTCTTCCGGATCGTAGCCCACGTTGCGGAGGACCTGGGGGTGGACCATGCCCGAGCCCAGGATCTCCAGCCAGCCCGATTGCTTGCACACGCGGCACCCCGCGCCGCCGCAGAGGAAGCACACCACGTCCACCTCGGCCGATGGCTCCGTGAACGGGAAAAACGACGGGCGGAAGCGGATCTTCGAGCGCGGCCCGAACATCTCCCGGGCGAAGAGCTCGAGCGTGCCTTTGAGATCGGCCATCGAGATGTTCCGATCGACGGCCAGGCCCTCGACCTGGTGGAACATCGGCGAATGGGTGATATCGGCGTCGCGACGGTACACGCGCCCCGGGCAGATCACCCGCACCGGCGGCGGCTGTGTCTGCATGGTGCGGATCTGCACCGGAGAGGTGTGGGTACGGAGCAGCGTGTCCTCGGAGAGGTAGAAGGTGTCCTGCATGTCCCGGGCCGGATGATCCCGGGGGATGTTGAGAGCCTCGAAGTTGTGGTAGTCGTCCTCGACCTCGGGGCCCTCGGCGACCGAGAAGCCGAGCCCGGCGAAGATCCCGATGATTTCATCCTGGATCTGGGTCAGGGGATGGCGCGACCCCACCGGCGGACGGCGCCCGGGGAGCGTCAGATCCAGCCGCTGGCGCGCACGCTCCTGTCGGCGCTCGGCCTCGCGCGTCTCCCCCAGGCGAAGCTCGAGCAGCGCTTCCAGCTCCCGCTTGGCTTCGTTGGCGGCGGCGCCGACCAGCGGGCGCTCGCGGGCGGGCAGCGCGCCGAGCGAACGCAGCAGCAGGGTGAGCCGGCCCTGTCGGCCCAGATAGCGCACGCGCAGCTGCTCCAGGTCCGCGGATGACTCGGCCCGGGCGATGGCGGCGCGCGCTTCCTCCGCGATGGGGTCGACGCGGGGATGGGCCATCTTCGGAGGGGGCCTAGACGGCCTTGGCTCGAACCGTCTCGGCCAGCTTGGCGAAGGTCGCGGGATCGCTCACGGCCAGCTCGGCCAGGACCTTGCGGTCCAGGCCGATACCCGCCTTCTTGAGGCCGGCCATGAAGCGGGAATAGGACAGCCCCAGCTGACGGCAGGCGGCGTTGATCCGCACGATCCACAGCCCGCGCGCCTCGCGCTTCTTCTGTCGGCGACCCCGGTAGGCGAAGGCGCCGGCGCGGAGCACCGTCTCGGCCGCCGTGCGGTACAGGCGGCGCCGCCCGCCCACATACCCTTTGGCTTGCTTGAGGATCTTCTTGCGCCGCTGGCGCGTCTTGCTTCCACCCTTTGCCCGTGGCATTGCTGCTCCTTTGCATCGGGCCTGGCCGGCCCGAAAGTCGGCGACTGTCGGTTACAGATAGGGCACGAGCACCCGCAGACGGCGCTCGTCGGACTTCGCGATCGGCCGGGCCTTCCGGAGCTGCCGCCGCCGGCGCGGCTGTTTGGCCTCCAGCAGGTGGCTCTTCCACCCCTTGTGGCGCATGAGCTTGCCCGCCGCGGACTTCTTCAGGCGCTTGGCGGCGCCTCGCTTGGTCTTCATCTTGGGCACAGGCGTTCCCTCACGCCCCTCAGTGCTGGGCCCTGGGGGACAGCATGATGTGGAGCATCCGCCCTTCCATTCTGGGATTATTCTCGACCGAGGCGATGTCTTGCACGGCGTCCACCATCCGCTGGAGCATCTTCCAGCCCAGCTCGGTGTGAGCCATCTCCCGGCCCTTGAAGCGGACCGTCACCTTGGCCTTGTGGCCCTCCTCCAGGAAGCGCCGCACGTGGCGGACCTTGAAGTCGAAATCGTGCTTCTCGGTCTTGGGCCCCATCTTCACTTCTTTGATCTGGATCGTGGTCTGCTTCTTGCGGGCTTCCTTCAGGCGCCGGGCCTGCGTGTACTTGTACTTGCCGAAGTCCATGATGCGACAGACCGGGGGCTGGGCATCGGGCGCCACCTCGACCAGGTCGAACTCGCGCTGGCGGGCGACCTCCAGCGCCTGCTGGATCGGCATGATCCCGAGCTGCTCACCCTCGGCGCTGACCACCCGGACTTCGCGGACACGGATTCCCTCGTTGATGCGGATGTCTTTGGATTGGCTAATAGGCGTCGCTCCTGGTCATGGGGTCGTGAAGGGCCACTCGCTCACGCGCGGCCCACGGTGAGATCGGGAGCCCGCGCGCTGATCTCGCGGCCGAGGTCGGCGAGCAGGCGGTCCACAGGGATACCCTTGAGCTCGTCGCCGGAGCGGTGCCGCAGGCTGACGGTCCCGTCGCTCCGCTCGCGCTCACCGACCACGATCATGTAGGGCACCTTCCGCACCTGAGCATCCCGGATGCGATACCCGAGCTTCTCGTTGCGGTCGTCCAGCTCGGCCCGCACCCGGGCGGTCTGCAGCCGCGCGTGCACGGTCCGGGCGTAGTCCAGATGCTTCTCGCTGATCGGGAGCACGCGGGCCTGGACCGGCGCCAGCCAGGTGGGGAACGCCCCCGCGTAGTGCTCGGTGAGGATGCCCACGAAGCGCTCGAACGACCCCAGAATGGCCCGGTGGATCGCCACCGGGCGCTTGGCCTGGCCGTCGGCGTCCACGTAGGTCAGCTCGAAGCGCTCGGGGAGCATGGTGAGGTCCACCTGGATCGTGGCGATCGTCCACTTCCGACCGAGCACGTCCTCCACGTCGACGTCGATCTTGGGGCCGTAGAAGGCGCCGTCGCCGGCATTGAGGGCGTACGCGAGGCCATTGGCTCTCAGCGCGTCGTGCAGCGCCCGCTCGGCGGTGGACCACTGCTCTTCCGTCCCCAGCGAGTCTTTGGGCCGGGTGGCCAGCTTGAAGGACGGCTCCAGCGTGAACGTCTTGTGCCACTGCTGCATCAGCCCGAGGAGCTGGGTGACCTCGTCCTGGAGCTGGTCGGGCCGGCAGTAGATGTGGGCGTCGTCCTGCGTGAATTGACGCACCCGGAAGAGACCGGTCAGCGTGCCGGAGCGCTCGTTGCGGTGCAACCGCCCCATGTCGGAGAAGCGCAGGGGCAAGTCGCGGTAGGAGCGGAGGGCATGCCGATACACGATGGTGGACTCGGGGCAGTTCATCGGCTTGAGACCGAACATCTGCTCGTCCACCATGAGCCGGAACATGTTGTCGGCGTAGTGGTCCCAGTGCCCGGACTGCTCCCACAGCTTCTTGTTGACCAGGATCGGCGTGGAAATCTCCTGATACCCCAGCGCGTCCAGATGCTCCCGCACGAACCGCTCGAGCTCGCGCACGATCGTCCAGCCGTGGGGGAGCCAGAACGGCGCTCCCGGGGACACCTCGTTGAAGATGAAGAGATCGAGCTCCCGCCCGAGCTTGCGGTGATCGCGTTTCTTGGCCTCCTCCAGACGCCACAGGTACCGGTCGAGCTCCTCCCGGGTGAGCCAGGCGGTGCCATAGACGCGCTGGAGCATGGGATTGCGCTCGTTGCCTCGCCAGTAGGCGCCCGACGACGACAGGAGCTTGAAGAACTTCACCTGGCCGGTGGAGGCCACGTGGGGGCCGCGGCAGAGATCGATGAACTCTGCCTGCTGGTAGAGCGACACCCCCGGCGCGTCGATCCCTTCGAGGATCTCCACCTTGAAGGGCTCGTCCCGCCCGCCGAAGAAGCGGATCGCCTCGGGGCGGGTCATTTCCCGGCGCTGGAACGGGTAGTCGGCGGCAGTGATGGCGCGCATCTCCGCCTCGATCCGCTCCAGGTCTTCGGGGGTGAAGGGCTCGGCCTTCAGGAAATCGTAGTAGAAGCCGTCCTCGATGGCCGGGCCGATCGCCAGCTTCACGCCGGGGAACAGGCGCGTCACCGCCTGCGCCATGACGTGCGAGGTGGAGTGGCGAAGCGTGGAAAGCGGCGACGGGTCGCAGTCGAACTCGCCGGTCAGAGTGAGGTGGCGCTCTTCTTCAGCCTCGGCCATAAACTCCTGGCAAGAGAGTGGTTGGTAGGCTCGGGCGGTTTCGAACCGCCGACCTCCTCTGCGTCAGAGAGGCGCTCTCCCACTGAGCTACGAGCCTACGGGAAAAAGTAGGGCCCATGCTACATGCGGCTGCCGCGAGCTGTCAAGCCAACCTCCCGAGATTTCAAGCCTTTTACCTCAGGAGGTTGGTGAGTGAGGTATCGACGACGTAGTTGAAGCGGGCCATGATCGCCACGCCGGTGCTCCCCCGCTTCATCGAGACGATCATCTCCGGGGGCACCGCCGGGAACGGGGAGCCCAGCTTGATGGCGTTGACCGCATAGTCGTCGTAGATCGGGAACCCCGAGGACTTCACGACGTCGACGAACTGCAGCCGTCCGTCCTTGAGGATGCCGAACTCCACGATGAGGGACGTCGTCTTGTAGTCGCACGGCCCCGTCGCGCTCTTGATGCAGGGGAATCCCCAGTTGGCCTTGATCCGGCGCCGCAGGCGGTCGAGATAGTCGCTGAACTTGGCGTCGGTCGAATCGAGGGGAATGGGCTCGCCTTCGATGCCGCCGCGGCCCCCCCCACGCGCGCTCCCGGCGCCGCCGCCTCGACCCAGCGCCGAGCGGATGTCGATGGGCGGTGGCTCGGGAGTGGGCACGGGTGCGGCCGCGACCTGGGGCAGCATGCGCGGGGCGGTCTCGGGCGCGGCCGTCGCTGGGGGCGCCGGCGGCTGCGGGGTCGGTTCGGGCGCGGCCGCCACCGGAGGCGCTGGCTTCGGCGGCTCGGCAGGCGCCGGGGCGGCAGGCGGCGCCGGGGGCGCCTCAGCGACGGGCGGCGATGGAAGCGTCGGCTCAGCCACCTTCGGGGCCGGGGGCGCCGGCGGCTCCGGAACGGGCGGCGCGGCGGCCGGCGGCGGCGGGCTCGCGATCCTCGGCGGTGTCGGCTCCACAGGCCGCTCGGGCTCAGGCTTGACCGCAGGCGTGGGCGGCGCTGCCGCGACCCGGGGCGCTGGTGCAGGCGTAGGTGGCGCAAGGCGAGGCTGACGGGCCGGCGCACCCATGGTCCTGGCGGCCGGGTTACCGGCTGGCGGCGGCTGCCGCAGATCGGGGAACTCGACCATGAGCGGCTCGCCCCGCTTGACCGCGGGCCGCGTGGACGGGACGGCCATCATGAGCACCAGCGCCGCGGCCATGACATGAAGCACGAGCGAGGCCGCGAGGCCACGCGCCGGGTGTCGCTGCACAGCCTCCCAGAGGGAGCGCATCCCGACAATTATAGGCTAAAGCTCCCGATCCACTGCCCGGGCCACCTTGCGCAGGCGGTCCATCAGCTCCGCGAAGCGCTCGGGCTTGAGCGACTGCGGGCCGTCCGAGAGGGCCTCGGCGGGCCGGGGGTGCACCTCGATGAGGAGCCCGTCGGCGCCCGCGGCCACCCCGGCCCGGGCCATGGCCTCCACGTACTCCCAGTGGCCGGTGCCATGGCTCGGGTCTACCAGGACCGGCAGGTGGGTGAGCTTCTTGAGCACCGGAATCGCGTTGAGGTCGAGCGTGAAGCGCGTCGCCGTCTCGAAGGTCCGGATGCCCCGCTCGCACAGGATCACGTTCGGGTTGCCGCCGGCCAGGACGTATTCCGCCGACAGAAGCCATTCCTGGATCGACGTGGCCATCCCCCGCTTGAGCAGGACCGGCTTGCGCGCTTCGGCCACACGCCTGAGCAGCGAGAAGTTCTGGACGTTGCGGGCCCCGATCTGGAGCACATCGGCGTACTCCGCGACGACCGGCACCTTGTCGGGCTCCATCACCTCGGTCACCACGGGCAAGCCCGTCTCGCGCTTGGCCTCGGCCAGCAGCTTGAGGCCCTCCTCCTCCAGGCCCTGGAAGGCGTAGGGAGAGGTCCGTGGCTTGAAGGCGCCGCCGCGCAGGATGGCCGCCCCCGCCTGCTTGACCTTGGCCGCCACCTCCAGCACCTGGTCCCGCGATTCCACCGAGCAGGGCCCGGCCATCACCACCACCCGCGGGCCACCGATCGCCACGCCGTCGACCCGGACCACCGTTCCCTCCACCCGGCACTCCCGGCTGGCGAGCTTGTAGGGCTGGAGGATGCGCTGGACCGCCTCCACGCATTCGAGGTTCTCCAGCGACAGCAGATCTTCCTTGCCCCGCTCGTCGCCGACCGCCCCGACGACGGTGCGGAGCTCGCCGCGGATCATGTGGGGGACATAGCCCAGCGCCCGCACGCGGCGGGCCACCTCCTCGATGTCCGCCTCGGACGCTCCCGCCTTCAGCACGATGATCATGGTCTCCTCCTTCCGCTCCGCTCACTGGGCATGGGCACCCGGGCTTCGCCACGCCCATGCCCCGTCGGAATCACCGGCGCGGCTCCCGGCGCCAGCCCCGACGGTACCGGACGCTGTCCCCGCCGGCTTCCTCACCACAAAAAGCAAGAGGCCGCGGGGTGACCCGCGGCCTCGAAGTGGCTCAGCGCCGCGGGCGTCCGGTCCGCCCGCGGCTCCCTGTCAGCTCATGTCAGGAGCGCTCGGGCAGACCCCGGCGAAGTAAAAAAGGAGAAGTCGAAGCGGCGCCAGTAGCTGCCCATCGGAACGCGAGTGTATGCCGCGATGATCCGGCCCGTCAAGCCCGTTTCTTGTGTGGCCGCCGCTTCCCATTCAGCCGGTGGACGATCCGGTCGCGGTAGTAGAAGAGGGGCAGGATCAGGGCGACCACGACGGCCAGAAAGGCCAGGGCGTAGATGTATTGCTGCTCCGCGACGTGGGCGCCGAAGTACGAGGAGATCCAGGTCCCGGGCAGACGCCCCAGCGTGGAGACCAGCGCGAAGATCCAGAATGGCAAGGGACTGATGCCGAACAGGTAGGAGATGATGTCCTTGGGGAACCCGGGGATCAGGTAGAGCAGGAAGCAGATGATGGCGCCTTCAGCCTCGACGATGAAGTTGAGGCGGTTCCAGTTGTGCTCGCTGAGCCAGGGGCGCACGAACGGCTCGCCCCACTTCCGCCCGATGCCGAAGCAGATCAGGGTGCCCATGGTGAGCCCGATCGTCGAGTAGCAGAGCCCCCACCAGGTGCCGAACAGCGCGCCGCCCACCGGGCCGGTGATCTCTCCGGGGATCGGCGACAGCACGACCTGCAGGGCCTGGATCATGACGAAGATCACGGGGGCCAGCCAGCCCCAGGAGGCCACGATCTCCTTCAGGAAATGCTTGTCCCGATAGAGGCGAACGAGGAAGGCGATGATCGGGGAGTCGGTCATCACCAGCCACACGACGGTGATCAGCATCGCGGCGAGGACGAGGGAGGCCAGCGCCCAGCGCGCGCTGTAGTTCAGCCAGAGCGAGCGCGAGCCGTCGAGCGCCTTCACGCCGGCGGGCGGCGGTCGGCCCAGGGGCAGGCCGCTTCATAGGCCGCAGAGGCCGCCAGCACCACCCGATCGGCGTGCCGGCGACCGATCACTTGAAGGCCGACGGGACTGCCATCATCGGTCAGACCGGCCGGCAGGCTTGCCGCAGGCTGTCCCGTGAGATTGAACGGATACGTGAAGGGCATCCACCCGAGGACTGACACGCGCTGGTCAGCGATGTCCCGGGGGGGCGGTTCCCCGGCCGGAAACGGCGCCACCGCCACCGTGGGTGTGAGCAGCAGGTCGAAGCGCTCGAGAAAGGCGTGGACCTCACTCCAGTAGGCTTTCACACGCTCGCCGGCCAGCACATAGTTGCGCGCGGTGATGGTCCCGCCCCGGCGGATGAAGCTCACCAGGGTGGGATCGAGGACGGCCTCGGCCGCCGGGAGTTGATCGGACCAGTGGGCGTAGAATTGCGCGGCCACCAGGGTGCTGAAGGCCTCCTCGGGATTCTCCCAGCCCGGGCTCACCACCTCCACGTGGCAGCCCAGCGATTCGAACTCGGCCGCGGCGTTCTCGCACAGCCGCTGCACTGCCGGCTCGACTACAGCGTAGCCGAGGTCGGGCGTCCACGCGACGTGCAGGCCCCTGATCGGCTCGTCGCAGGCCGTCACATACGAACCCGCCTCGCGCGGCAACGAGTGGCGGTCGCGATCATCGGCCCCGACGATCACGTCGAGCGCGAGAGCGGCGTCGCGAACAGAGCGCGTGAGCGGACCGGTGCAGCCCAGGTAGTCCCAGCCGGGAAAGCTCGGATGCTGCGGCACGCGACCCCACGACGGCTTGAAGCCATACACCCCGCAGAACGCGGCGGGGATCCGGATCGACCCCCCGCCATCGGTCCCGAGCCCGATCGGGCCCATCCCGGTGGCGACCGCTGCCCCGGCCCCACCGCTGGACCCTCCGGGAGTGAGCGCAGCATTCCAGGGGTTGCGGCTGACCCCGAACATCGGGTTCTCGGTGACGGCCTTGTGGCCGAACTCCGAGGTGTTCGTCTTGCCGAGCAGGACGGCGCCGGCTGCGCGAAGACGCGCGACCGCCACGGCGTCCTCCTCGGGCACCGCCTCGGCAAACAGTCGCGAGCCTCCGGTGGTGCGGAGTCCCCGAGTGAAGATGACGTCCTTGATGGAAACGGGGACGCCGTTCAGGGCTCCGACCGGCTCGCCCTTCATGACCGCGATCTCTGCCTCGCGGGCGGCCCGGCGGGCGACATCGCGGGCGATGAGGCAAAACGCGTTCAGGCGGGGGTTGACCGCTTCGATTCGCGCCAGGACGGCGTCGGTGATTTCCACCGGAGAAACCTGCTTGGTCCGCACCAGGGCGGCGAGCTCGAGCGCCGACAGCCAGGGGAGCTCCGAGGTCATCGCGTGAGGGACAGCACCGCGCGCGTCCTCAATATCCTTGCATTGTATCATCCGCGCCGTGGACGCTGATCGGGACGCCCCCCTCACCGCCTCCCATGGCACCGCACTCACCTACGCGCGCGCGCCCGATGGCGTCCGACGCCGGATCCTCGAGGTCGACCGCCGGGGCACACCGCTCGCTGATCTCCGCTGGGGCCCGGGCGCGCTGAGCGCCGCGTGGGTCCGGATCCCCGACGGCGGCTGGCTGGCCGTGGAGCCGCGCGCGACCGAGCAGCCACCGTGGGGCCTGGTCGATCGGATCGCCCGGGCCGCGCGCGTCGGGGATCACGGCACGCCCGTCACCGTCTTCGAGGCGCTCGACTGGGGCCGGATCGACCGGATTCCCACGCTGGCCGAGCCCGGGAAGCTTCCGCCCGGCGGCGGAGTCGCCGTGCTGAATCTCATCGCCGCCCTCGCCCTCGACCAGAACCGTCCGCCCCTCGCCTACCGGGGGCCGTACCCGTCGGAGCAGCTTTTCCTCGCGCTCCTCGAGTCCTTCCGCTACACGCCCGCCGACACCGACCCGCTGGCCGCATTCGCGGCCGGGCGGCTCAAGTGGATCCCGGCGCCCCACGAGCGGGTGTTCGAGACCGAGGGCGTCTACGTGCAGGTTCGCGGACGCGTCGAGAAGGTCGTCTGGCGCGGCCGGGCATACTACCGACCCGACTGGCAGGATGTGGTGCGGCATGCCCCGCGCAGAGTGTGGGAGGCGGACGACGGGCTCCGTTGCTCGATATGGGCGTTGGGCGGCGCGCTGGAGGATCACCTCCGGCTGACTCCGGCCGGCGAGGTGACTGCGGTCGTGGAGCGAGCCCGTTCGCCGGAGGTCGCCCGACGCCTCGACCGCGCCGTCGCTGCCGGGATCGGGGCCGCCGTGGCCGCCCAGAGCGCGGCCCCCCTGGCCAGGCTCATCCGCGAGCACACGCGGGCGCTCCCGTTCGAGTGGGGGCTGGTCGACGGTGATCTGGTGGAGGTGGACGACACCCGGGCCCGGGTGTCCGCGCGGCTGCGCGGCCGTCTGGCCGCCGCGCTGGCGGCCGCCGACACTCCCGAAGCCCGCGCGGCCGTGGCCCTGGCCGCGCTCACCGAGATTGCCCTGACCCTGGGCGACGCGCTCCGGGCCCACGCCCAGTCCCGGCTCGCCACGCTCCCCGAGGACGAGCAGCGGGCGTGCCTGACCACTCCGTGCGCCGAGGACCCCGCCGCCGACGCCCGCGTCATCATGGATGGGGTCCGCGCCCTCCTGACGGACCTCACGCCACCGCGTGGGCGATGAGCACGACGTTGAACGCGATGAAGGCCGCCAGCGAGACGGTCGAGAGCACGACATACCCAACCCAGAGGGCCGCTTGCCTTCCCCAGGTCACCATCGGCGCTCCGCGGAAGAGCGATCCCACGTAGACGACCGCGTCGTGCCGGAGCGTGGGCAGGCCGAGCAGGTCGACGAGGATGTGGTAACCGTCCATCTCGATGAAGCAGCAGGGGTAGAGGGCCACGAAGAAGGCCTGCCACTGGATCATCCCCGAGGTCGCGGCGAAGGCCTGCAGGAATCCGGGCGGCGAGACGATCGCCACGAGGAACCACAGCGTGCCCAGCACGAGGTGCACCAGGGTGCCGGAGAGCGCGGTCACGATCCGGGCCCGCCGGCTGGCCATGAAGATGTCGGTCACATCCACGTAGAAGGTGGGCACGAAGCCGTGCAGGAACGTGAACCCGAACTCGCGCACCCGACGCCCGTAATGGATGAGGGCGAGGCCGTGGACGAGCTGGTGGACCACGAGGGTGGCCAAGAAGAGCAGCTTCACGGACAGCAGCGCGGCGATGGGATTAGCCCCCAGGCCACGGGCCACCGCGTCGGCCTCCCCCCACAGCCGGACCCCGGCCACCACCCCGACCACCCCCAGGGCCAGACACAGGAGCAGGACGGCGCGGGTAAAGAGCAGGAACCCACCCCAGCGATAGAGGCGCTCGAAGAACGTGTGCACGTCGCGGCTCGACACGTTGACGCGCTCCAGCACGGTCAGGGCCTGCTCGACCCCGTGGACCAGCCGCCGCTCCCGATTGCGGGCCAGCACCCGCCGCAGCGCGGAGACCGGCTCCAGGGTCAGCAGCCGGGCCCGCTGCAGCTTGCCGATGAGCGCGGGAATGAGCTCGAAGTCGAAGGCGCCGTAGCGGAGCACGTAGGCCGTGGCCATATCTTGCAGCGAGGTGGTCCCGTCCATCCGCTCCCACAGGAATCGCTCCGGCTCCGACAGCATCACATAGCGATCGCTCCGCGTGTTCTTGAGGATGAAGCGCTGCTGGTGGTCCACGGGCGAGTTGACCTCGGCCAGCTCCCACGTCTCGGCGGGCAGGTGCTGAGGCCGCAGCCCCAGCCAGCCGGCGGCGCTGCTGACCTGGCGGATCTCGAAGGAGTCGTCGTCCCGTCGGACGAGGAGCTCGAGCCTGGCTCGCGATGAGGACCGGCCCGGGCTCATCGGGACTCTACGTCGAGCCCGGTCGCCTCCAGGCCCCAGCGGGTCACTTCAGCCACCAGGTTGCCCGAGGCCCGGAGCCGCTCGATGAAGACGTGCACGAGCGCCTGGAAGAACGCCGCGGCGGCGCGCGGGTTGACCTCGATGAGGATCTTGAGATTCTCGCGATCCAGCACGAGCAGCACCGCATCCGTTTCGCCTTGCACGGTGGCCGAGCGGGGCGCCTGGTCGAAGAGGCTCATCTCGCCGAAGAAGCTCCCGCTGGTCTCCCGCCCCAGCACCTGCTCGACGCGACCGGTGACGGCCTTGGAGATGACCACGGCGCCGCTGCGTACCACGAACATCTCTTCCCCGCTGTCACCCTCGCGAAACAGCACCTGTCCCTTGCGGAGGGTGCGCTCGTGGAGGCGGGAGGCCAGGGCCAGCAACTCGGGCTCCGCGAACTCCTTGAACAGGCGGACGGTCTTGAGGAACGCGCCGGTGGCGGCCGGGCTCGGCACCCTGCCCGCGCCCGTCAGGTGGCGAGACGGCGGAGGAGCACGGACCGCAGGGCCTGCTCACGCTGCCGGGGCGGAGTCCGCGTCAAGCGGACGAGGGCGGCCAGAATCGCCTCCCGCTCCTCGTCGCTCAGCTCGTAACGTGCCAGGACCGTCTCGGGCATTTGTTGCAGTTCGATCACGAAGTCCGGATCGATCATTGCGCGCCCGACGAGCTCCCGCAGCCGCGAAGCCATGGCACGGGTGATGATAGCACGGAGGCCGCAGGCCGTCAGCCGCCCCCCGGCACGGCCGCAGTCAGGATCCGGGCGACGTACTGGGCCTCGTCGAGCGGCCCCACGAGCTTGTCCCGGCCATTGACCACCGTGGTGGGGACGTTGTCGACCTGATGGCGGATGGCGAGATAGGGGAAGAGGTTGACCATGATCACGTCGGTCGTGACGCGATCGCTCTCGATGGCCATGCGCGTCGACAGCGCCACCGCTGTCGTGCAGTCCAGTCAGGTGGGGGAGGCGAACACCTCGAGGTGGACCGGGCGGCCCAGATCGCCGAGCCGCGCCACGGAGTCCCTGGCCAGCCCCGAGCGGCGCTCGGCCACGGCGCGGATCGTGCCGAGGAACGTCTCCAGCTCATAGCCATCTGGCACCCCGTAGTAGCGGATCCCGTAATCGCGGTCGCCGAGCAGTACGATGGCCGGCGTCCGGTCGATGCCGACCTCGGCCTCGCGCCGGGCATCCCACCGGCCGGCCCGGAGGCTGAGCGTGATCCGCGGGGATGCCGCGGCAATGGACTCCAGCAGCACGCGCTCGGCGTGCGAGTACCAGCTCTCGATGTCGGACGTGTAGGACACAAGCGTGACCTCGCCGGGCAGGTCGCGCAAGGCATCCCGGACCAGTGTCGTGGTATCGCGCAAGGCGCTCATCGGTTATCCCCCTGGCTCCAGGGCGCTTGGACGAATTCGCCGTTATTTATACAATGGCGGGCCCTGATGGGCGGACGAATCATCCTCTCCTCCCCGGTGGCCCGACGGACGATCTCCGGACCCCCGGTCCCCCGGGTGGCCCGGCGCGCGGATGGCGCGGCCCGGGCTCAGGGGGCGGTGCGCTCATGATGATGCCGTCAGAGCTCGCCACGTACTGCCGTGAGCTGCGGTGGGTCCTCGATCAGATGGCGACGTCGGTGCAAGGTCTGACCGCGTCCCAGCTCAACTGGCGTCCCCCCACCGGGTCGGCCAACAGCGCCTACGCGATCGTCAGCCACGTCCTCGGCAGCACGCGAGTGTACGCGCTGGGTTTCGGGTGTGGCCACACGGTCCGGCGCGATCGGGACGCCGAGTTCGCGGTGGCCGGGCCGGATGCCGAGGTGCTCATCGCCGGACTCCGCCAGCTCGCCACGGAGATCGCGACGGCCCTGGCCGGGCTCCGGCCGGGGGCCCTCGAGGTGCGGTTCACGCCACCTCGCGAGCTGTGGGGCACGGGAGAGCTCGTCGAGATCTCACGCCGCGACGCGCTCGTCGAGAGCATCCGCCACGCCGGCCTGCACCTCGGCGAGCTCCGCCTTACCCGCGATCTCGCCGTCCGGCACGCCTGAGCGCACGCGGCGGGCGCGGCATCAGCGCTTGAGCAAATACGGCACGTCGGCCACGACGGTGTTCTTGCGGAACAGCAGGGCGCCCTTGATGAGCAGCGCCGTCTGGTTGTGCAGGAAATGCTGCCACCAGCGGCGGGGCAGGAACTCCGGCAGCACAATCGTTACCATCTGGTCACCGCCACGCGACTGGATCTGATCGAGGTAGTCGAGCAGGGGCCGGAGCAAGGACCGGTAGGGCGAGGTCAGGACGACCAGCGGCACCTCCAGGCCCCAGGCCGCCCACTTCTCCTCGATCCTGGCCGTGCGGGCCGGGTCCGTCTCCACGTACACGCCCCGCACGGTAGCCTTGGGGGCCAGGGTCTTGGCGTACTGCACGGCCCGCACGACGCCCCGGTGGACGTCACCGGCGAGGACCAGCACCGTATGCTGGAACTGGGGCGGGCCCTCGTAGCCCTCTAGCGAGAGCTCGGCGGCGACGCGCTCGTAGTGGCGATGGATGGTCAGGAAGGTCATGATCAGAATCGGAATGACGGCAACGACGATCCAGGCTCCTTCGCTGAACTTGGTGAACGCCAGCGTCAGCAACACGATTCCCGTCACGAGCGCGCCGATCCCGCTGATCCAGACGCGCCAGTGCCAGCCGCCCTCTTTGAGGCGGAGCCAGCGGCGCACCATGCTGGCTTGCGAGAGCGTGAAGGAGATGAAGACCCCGATGGCGTAGAGGGGCAGCAGGGCGTGGGTGTCGCCCTCGAAGCCGACGATCAGGAGGATGGCAAACCCGCTCAGGATCAGGATCCCGTTGGAGAAGACGAGCCGGTCGCCCTGGGCGCCGAACTGGCGAGGCATGAAACGGTCGCGGGCGAGGAAGAAGGACAGGCGCGGGAAGTCGGCGAACGAGGTATTGGCGGCCAGCAATAGAATAAGCATGGTGACCGCCTGGATCTCGTAGTAGAGGACACCGCCGCCGAAGACCCGCCGCGCGATCTTGGACACGACCGTCTCGTTGCCGCCGGGCACCACGCCGAAGTCGTAGGCCAGATAGGTGATGCCAAGGAACATGGCGACCGAAATGGCGCCCAGCCAGGCCATGACGATGCGGGCGTTGTGGGCCTCGGGGGGCTTGAAGGCGGGCACGCCGTCGGACACGGCCTCGATACCGGTGAGGGCGGTGCAGCCCGCCGAGAAGGCGCGCAGCAGGAGGAAGAGCCCGATGGCCTCCAGGCCCGGGGGATGCGGCGCGTAAGGGCGCTCGGGGAGGACCCCGAGGGTCGTGCCGATCATGCCATACGCAATCATCCCGAGGATGCTGACGACGAAGAGGTAGGTCGGCGCCGCGAAGAACTTGCCCGACTCGCGCACGCCGCGCAGGTTGGCCATCGCGATGAGCGCGACCGTGGCGACGCAGAGCCCGGTGCGGTACGGGATCAGTCCCGGTAGCGCCGAGGTGACAGCGGCCATCCCGGCTGCCACCGACACGGCCACCGTGAGCACGTAGTCGATGAGGAGGGCGCCGGCGGCGGCCAGGCTCGGGAAGACCCCGAGGTTGTCCTTGGTCACGATGTAGGCGCCGCCGCCCTGCGGGTAGGCCCGGATGGTCTGCCGGTAGGAGGTGACCACGATGAGGATCAGGGTGGCGATACCGACGCCAATCGGCAGTGAATAGCTGAGCGCGAGCGGCCCGGCCAGCACGAGGACGTAGAGGATTTCCTCGGTCGCGTAGGCCACCGAGGAGAGGGGGTCGGAGGCGAACACCGCGAGCGCCACGGCCTTGCCGAGGCGTTCGTGGCGGGCCTGGGCCAACGGCATCGGTCGGCCCACGAGCCACTGCTTCAGCAAGGCTAGTCGCATGCCAGCCCATGACTCTACCACCATCGCCCGCCGACACACCGCAGGCCTGGATCGGCCCGGAGGAGGGCTCAGCAGCTTCCCGTAACGAGCCTACTTGCCGTCGAGCGCGAGATTCAGCTCGAGCACGCTCATCCGGGGTTCGCCGAGCAGGCCGAGCTGCCGGCCTTCCGTGTGCCGCTCGACCAGGCCCCGCACCGCGGCCTCGTCCATCTTCCGGGTACGGGCCACGCGCGGGACCTGGTAGAGGGCAGCGGCCGGGCCGCCCGCAGGGCCTCGACGCGGCCCTTGACGGCGACGCCGGCGACGACGACTACGTGAGCAAGCCGTTCGGCACCGGCGAGCTCATGGCGCGGATCCGGGTGGCGATCCGCCATGCGGCGGGTGCCTCGCACGAGGGCGGCGAAGCGACGTTCGGTGAGCGATCTCCAGATCGACTACGTGCGGCGCCGGGTGGGGCTGGGATCGCGCGAGATCCGGCTGACGCCGATCGATTACAAGCTGCTGACCACGCTGGCGCACCATGCCGGCAAGGTGGTGACCCACCAGCAACTGCTGCGCGAGGTCTGGGGCCCGAGCCACACCGACCAGGCCCACTACGTCCGCGTCTTCATGGCCCACCTGCGGCACAAGCTCGAAGTCGAGCCGGCCCCGCCCCGCTACCTCCTCACCGAGCCGGGCGTGGGCTACCGCCTTGCCGCCGAGTAGGGCCGCCAAGCTAACATTCGAGCGGCCGGTGCTGCCGCGGCAACCGTGTCACACCCCGCGCAAATGGGGAGGTCTGGAGGGGGCGGCCCCCGCCCCTTCCAGACTGGAAATACCCATACTCCGCGCATCAACCACCACGTAGATCACGACAGGCTCGGCGCGGTTGCGCACGGTCAGCTCGTGGCGAGGCAAGGCGCGCACGTCCAGGCCGGCGCCGTCGGCCACACTCTGCGAGACGATCAGCTCGCAATTGTAGGTCTTGGTCAGATCTTGCAGCCGGCTGGCCACGTGCACCGTGTCGCCCACCGCGGTGAGATAGCGGGCGACCCCATACCCCATGTGGCCGACGACCGCGGGGCCGGCGTGGATGCCGATCCCGATGCGAAGCGGCGCGCGCAGCTCGTCGGCCAGCTCGCGGCTCAACGCCTCGACGGCCCCCAGCATCTCCGCGGCGGCGGTCAGGGCCGCGCGACACCCCTGCGCCGGCGACGCGTCAACCCCGAAGAGGGCCATGACACCGTCCCCGGTGAACTGGTTGGGCACGCCGCCGCTGCGCTCGATGGCCCGGCCCACGGCGTCGAAGTACCGGTTGAGGAAGAACACGACGTCGTAGGGCAGCTTCTGCTCGGCCAGGCGCGTGAATTGCCGGACGTCGGCGAAGAGCACGGTGATCTCCGATTCGTGACCAGCCCGCTGGGAGAATTCCGGCTGAACGTCACGCGCCGAGGCGGTCGGAGGAAGCACGGGGACGACCGCGAGGTCCCGGGTGGGCCGCAACTGGCAGGCCAGTCGCACGCTCGAGGGCGCGCCCACGCGCTCGAGCACGCGCACCTCCTCGGGCGACGGCGCCGGCAGGTCGCGAGCTCCGGCCACCACCCGCACCCGGCACGTCGAGCAGCGCCCGCGACCGCCGCACACCGAGGCGTGGGGAATGCCCGCGAGCCGGCTGGCCTCCAGCACCGTGGTGCCGGTCTCCACGGCAACCCACCGCCCTTCGGGATAGCTGATGTGGTAGAGACGTCGGCGACTTCGTGACTGGCGCACGAGCCGCGCCAGCAGGGTCGCTCCCAGGCTCACCCCGATCCCGCTGAGGAGCAGCTCGCGCGTCCAGTCCAGGCGGGCCCGGGCGGCGGGATCGGGCGCGTTGACGGCCCGCTGCAGGGCCGTCACATACTCGGGCGTGGCGCGGGCCGAGACGGTGCGACCGGCCTGGGCGAACCCGAGCAGGGCCAGCGCCGGCAGCAGGACGGCGGTGCTCAGCAGCACGGGCGCAATGCGAGGATAGGCCGGCCGCAGGCGAAGCCAGAAGTGCAGGCCCAGGCAGCCGTGGATCCACGCCACCAGCAGGACGATGGCCTGCCAGGCGCCGCGGTGCGGAGCCAGGTGCCAGAGCGTGAGGACCACGCGCTCGTAGGGATCCTCGGCGCCGAACCAGGCGTTCGCGATCCGCGTGCCCACGATGTGGGAGACGAGCAGAGGCGGGATCGATAGCCCCAGCCCCAGCTGCAGGGCTTCCCACGCCGGCATCCGGAGGTGGCGCCGGCGATAGAGCGAGACGAGGGCCAGGGCGAAGTGGGTCAGCAACGAGCCGTAGAGAGCCAGCGTGCCCAGCGGGTTGCGCCACAAGGCCAGGAACCACAGGCGGCCGGCTTCCATGGCCTCGAGCGAGATCAGCCCGAGGGCATGGTTGGTGAGATGCGTCGTCAGGTAGCTGAAGAGGATGAGGCCGGTGGCCAGGCGCAGTTGGCGCAGGCCCACGTCATCCTCAACGGACCCAGCGGACGACGCCGGTGATGCCGTCCACGGCCACGGTGGCCCCCTCGGGGATCCGCCGCGTGGCGCCGCGGGCGCCCAGCACCGCCGGGATACCGCGCTCGCGGGCCAGCGCCGCCAGGTGCGAGGTGCTTCCTCCGAGCTCGGCCACCACACCCGCCGCGAGCGGCAGCACCGCGGCGAGCGCCGGGCCTCCGACCTGGGTCACGACGATGCTCCCCATCGTCACCCGCTCGAGGTCCCGCTCGTCCAGAACCAGGCACGCCGGGCCGGTGCCCCAGCCGATCCCCGCGGGCTGGCCGGTCAGTGCCGGATGGCGACTCCACAGCTCGTCGGCGGCGACCCGCGGCTGCAGGCGCAGCGGCCGCGCTTGCAGGATCCAGAACCCCTGTCCGTCCTTGGCCCACTCGATCTCCACGGCCGAGCCGAGCTCGCCTTCGGCAGCCAGCACCAGCCGCGCGAGCTCAGCGGCCTCGGCTCCGGTCAGACACGGCGCCTCGACCCGCTCGCGCTCCACCGCGTGCCAGCGCGGGCCGGCGCCCGCCGCCGCCACCCGATGCTCCTTGCGTCCGGGCTCGACCGCCTGCAACGTAGCGTCCCGCCCCAGAAGGTAACGGTCGGGGATGACATCGCCCTGAGCCACGGCCGAGCCGAGCCCCCACGTGCCCGTCAGCACGATCTGGTCCTCGGGAGTCAGGCTGAACGCGCCGCCGGCAGCCTCGGCATCGACCATTTTCTGGATCAGGACCGGCATGGCGGACTGTGCGG
The DNA here is from genome assembly GCA_035457825.1 of Candidatus Methylomirabilota bacterium. GTDB lineage: Bacteria > Methylomirabilota > Methylomirabilia > Rokubacteriales > CSP1-6 > 40CM-4-69-5. The sequence continues at coordinate 37,063 of DATIAY010000116.1, forward strand.
GATCAACCTCGTAGGCGCGCATGTACCGGAGCGCGCGGGTGGACCAGAGTGACGCCCAGCAGGCGCGCACCGCGGTGACCAGGTCGGTCGGCTCGGCGATGCCGAGAAAGGTCTCGAACTGCGCCGCGAACGAGGCCGACGCCGTGTCCTCGCAGAGCGCTGACGAGCGGACGGCCAGCTGGACGTCGGCCACTCCGGCCAGCCCGGTCCAGGCGGCGGCGAGCGCCGCCGCCACCACCGGATCGAGCTCCACGCGAGCGAATCCAAGCCTGACCCCCAGCGCGAGCCGCCGGGCCTGGAATGGATCGGCGCCGGCCACCTGCCCCGCGGTCTCGGCGAGCCCGGCCCGGGCGAGCTGCCGACGGTAGGCCTCGGCAATGAGACAGACGCCGTCGGGCACGGGCAAACCGGCGCGGTGGAGCCGGGCCAGCGTCGCTACCTTCGCGCCGACCCGATCGGCGGTCGCCCCCTCACCGTCCGTGAGGGCGACGACGAGGTCGTGACGCTCAGCCATCGGGGACGATCACGATGCGGAGCATGCGGGCGGGATCGCGCTCGTACTCCTCGAACGCGCTCGCCACGCGGTACAGCGGGTAGCGCGCGGTGACGAAGCCGTCGAGGTCGATGGCGCCGCTGGCCACGAGGCGAATGGACGGCGCAAAATCCGCCGCGGTGAGGCCGCGCGAGCCGTAGATCGTCAGCTCCTTGTAGTAGAAGGGAAACGTGGTGAGCCCCTCGACGGGATCGTGACCGATGCCGTAGACGAGCAGCTTGCCACCGGGTCGCAGCATGTCGACGGCGGGACGGAGGAGGGACGCGATGCCCGTCGACTCGATGACGACGTCGGCGCCCGCGCCCTGCGTGATGTCGAGCACCTCATCGAGCACATCCTGCCCGGCCCCTGGCACGACGTGCGTGGCGCCCCAGCGCCGGGCCAGGTCGAGCTTCCACGGGCTGCGGGACACAGCCACCAGCGGGCTCGCCCCGGACAACCTGGCCAGCTGCGTGTGCAGCAATCCGGTCGCCCCCTGCCCCAGCACCACCACGGCGTCGCCGGGCGAGATGCCCACCCGCTCCTGGCTGTGGCGTACGGTCGCCAGAGTCTCGATGAGCGTGGCCGCCTCCAGGGAGAGATCGTCGGGCAGCAGATGCAAGTAGCGTTCGGGCAGCACGACGTGCTCGGCCAGCGAGCCCTCGACTTCGCGGCCGAACAGGCCGGCCCGTCGGCAGAGATTGGGCCGCCCGCGCTCGCAGGAGTCACACGTTCCGCACGTGATGATCGGGTCGATGATGACGCGCTGCCCGACGGTCACCCGGCTCGTGCCCGGCCCGACGGACTCGACGATCCCCGTCGACTCGTGGCCGACGACCACCGGGTAGCGCACGCCCGGGTGCTGGCCCGTGAAGATGGCCAGATCGGTGTGACAGACGGCGGTGGCCACTGTCCTCACGAGCACTTCCCCGTCACCGGGGGTCGGCGTGGGACGTTCCTCGAACGTGAAGCGGCGGGGGGCCGTCAGGACCGCAGCGCGCGTCATAGCATTACCTCATTGGAGGGGGCGAGACGCCCCCTCCAATGCCTCCCCGTTTCGCCCGGGACCGCACCACCGTTGGAGTCTCCCGGCTAATCGACGAAGGTGATCTCCTCCACGGGGAAGTTGGAGATGATCTCGGTGCGGTCGTTGTGCACGATCAGCATCTCCTCGATGCGCACGCCGAACTGGTACTTCTTGCCGTGCTGCGTCTCCAGGGCGAAGACCATGCCCGGCTCGATCCTCAAGGGGTGGTCGAGCGACCAGATGCGCGAGATCACGGGCGGGTCGTACTGGGCCAGGCCCAGGCCGTGGCCCCACAGGTTGGCCGCCGCCTGATCCTCCTCGTCGTAGCCCCACGCCTCCTTGGCCGAGGGCCATTTGAGCGCGATGTCCCGCGTGGTCACGCCCGGGCGCACCGTGTTGATGGAGTCGTAGAGCCACTTGAGCGCGAGAGCGTAGTAGTCCTTCATCTCCTGGGTCGGCTTCTTGCCCACACAGTAGGTGCGGTAGTAGCAGGACTTGTAGCCGTTCCAGGTCAGCGCCGCGAGGTCCATGAAGACGATTTCGCCCGGCTTGATGATGCGATCCGAGAAGTTGCGCCAGTTGGGCCAGGTGTTCGGCCCTGACGACACGATGACGTCTTCCACGTCCTCCATGCCGGGGATGGCGTAGAGGTACTCCATGATGTGGGCGGTCACCTGGTTCTCGGTGAGGCCGGGCTTGAGGAAGCGCATGGTCTCCCAGTGCGCGGCGTCGCCGATGGCGCCCACGATGCGCAGGCACTCCTGCTCGTCCTCGTTCTTGACGGCCCGCGCCTCCATCATGGGCGACATGCCGTCGGCCCACTTGATCTTGGCGTCCTGGAAGGCCTGCAGCATGTTGATGTCGATGAAGTCCACGCCCAGCGTCTGGTCGGCCACGCCGTAGCGCCGCATCTCCTTCACGATGGCCTCGGTGAACTTCTTGACCTGCTGCTTGGAGGCCGGACCCGCCGCGCCCTTGATCCAGGCGTACGAATAGCGGATGTTCTCCTCGGGGATCCAGGGGGCGTGGCGCTGGATCTGGAAGCCGATGTCACCCTGCTCGAACAGCACGGGCGCTCCGTCGCCGCACAGCAACGCGTAGCGGAGCCCGGGCTTGAGCCGGTTCCAGCCCGGCGTCAGCGTGCTGGTCACGTAGCGGACGTTCTCGTCGTACATGAGGAGCATCGCGCCCAGGTTGTGGGCCTTCATCCGCTCGCGCGCCCGCTCCAGGCGGTACTTGCGCAGGCGGTCCCAGTTGACGCGCTGCTGCCAGTCAACGCCGACGGTGCCGAAGCTACCCATGCAGGTCCTCCGCTCGCACTTGGGGTTCCGATCGGGGTGAAAGCGCCGGCGATTTAAGCACACAACGCCGGCCGCAGCAATCACGTTCTATCGTAGAATCGCCCCGGGAGGAGCTCATGAGCGCTGCGCGATCCGCGAAACGCATCGGCCTGGCCATCGTCGGCGCGGGCCGGATCGGCCTCATCCGGGGCGAGATTGCCGCCCGGCATCCCAACGTCGGCTGGATCGGCATCGCCGAGACGCGGGCCGATCACGGCAAGCAGGTGGCCGAGCGGATCGGCGCCGAGTTCGTCACCACCGATTTTCGCGAGCTGCTCCGGCGGCCCGAGGTGACGGCCGCGGTGATCGCCACCGACGAGCACCTGCACGTCGATCCCATCCTGGCCGGGGTCGAGCGGGGCCTCAGTCTCATGATCGAGAAACCGCTGGCCACCGAGCTGGCCGATTCGGCCCGGGTGCTGGC
>DATIAY010000117.1:0-29696 GCA_035457825.1 Candidatus Methylomirabilota bacterium
AGGCCCGGCAGGTGCTCCGCAAGATGGTCACCGAGCCGCTGCGCTGCCAGGCGTTCGAGACGGCGGACGGGCGGCGGGGCTATCGCTTGGTCGTGGAAGGCTCGCTGGATCGCCTGTTTCCGCGACGCCTGCTTCCTTCAACCTATGTGGTGACCCCGGCGGGATTCGAACCCGCGATCTCGACCTTGAAAGGGTCGCGTCCTGGGCCAGGCTAGACGACGGGGTCGCCCTGGTCAGTATACCCGAGGTGGGTCAGCGTGCCGGATGCACTGACGTCTGCACGTTGACCCAGTCGCCCACACGCACGGTCGTGCCCGCGGGCAGCCAGATGGTGACCGGGCCGCGGGCCGAGTCTACCGTGAGGCGGCCGGCGGGCTCGACCGACGTGACCCGCCCGCGCACCGCCGCGTACTCGCCCGGTTCCGATGCCGACGGCACCGGAGGCTCGGTCATCGCGGCCGGGGTCACGTCGCCGGGCTCCGGAGGGAGCTGCTCCAGGGGCTGCACCTGTAACCGCACGCGCACCGGCTCGCCCGCCTGGAAGGGCTGGGTGCCGGGTGTAGCGATCCACACCGTGACCGGCCCCCGCGCGGAGTCGATGGCGACGGTACCGGACGGATTCACCCGGGTGACCTTCCCGGTCGTCTCCGCGCTGGCGGGCGCGCCGCGAACCACGAGGCGTCCCGGCGGGAGGATGGTCCGCTGAACCTCCGTCGTGGTGCGCTCACCGCGCACCGTCACGACCTGGTGCAGGCGCAGCCCCACGATCTGGTCGGGCGTGACCTTGACGTGAACGAGGCTGCCGCCCTGGTTGAGCGTGATGATGCCGGCCTGCTCGTTCCAACCCCAGACTTCGCCGGTGAACGGCTGCCCGCTCACCGGCGCGGGCGGTGCGGTGGGAGCACACGCCGTGAGCATCAACGCGACGATCGCGATGACCGACGTCTTCATCGTCGCCTCCTCCTCGGTGAATTGCCTCAAGGATACTCCCCTTCCGTTGACGGGATGAAAGAACGACGCGATACTGCCGCCGCGTGACGGCCAGATCGCCCGACAGCGTCCCCGCCGAGGTGCGTGCCCGGATCCTGAACGATCCGTGGGCGACCGCGCTGGGAATCGAATTCCTGGAGCTACGCACCGGATATTGTCGCGCGGCGCTCCGTCTGGCACCGCACATGATCAATCACCAGCAGACCCCGCACGGTGGGGTGATCTTTTCCCTGGCCGACGCGGCCTTCAGCGCGGCCTGCAACTCTCAGGGGACGCCGGCCGTCGCGTTGAGCATGACGATCAACTATCTCAGCGTAGCCACGCCCGGGGCGCGGCTCGTCGCCGAGGCCACGACGCGTCGACAGGGGCGGCGGGCGGGATTCTACGACGTGGTGGTGAGCGACGGCGAAGGGCGGCCGGTGGCCACCGTGCACTGCGTGGCCCATCGACAGGAACCGGAGGTCTAGACGGCGATCAGGGCGCCTGCGCGCCCAGCCCTTGCCGATAGTTCGTAACCTGCACGCGGAACTTGGCGGCGGTCCCGACGGGGATGACGGCCTCGAAGGGCGCGCTGCTTCCCTGCGGGATGTTGGGGCTCACGAAGGCGATGCCCCGGCCGATGACTTTGCCCCCGGCGTCCAGCGCTTCGGCGGTGACGTGCACGTCGAGCACGTCGATGCGCCCCGTGTTGACGACGGAGCCGGCGATCCGGGTGCGGTTGGGAGTGCTCCGGTCCACAGTGTACGTCACCTGGAAGTCCTGGGCCGCGCTCTCCACGGCCAGGAGCAGGAGGACCGCGACCAGCAGCCCTCCCACAATCTCCGCTCTCACGTCGGTCAGCCGTCCTTGTTGTAGAGAACCGCTCTCAGGTCAGGAGGCCAGTCGGAGCCCCGAGCGCATCTCGAACAGCTCCTGGGCCAGGAGGGAAGCCCCGGCGATGCGCGCCAGGTTCCCGCAGCAGTAACAGTGGACGAACGCGGGCTCGTTGGCGATGAAGGTGCTGCCACACTTGCCGCACTGGTCACCCGGCGCGTCGACGTGCTTGAAGGCCATGGCCGCGCGCACCGCGGGAGGCAACAACTGGATGACCCGCCCGTCGTTGGTGACGGCGATCTTGCGTACTCTCGCGCTCGGCGTCCTGGGCCTCATCGAAGCTGTCGTTCGTGTCTGGCAACCGGGGAGAAGGTACGACTCTCGGGGCGGAAATGCAACCCGAGTTCTTACCCCGAGGTGGCCTGCGTGACTTCCTCCAGCGTGGTGACGCCCTCCAGGACCCGGTGCAGACCGGCCTCCCGGAGCGTCTTCATGCCGCGTTCCCGGGCCGCCGCGCGGATGTCCCTGGCCGTGCCCCCTTTGAGGATGAGGTCGGCGATGTCCGGAGTCACCGGCATCACCTCGAAGATGCCGACCCGCCCTCGCAGTCCCTTGAAGTCACAGGCGGCGCAGCCCTTGGCCCGATAGATCGTGCAACGGCCCCGCCCCTGGACGATGTGGCCGTGGGTGACCAGGCTCTCCTCATCGACCTCGTACGGCTCGCGACACTCCAGGCAGAGGCGGCGGACAAGACGCTGGGCCACCAGCAGCCGGAGCGCAGTCGACAGCAGGAAGGGCGGGATGGACATGTCCAGCAGCCGGGCGATGGTGGAGGCGCAATCGTTGGTGTGGAGCGTAGACAGCACGAGATGCCCGGTCAATCCCGCCCGGATCGCCGTCTGCGCCGTCTCCAGGTCCCGCATCTCGCCCACCAGGATCACGTCGGGGTCATGGCGCAGGAACGAGCGCAGGGTGGCGGCGAAGGTCCGGCCGATCTCCTCCTGCACGTTGACCTGGTTCACTCCGTCCAGCGCGTACTCCACGGGATCCTCGACGGTCACGATCTTGAGATCCTGCTTGCTGAGCAGGTGAATCCCCGAGTAGAGCGTGGTGGTCTTGCCCGAGCCGGTGGGACCGGTGATCAGGATCACGCCGTTCGGGCTCTGGATGGCCTTGACAAACTCGTTGTGGCCAGCGCCGTCGAACCCGATCTGGGCCAGGTTCGGCTGCAGCACCGCGCCCTCGAGAATCCGCAGGCTGATGCTCTGGCCGAACAGCATCGGCACGATGGAGACTCGCAGGGCGATGGGCCGCCGGTTGTAGAGCAGCTTGATCCGGCCGTCCTGGGGCAGCCGGTGCTGGGCGATGTCCAGCTCGGCCAGGATCTTGAGCCGCGCCACCATCGGGGCCTCGCAGCGTTTGGGCAGCGTCATGGCCGAGACCAGCCGTCCGTCGATGCGATACCGCACGCGGAGGCTTTTCTCCAGGGGCTCCAGGTGGATGTCGGAGGCGCCCCGCCGGATCCCGTCCAGCAACGTCGTGTTGACGAGGCGGACGGTTGGAGTGTCGGAGGCCGAGACGGCGGCCTCCGACAGGTCCAGGATGCTGCTCTTGGCGTCCCGCCCCGGGACGACCTCGATGTGGCCGACCCGAGACTGCAGGTCGTCGAGGACGTCGGCCTTGGTCGGCGACGACGACTCGTACACCCGGTCGATGGTGGCCTGGATCTCCTCGAGCGCGGCCAGCCGCGGGACCACGTTGAGCCCCGTCATAAACCCGATCGCGTCCAGCGCGGACAGATCGGTGGGATCGGGCACCGCCAGGTGAAGGGATCGGGCGTGGCGCTCCACCGGCAGCACGCAGTACTTCCTGGCCACGTCGGCCGGCACCAGCTTGAGAAGCTCCGCATCGGGCGTCACCAGCAAGAGGTCGACGGTAGGAATCCCGTACAGCTGCGAGAGCACCTCCAGCATCTGACGCTCGGTGAGAAAACCCCGCTGGACCAGGATGCTGCCGAGCTTCTGATGGCTGCCCTTCTGCTCGGCGAGCGCTTCGTCGAGCTGCCGCTGGCTGACGAGGCCGGCGCCGAGGAGCAGCTCGCCCAGCCGTCGCGAGAGCCGAGCGGGGGCGTCCGGCGGTGCGAAGTGGCGCGGTGGCACCTCGCGGGGAGCTTTGGAGGGGGCAGCCTCTACCCTCTCCAATGAGAACTCCGTGGCCGGCTTCGGGTCAACCGGCGCGGGCTCCGGGCTCGGGGCCGCCTCGAGCAGGCGCTCGGGCCGGGGGCACGCTGCGGCGATCCGTTCGGCAAACTGCCGGATGACCAGCTCCGCCTGGGCGTCGAAGGCCACCACCCGCCCGCGGGCATCCTGGGCGTTGATCACCTGGAGCACTCCGAGCAGCTCGCCGCCCTGCCCCACGATGGGCACGGCCAGCACCGAGTGCGTGCGGTAGCGATGGCGGACGTCGAAGGTCGGGTTGAAGGCGAAGGGCCGGCCGGCGGGGATCTCGTAGACGTCGCCGACGTTGAGGGTCTCCCCCCGCAGGGCCACGTAGCCGGCCACGCTGTTTTCCTTGAGCGGCAGCGGCGTGCCCTGGAAGCCCCGGAGCAGCTCGTCCTCGCTCAGGCGACGGGCCAGGCTCTCGTTCTGCACGACGGTGAAGCGCAGCGTCTCACCGTGACGGAGGAATATGGTGCCGGCGTCGGCGCGGACCGCCCGCCGGGCCTCGGTCAGCAGGTGCTCGAGGCGGTGGAGATCGCTGCCCTCGCCCTGGCCGAGCGTGGCCAGCTCGCGCTCGAGCACGGTCAGCGCCTGGCCGGGCTCGACCGACAGGTCCTCGGAAAAATCCGCAGCGCCACGCCGCCCGCCCGCACCGCTGCCCCGGGTTGTCTTCATGGATTGGACAATGAGCAACCGGTGTACCAATGCCGGGACGCTCGGAAGTTCCCGCCATTGTTGCGGTCTGCGGCGACCCCGGCTCTGCATTGGGACCCACCCAGGGCAACCCTCCGCTCCCGGCCTGGAGGCCTTCCTGGGCCGAATGCCTCAGCCCGGGATCTTGCCCATTGACGTCCACGGGATGACCCCTTATAAGAGGTGGCTACTGGAGTAGCCGATGCATGCTAGCCGATTGTTGCTGATCGTCTCGCTGCTCGCGAGTCTCTGTGCGGCCCCGCCCGCTTCCAGCGAACCCACCACGCCGCTAACCGAGGACGTCACCGACTGCCCAGCCACCCCCGGGAACGCGCCGGACGGCGAGCAGCCGCGCGTGCAGGCTGGATGTTGCTATGCCAACGGGGGCGTCTGCGGGTGCAGCGCCTTCGGCGCGGTGATGTGCTGCGACGGCCGGCTCAGCCCTACCTGCATGTGCCGCGACGGCAGTCCCGTCACGACCCTGGCGTCGATGTCTGACTGAGCTCGGCGCCGGGGGCAGCCTCGGCTGCCGTCGAGCTACGAACGAAGCCCGCGGCGATACTGCTGCGGACGCATCCCGTCATCACGATCGAGGCGGCGCAGGATGCGCCTGACGTACTGCCGCGTCTCGCGATAGGGAGGGACTCCGCCGTGAGTGATCACCGCCTTCGCGCCAGCGTTGTAAGCGGCCAGCGCGAGCGGAAGATTGTTGTCAAAGCGGTCCATCAGGGCGCGGAGATGCCGGACGCCGCCCTGGATGTTCTCGCGAGGGTCGAACGGATCGCTCACGCCGAGGATCTGGGCCGTGGCCGGCATGAGCTGCATGAGGCCGATGGCGCCCCGCGCGGAGACCGCCTGGGGGTCGAACTGGGACTCCACCGCGATCACCGCCATCACCAGATTCTTGGGCACCCCATGTCGAATGGCGACCTCTTCGACAAAATCTTCCATGGCCGAGTTCCAACGATCGGCCGTCGCGTAGCCGGAGGGAAGCTGGGCAGGCGCGGCCGTGACCCGATAGGCGGCATACGCCGGAACCAGGGTGACCAGGACGACGCCGAGGCCGAGGAATTGCCGTACCCCGAACATCCGGTGTCCCGCGATCGCCATAATCGCGTCACCTCCTGGGGGTGCAGCACCGGGCAAGAAGTAGGCCAGAGAAGCGTTGTTGCTCTCTAAGTAGACGATCCCTCGCGTCGATCGCCACGGCATCCCCGAATCGCGCACCGAGCCTGTCTAGGGAGAACGTCCCGGGAGACATGGATCACCGGTGGAAGCGTTGGTCATGTGGGGATCGGGCAGCGGCCTCGAAGGGGAGGTCATGAGCGCCTCCTCCTCGAGGCCGCCGAGCGTCTACTTCGCGGACTTCACGAGATGGAAGTGCGTCGAACGCCCGGCCGCGATCCCCGGATACACCCAGTCGGCCACGACCTTGGGATTGGCCACGACCTCGTTGGCGAACCAGAACAGCGGGATGTCGGCGAACTCCTCGAACAGGTGATCGGCGATGGCCCGGGCCAGACGCTGCCGCTCCTCCGGCTTCACGGTCTGGGTCAGGGCTGCGTAGGTCTTCTCGGTGAACTCGTTCTCGTAGTGGTGGGTGTTGGACTTGCTGTAGTAGCTCGTCCGGATCCACTCCTCGGAGGGCCGCCAGGAGATGATGTTGGGCCAGATGCAGCAGCCGATCGCCTTCTTGCGGAACATCTCCCGCACCTTGGCCCAGTCGAGCACCTCGATCTCCGTCTCGACGCCGATATCCTTGTAGTAGATCCCCAGGGCCTCGGCCACCTGCGGCCCTTCCGACTCGCCGGGCTCGGTGAACGCCAGGATCTTGAACTTGAGCTGCCCGGGCCCGTAGCCCGCTTCCTTCAGGAGCGCTTTGGCTTTAGCCGGATCATAGCCGTACATCTTGTCAAAGCGATGCTGCCACTCGGGGTTGTAGCCCTCGGACTTCTCGGACCAGCCGGTCACGTAGGTGAAGGTGCCCTTGCCGGCGAACACCGTGCTGAGCAGCTCTTTGCGGTTGATCGCCATGTTCAGGGCCTGCCGCACCTTCTTTCTGGTCCAGGGCACGTCGGTCTTGAACGCGGGGTCCCCGGGCATGTAGTACTGACCGCCCATGTACACCGTCATCCAGTCCACGGGGAACGACGACGAGAAGATCTTCAGACCCTTCTTGAGGGCATCCTTCTGCAGCTCGCGGGGCAGGTCGGCGATGTGGGCCTCGCCGGAGAGCAGCAGGGCCAGCCGGGTCGACTCCTCGCGGGCCAGCCGGAACTCCAGCTCCTTGAACGCCGGCCTTTCGCCGCCCCAGTGCTTGTCCACCCGCTCGAAGGTGATGGACAGCCCCGGCTGCCGCCCGACATACCGGTAGGAGCCGGTGCCGGCGGGCCGCCTGTCGAAGCCCTCCTGCCCTTCCTTGTCCCACTGGGCCTTGCTGACGATCCGGAGGTCGCCGGCGCGAGACGCCGCATACGGCATGACCGTCGTCGGGCGCTTGAAGCGGAACACGATCTGATGGTCGTTGACGACCTTGATCTCTTCGACCTGGCGCCAGAACCCGGCCAGCGTCGCGGTCGATTCCGGACGCATCATGAAGGCGTGGGAATGCACGACGTCCCGGGCCGTGAAGGGGCCATATCCATAGTGGAACTGGACACCCTTGCGCAGGGTGAACGTCCATTCTCTGTAGTCCGGGCTGGCCGACCACTTTTCCGCCAGTCGGGGCGTGTATTCTCCGGTCTTGGGATCCACTTCGAGCAACGTCTCGAGAAACGGGTCGTACTGCAGATGATCGGGCCGGGCCACCATCCAGAATCGGTTGCTGTCCTCGAAACCGGCGGACGCGAAGACTAGCTTCTGGGTCTTCGCCTCCTGGGCCGATCCCGGGGCCAGCGTGGTACCCGAGATCAACGCCAGCAGAACCAGTAGAGCCACCACAAGGGGAAGGAGCCTGAGTCTCATCGCGCGCCTCCTTGGCATCGGTGTCCCGTACGCGTCCGAGCTCTCGGGAAGGGCGATCGGCACTACAGAGGCGGGGTCAATCCGCCTTGGCGCGGGGCGCGGCCGCTGACACGGAACGCGTCGATCAGTGGCTCCACGCTTGGCGCGAGGATGAACACATAGCGTCGCCGGGCCGGCGTGTCAAGGGCGGTTGGAGTCGGCTCAGATGACCTTGTGGGCGCGCCCCACCTGCACGAACGCCGCCACGGCCTGCTCGAGATGTCCGGGCTCGTGCGCGGCGCTGATCTGCACGCGGATGCGGGCTTCGCCCATCGGGACCACGGGATAGGAGAAGCCCACGACGTAGATTCCGCGCCCCAGGAGATCGGCGGCCATCTGGTGGGCAAGCCTGGCGTCGCCCAGCATGATGGGAACGATCGGATGGTTGCCCGGGCGGATGGCGAACCCGGCCTCGGTCATGGCGCGGCGGAACCAGCGGGTGTTCGCGGCGAGCCGGTCCCGATGGGCCGACGTTTCGGACAAGAGCTCGAGGCAGGCCAGCCCCGCGCAGACCAGGGCGGGCGGGAGTGAATTCGAGAAAAGGTAGGGCCGCGAGCGCTGGCGCAACAGCGCGACGATCTCGCGGCGGCCGGCCGTGAAGCCCCCGCTGGCGCCGCCCAGGGCCTTGCCGAGCGTCGACGTGACGATGTCGACGCGCCCGGCGACCCCGCAATGCTCTGGCGTGCCGCGGCCCGTGGGTCCGAAAAACCCGGTCGCGTGGCTGTCATCGACCATCACCAGCGCGCCGTAGCGGTCGGCCAGGTCGCAGATCCGGGCGAGCGGAGCCACATCGCCATCCATGGAGAAGACGCCATCGGTGGCGATCAGGCGCGTCCGGGCATCCCGCGTGGCGGCGAGGATGCGCTCCAGGTCAGCCATGTCCGCGTGGTCGTAGCGCTGGCGCTGGGCTCGGCAGAGTCGGATGCCGTCGATGATGGAGGCGTGGTTCAGCGCGTCGGAGATGACGACGTCGGGCTCGCCGAGGAGCGTCTCGAACAGCCCCCCGTTGGCGTCGAAGCACGAGGTGTAGAGAATCGCGTCCTCGGTGCCGAGGAACCGAGCGATGGCCGCCTCGAGCTCTTTGTGGATGCTCTGCGTGCCGCAGATGAAGCGCACGCTCGCCATCCCGAAGCCCCAGCGGCCGAGGCCGTCCTGAGCGGCTCGGATCAGCCGCGGGTCGTTGGCCAGGCCGAGATAGTTGTTGGCGCAGAAGTTCAATACCTCGTGGCCGCCCACCGCCACCCTGGCCGCCTGAGGGCTCTCGATCAGGCGCTCGTCCTTCCAGAGCCCCGCCTCACGGATCTCGTCGATCTCGGCATGCAGCCTTTGCCTGACTTCTCCGTACATGAGCCTCTCCCTCGGCTGGAGCGCCCGCTCAACGCATGGCGTAGCGGCGTCTGACGTTCGGCAGCAAGTACTCGCTGAAGGCGCGCTCAAGATCGTACGCGGGCTCCCAGCGCCAATCGCGGCGCGCCCGCCCGTCGTCGACGTCGGCAGGCCACGAGTCCACGATGGCCTGCCGGCGCGTGTCCGGCGCGAACGTGATCTCCTCCGCGGGGAAGGCCTGCCGGACCAGGCCGGCGAGCTCGCCGGCGCTGGGGCTGAAGGCTGAGACGTTGTACACCAGTGTCGTCAGCGACTCGGCGGGAGCCTCCAAGAGGGCGAGCAGGGCCCGGATCGCGTCCGGCATGACCATGAACGGGATCCGCGTGTCCTCGCGGACGAAGCAGGCGTACGGTCGCCCCCGGGAGGCGGCGTGCAGCATCTCCGGCGCGTAGTCGCTCGTCCCGCCACTCGGCACGGTGAACGCCGAGATCAGACCCGGGAAGCGAATCGCGCGGAAGTCGACGCCGCTGGGCTGGCCGTGCGGGGCGAGCTGCCGGTAGTGACGAGCGTAGTAGCGACCGAGGTGTTCACAGTAGAGCTTGTTGCAGCCGTACATGGTCATCGGCGTCAGCCACCGGTCCTCGACGACCCGGCCGGCCGTCCGTTTGGCGGGCAGATCGGGAAGCCCGTAGACGGCGATCGAGCTCGGGAAGAGGAACCTGATCGCGCGCCCCAGCGACCGTGCCTCGTCGACCGCCAGCCGCAGCAAGTTCAGCGTGCCCTGAACGTTGACCTCATGGGCCGTCTCCGGGACGAACTCCGCGCGGGTCGACAGGAGCGCGGCCAGATGGAAGATCACGGAGATCTCGAACTCGCTCGCGAGCCGGTCGAGAAAGTGGCGGTCCAGGACGTCGCCGATCCGGCTCGCCGCGCAGCAACGCGCCAGCTCCGGGTCGAGCGGCTGGACATCGAGCGCCAGGACGTCGAACGTGCCCAGCTCGGCAAGACGATGGATGAGCCCGTGTCCCATCTCGCCGCTGGCGCCCGTCACGAGTACGACCGGCTTGCGCCTCATCCGATCTCCATCATGGCTGCCGGACCCGACGTAGCATACCCTTCCAAACCTCCTCGAGGAGAAGCACGATCGGGCCAGGGCTCGGCCATCGAGACTATCGCACGCGTTTCCGTCCGGCGCGGCTGCGGTCTATCTCGGCGATGACCTCGGCGCCGAAGAGCAAGATGACGGCGCCGGCCTCCAGGGTGAGCAGCACGACGATGACAGCAGCCATCGCCCCGTAGATCACGTTGACCATCGATAGCTTGGCGAAGTACCACACCAAGGCGTGGCGGGTCACCTCCCAGAGCACGGTCGCGGTGATGCCCCCGGCCAGGGCGTGCCCGAAGCGAATCTGTCCCACCGGCAGCACCATGTAGAAAGCGGTCAAGAGCAGGGCAAGCCCCACGACGCCCAGCAGGTAGAGCACGGCGCCGGACAGACCCGCCGGGGGCCATGCATGCCCGAAGACCTGCACCGCACGGACCGCGTGGAGCGCGCTGCTGATCACCGTAATCAGCAGAAGTCCCGCGCCGATCAACACCATGAACAGGTACGGGAGGAGCACCGACACGAGGAAGTGCCGACGCTGCGTGACCGCACGGTGATGGAAGATGATCGCCATGACATTCTCCATCACGGTGAAGGCGGTGGAGCTGAAGAGCACGAGCGCCAGCAGCCCGACGATCCCGACCACCTCGCGGTGGGCCAGGAAGCTGGCGACCTGTTCGGTCACGGCCGCGGCCTGACTGGGGATCACGAGCTGGAGATTCGAGGCGACGGTTTCGAGCAGCCGATGCTCGTCGACGACGTGCGACAACCCCACCAGCAACACCACGAAAAGGGGCACGATCGCCAGCAGCGTGTAGTAGGCGACCGCGCCGGCCAGAAGAAATCCCTGGCTCCGCCGGAAGCCGGACACGACACGCCCACCGAAGGCGAGCAGCGACCCCTTCACGATACCGTCCTCGTCGGAGAAGATGACGCGCTCAGGGCCGGCGCGGGTGCCCGAACGCCGCTATCTAGGGCAGAAACCGCAGAAGCGCGGAGATGGCGAGCACCGCTACGACCATGAGCAAAGCGCCGGCCTGCCCGATGAAGCGCGCGACGTTTCTGGGCGAAGCCCGGCCGTCGGCTTTCGCCACTTCCCAATCAGGCGAAAGAGGCTACGGACGTTCGACGAGATGTGGGCCAGGAGGGCCAACAGTCCGATGAGCGCGAGCCCGACCGCGAAGGCAAAGATCGCAAGGCGCGGGCCGGTGATGAGCCGGCCCGCCGTATGAGTCACGCCTGACCGTCGGTTTCCCGAGCCATTGACGGTCCTTGCCCTTGGGCATCACTTCCGGGCGGCAACATCGTGGATCGCAGAGCGCGCCTTCCTGTCCACATCCGGTGGGACTACCGCCATTCCATGCGCGCTCTTCGCGTGCTCCGCCGCCTTCTTCATCACCTCAGCGTCGTCCTTGCCTTGCGCCACGAACTTGCAGTCTTTCATCCCCACGTCCGCGCACCGCAACTCTCGCATGGCGACCTCCTCCTCCTGGTGAGATTCGAGCCGCCTCTATCATCGCGCTGAACGCAAGGGCTTGCCACTCTTCGAGCGTGCTGCCCTCCCCCCATCGCGCCGCCGAACCCTGGACCTCTAGCAATTCAGACCCGCAGAACAACGATCCGTATCTAAGCCAGTGAATCGGCAGCCTTCCTTTTCGGGCGTTGGTTATTCTTCGCTGCCACCGTCTATTCTCAACGCGTCTGGATCGCCCTCATCTTTGCGGCGTGCCTGTACGCCGGCCGCCTGAATCGCCGGCTCTGAGGAATCGCTCGATCTTCCGCTGCGCGGCGGCGGCAGCCCTGGGATGGTAGCCAATTGTGCCGCCGCGATATGTCATCGTCTGCGGGCCGGCGTGTCAAGGCCGCAGTGATGTGAACGTTCTATCGAAATGATGCCGGCGGCTCATGCGTTGGCGGGCAGGATTCCCCTATTGTAACCACCGCGGAACTGGACGCACTGTTCGGAAGGAGGCGGCTCGCATGGACGGAATTGGCCTGACTCTCCTCGGCATGGCGTTCATCGTAGGCGTTGGTGCCCTGTTATGGCGTCGGCATCGGCGCCAGCGATTGCAGATCACGCATCACCGTGTGCGTTGCCCGCTACGTGATTGCCCGGCCAACGTGGCCGTGCGCACCGAT
This sequence comes from Candidatus Methylomirabilota bacterium, assembly GCA_035457825.1. Lineage (GTDB taxonomy): Bacteria > Methylomirabilota > Methylomirabilia > Rokubacteriales > CSP1-6 > 40CM-4-69-5. Next base: position 12,289 of record DATIAY010000117.1, read on the forward strand.
CCCGGGGCACAGTCCTGTCGGCAATTCGTAGGCGTCACCAGCTGTTCCTTGCTCTCCGACGTAGCCGTCGCACTTCCGGGGAAAACCGCGTACCTGTGGGATGTCCCCCCGTTCAGCGTGCGATTGGACCCGGCCAGATCCTATCCCGTCCGCACTGCGGAGGTTTCCTGCCCTCAGCACTGCGTGTTCACTCTCAACAGAAGCGCGATGCCCGGCGCGCCATCACCGGTGGCCTGCACGTCCGGCACCAGTGACGCAATCGATCTCGTGACGCAAATCGTTCATAATCCGAGGCTTTCCCGCCTGCTCTGGTACAACAGTCTCTGACTCCGGGACGCTCCCCGGGAGCGGACGACCGTCAGCGGTAGACCTCGGGATTGTAGAGATCGGGGGGCCGCTCGCCCTTGATCATGGCCGTGAGGTTGATGGCCGCCAGCCGCGACATCTCTCGCCGCGATTCCCAGGTGGCGCTCCCCATGTGGGGGGTGAGGACGACATTGTCCATCTTGAAGAGCTCCGGGCTCGGGGCCGGCTCGCCCACGGGCGGCTCCGTCCAGTAGACGTCGAGCCCGGCTCCGGCGATGGTGCCCTTGCGCAGGGCGTCGACGAGGGCCTTCTCGTCGACGATGCGCCCGCGGGCCGTGTTGATGAAGAAGGCGGTGGGCTTCATCAGCCCGAACTCCCGCGCCCCGATCATCAGGTGCGTGCTGGGATTGTAGCTGGCCATCAAGATGACGAAGTCCGCCTGCCGCAGGACGGCATCATTGTCCGGTACCCAGTCGATGCCGAGCTCCTTCTCCTGCCCGGGGGTAAGGCGCTCACGCTTGGTATAGATCACGGGCATCTCGAAGGCGCGCAGGCGTTTGACCAGCTCCTTGCCGATCCCGCCCAGGCCGATCAGCCCGGCCACCTTGCCCGGCAAGGAGTGCCAGAGGAAAGTCATGGACTGCTCCTGGCGGAACCGTCCCTCGCGCGTGAAGCGGTCCGCTTCCACCAGCCGACAGGCCAGGGCCAGGACGTGCGCCATGGTCAGGTCGCAGGTGGTCTTCGTGATCACGTGCGGGATGTTCGTCAAGGGAATCTTCCGCGCCGTCATGGCGGCCACGTCGATGACGTTAGGAATCATGGTCATGGCGGCGATGCCCTTGAGGTTGGGGTTGGCGTCCAGCACCTCGGCATCGATGGGCGTGTCGCCGAGGGTGTAGAGGTAATCGCAGCGCTTGACCCGGGCGATCAGCTCATCGCGACTGATCATCCGCTCGGCCGGGAAGACCTCGACGTCCGCCACTTGCTGGAGCATGCGCAGGCCTTCCTCAGGGATTGCCTGAACGACGAAGACACGGGGCCTCATCGAGTGGCACGGGCCCGGTTGAACTCCTCCGCCGCCTGGTCCAGGCTCCGACGGGGATCGGCACCCTGGAGCACCACCCGGTCGACCGCCCGCGCGATGGCCGCCTGCAGCTCGTTGAAGTTCTGGGAACGCGCCATCGGCCGGCCGATCGAGAGATCGCGGATGAAGATGTCGAGGTAGGGTACTTGCTTGGCCTCGGCCGTATCGAACCAGCCCTTCACCGGTTGGACCATCCGTGTTCGCTGCATCCACAGCGTCGGCTGGCTGGTCGCGGACTGGATGAAGTCCCAGGCGACCGTCTTCACCTCCGGCGAGGCCTTGGCATTCACCACCAGATTGAAGGAGTACATCATCGTCCGGGGCTTGCCGGGATCGATTTGCGGCAGCGGCACGACGGTATAGTTACCCTTCATCTTGGGATTGATCGCCTCGACGACGGCCCCCCCGTTGGGGCCGGCAAAGGTCATCGCATCCTGCTCGACGGCGAAGTCGTGGTAGGGAGAGGCGCCGGTGTTCTGGCTCACCTTCGGCGCGACCGTGACGTCCTTCCAGATCGTCAGCGCCCTGACACCGGCATCGTTGTTGAATACCGGCTTGCCATCCTTCAGGACGTCGCCACCCGCCTGGTAGACCAGCGTGTGAAACATGAAGGCCAGCCAGTGATCGCCCGCGTAGCGCATCTCGAAGCCCTTCTGCACCACACGCTCGCCCTGCCGCTTCGTCAAGGCTTTGCTGAGCCGGGCCACGTCCTCCCAGCTCCGGGGGGCATCCTTCTGCGGATCCAGCCGCGCTTCCTTGAACAGGCGGTTATTCAGGAACAGGCTAAAGGCATTCATTTGAATCGGGATCGCGTAGAGGGCCCCGTTGTGGACCTGGGCCCCGAGCAGGCCTGGAATGTAGCGCTCCAGCAGATCCTGACTGCTCTTGGCGCCGAACGCGTCAGGCGGAACCGGATCGAGCAGGTTCTTGTCGAAGTACGTCGGCAAGAACCAATCGGCCAGGGTAAAGACGTCGGGGCCGGTCCCCGCCGTCAGCGCGGCCAGGAGCTTCTGTTGCAGGTCCGCGGTGGAGACGCTCTGGTAGTCGACGGTCACGTTGGGGCGACGCTTCATGTAGCTCGGCACCAGGACCTCTTGATAGAGGGCCGCCTTCGTCTTCTCCGTCGTGTCCCAGATGCGGAGCGTGACCTTCGCCGTCGGAAAGGCGGCGCGGGGCGCCGCCGACGATGCATCGTCACCACGGAAGCCCACCGCGAGCAGCGTGAGGAGGGCGACGGCGGTGACGAACAGGACGTACCCGCGATGAGTCTTCATGGCTTTGGCTCCCATTTCACGCGGCGCGTTAGCGAGGGGCAGAGCGTCGGGCCAGATTCATGACCGGCGTGATTCTGGGTGGTGGCCCGAATCTTGTCAACCGTGCCACGTGGCTCTACACTCTCGCGTGCTCGCGCACTGCTCGACGGAGATCAACTGCCCGCCGTGAATATCATTCGCTTCCGTCAGGCCCGGCATCAGCTCTGGGGCTACTTCTTTCTCCTGCCGATGTTCCTCCTGCTGGTGGTCTTCAAGTTCGTGCCCATGATCCAGGCCTTCGGGCTGAGCCTGACGAGCTACGACATGCTGACCGCCCCGAAGTTCGTGGGCCTGAGCAACTACACCTTCCTGCTGACCGATCCCCTCTTTCATCAGTCGGTGGGCGCGACCCTCTACTACGTGTTCGGGACCTGTCTCCCGCTCTGGTTCCTGGCGCTGGGGCTGGCCCTCATCTTCAATACGCGATTGCCGGCCAAGAACCTGCTCCGGATGGCCTACTTCATGCCGGCCGTCATGCCCGTCGTGGTGTATGCCGTCATCTGGCGCTTCATGTTCCACCCCTACGGCCTGCTGAACGTGGGCCTGGCCAGCCTGGGGATCGCGCCGATCGACTGGCTCGGCGACGCCCGGGCCATCATGCCCGGCTTCATCCTGTCGAGCGAGTGGCGCTTCGTCCCCTACTTCATGATCATCTTCCTGGCCGGCCTGCAGAACATCCCGCAGGAGTATCACGAGGCGGCGGCGATCGACGGGGCATCCGCCGTGCAGCGCTTCTTCGCGATCACGCTGCCGCTGCTCCGGCCCACCATCCTGCTGGTGGTCGTGATCTCCATCATTCAGATGTCCAAGGTGTTCGCCAACGTGCTCATCATCTCGGGCGGGGGCCCGAACGGGGTGACCCGGGTGTTGCCGCTCTTCATCTACCAGACGGGCTTCCAGTTCTTCAAAATGGGGCTCGCCTGCGCGGCATCCGTCTTTCTGTTGGTGGGCGTCATGGTGTTCACCCTGGTCCAGCTGCGGCTGTTCCGCGACGACTACGGCCGCAACGGAGGACGACCGTGAGGGCTCTGGGGAGAACGGCACTGTACGGAACCGGTTATCTGGCCGTCGTCGCCGGCGCCATCCTCATGCTGATCCCCATGTTTTGGATGCTCTCCACCTCGCTCAAGCCGCTGGACGAGGTGTTCAAACTCCCGATGCAGTGGATCCCCCGGCCACCCCGCTGGGAGGTGTACAGCGACGCCTGGAGCCGGTTCCCCTTCGCCCGGTACTTCGCCAACAGTCTGATCGTGAGCGTGTCGGTCACGTTCTTCAACGTGCTGCTGGCGGGGTTCGCCGGCTTCGGGCTCGCGAAATACCGGTTCCTCGGTCAACGCGCGTTGTTCCTGGCCATCCTGAGCACCCTGATGCTGCCCATCGAAGTCCTCATGATCCCGACCTTCCTGATCGTGAAGGGCCTGGGCTGGGTCAACACGTACCAGGGCCTGATCATCCCGGTCATCGCCGACGCCTTCGGCGTGTTCCTGATGCGGCAGTTCATCCTCCACGTGCCGGATTCGCTCCTGGAGGCGGCCCGCCTCGACGGGGCCGGGGAAATCCGGATGTACTTCAGCATCGTGGTGCCGCTGGTCTGGCCGGCCCTGCTCACCCTGGCGATCTTTACCTGGCGCGAGACGTGGGACGCGTTCGTCTGGCCCTTCATCGTGATCACCGAGGACAGCATGCGGACCGTCCCGCTCGGTGTGCAGCGCTTTCAGGAGGAATACGTGACGACCTACAACGAGGTGATGGCCATTTCAGCCCTGGCCATCATCCCCCTGGCGCTGATGTTCTTCTTCTTCCAGCGCGCGTTCATCCGGGGCATCGCCCTGTCCGGGCTCAAGGACTAGCCGTCCCGACTACCGCCGCATCCCCGGCCCACCGGCCAGCAGCTCCTCCACGTCGCGCGGGCCGACGAGCGCGATGTCCCCCCACATCGAGCACTTCAGCGCGGCCACCGCGCCGGCGGTGTCGATGGTCTCCTGCAGATCGCAGCCGCGCAGGGCCGCCCAGAGAAAGCCGGCGGCGAAGGCGTCACCGGCTCCGATGGGATCCACCACCTGCACGGCGTGGCGGCGGTCGGGGCGCAGCACACGGGCGCCGTCGCGCGTGATGGAGCCGGCCTCGCCCATCAGCACGGTGACCGTGGCTTGGGGCGCCCGGCGAGCCAGCACCTCCAGCACCTGCTCGGGCTCGCCCTCGAGGCCCCAGATGAGCCGCACCTCCTCCAGCCCGGCGAAGATGTAGCGTGCCCGTGGCAGCACACCGTCGATGAAGGCGCGGGCCTCGGCCGGAATCCAGAGCGTGGCGCGATAGTTCACGTCGAAGGAGATCGTGGCCGCCTCGCTGAGCGCCCGCTCGACGAGGGCCCGGGGCCCGGGCCCCAGCGCCGGTGTGATGCCGGTGAGGTGCACCAGCCGTGCCTGGCGCAGGGACGCCCAGTCGATGTCATCCACGGCCAGCCGGGCGAAGGCCGACTCGCGGCGATCGTAGATGACACGCACGGGGCGGGGCGGCGCGCCGTACTCGAGGTAGTAGAGACCGACACGGGCGCCCTCCACCATCCGGACGCCGGCGCAATCCACGCCGTGGCCCGTCAGCTCGCGCCGGATGCGCTCGCCCCACGGGTTGGCGGGCAGCGCCGAGAGCCACGCCGTGCGCAGGCCCAGCCGCGCGCACGCCGCCGCCACATTGGCCTCGGCGCCGCCGATCTGCACGTCGAGCTGGCGGGCGGTCTCGATGCGGCCCGGCGCGGGCACGGCCAGGCGCAGCATCACCTCGCCCAGGGTGACGAGATCATACGTCATGGGATCCGGAGGTGCCGGCAGGCTACTCGGCGTTGGCGAGAGAATCAACCGGGAGGGCGGCCAAGCCCGTCTGGCGCATTGCCGCGTCTCGGAATATCCTTGCGCCACTGTCCCCACGGGTGCCGGGAGAGAGCCGACAAGGAGGATCATCATGCACAGGACAAAAGCGCGGTTCCTCAGTGCGGCGGCCCTGGCGATGGCCGCGCTTCTGACCGCCGGACCGGGCCGGCTGACCGCTCAACCGGCCGGCGGGGTGCCCATCGACCAGGACGATCTCGGCGGGGTCGTGCACAGCCCACGGGGACCGGAAGCCGGGGTGTGGGTGATTGCGGAGACCACCGAGCTTCCAACGAAGTACGCCAAGATGGTCGTCACCGACGACCAGGGGCGCTACGTCGTGCCGGACCTGCCGACGGCGAACTACAGCGTCTGGGTGCGCGGCTACGGCCTGGTAGATTCGCCCAGGGTGCGCGCCAGGCCTGGCCAGCAGCTCGATCTCGCCGCGGTGCCGGCGCCGAACGATCGGGCGGCGGCCCACTACTATCCGGCGATCTACTGGTACACGATGCTCAAGATTCCGCCGGCGAAGGATTTCGGCGGCAGCACCGACATCCCGAAGAACATCACCCAGGAGACCTGGCGCCAACGGATGAACAACGTGGACTGCGTCGGCTGCCACCAGCTCGGTCAGGAATCGACGCGGACGATCCCTGCCCAGCTCGGTCAGTTCAAGTCGGGGGCGGAGGCGTGGGCACGCCGCGTCGCCGCCGGACAGACCGGCGAGCTCATGATGAACCGGCTGGCCGTGCAGCTCGGTGGCGTGCCGTTCAAGTATTTCGGCGACTGGACCGACCGCGTCGCCCGGGGCGAGCTGCCCAGGCACAAGCCGCCGCGGCCGCAGGGCGTCGAGCGCAATGTCGTCGTCACCTCGTGGGAGTGGAGCACGGAGAAGCACTATCTCCACGACTTGATCTCCTCAGACCGGCGTCATCCGACCGTCAACCCCTACGGTCCGCTCTACGGCTCGCCGGAGTACGCGACCGACGACATGCCGATCCTCGACCCCAAGACGCACAAGGTGACGTTCTTCAAGATGCCGGTGGCGGATCCGAACGCGCCCGAATCGTTGGGGCCACCGCTGCACGCCTCGGCTGCCATGAAGCCGATGCAGCCCTCGCCCTACTGGGGCGACGAGAAGATCTGGGGCCAGCGGGCCAACAACCACAACGGCATGTTCGACAAGAAGGGCCGGGTGTGGTTCGCCGCGGCCGTGCGCGGCATCGAGAACCCCGCATTCTGCAAGAAGGGCTCGGAGCATCCCTCGGCCAAGGTGTTCCCGCTCGATCGTTCGGGACGCCAGGTGACGGTGCACGATCCGAAGACCATGAAGTACAGCTTCCTCGACACCTGCTTCGGCACTCACCACCCGCAGTTCGGCTACGATCCCGACGACACGCTGTGGCTGTCGGGCACCGGCCCGGTGGCCGGCTGGGTCAACACCCGGGTGTGGGACGAGACGGGCGACGCCGTCCGGGCCCAGGGCTGGGCGCCGTTCGTGCTCGACACGACCGGCAACGGCAAGGTCGATGAATGGACCGAGCCGGGCCAGCCGGCGCTGTCGGGCAAGGACATGCGGATCGCGGGGTCGGGTCCCTATGCCGTCATGCCGCATCCCACCGACGGCTCGGTCTGGTACACGTTCAACGTGTTCGCCGGCACGCCCGGCTTCCTGCGCTTCGATCCCAAGACCAGGCTCTCCGAGTTCTACGCCATTCCCAAGGAGGGCATCGGGGTACGCGGTGGCGACATCGACAAGAACGGGGTGCTGTGGGGGTCGGGCTCGAACGGCAGCCTGATCAGCTTCGACCGGCGCCGGTGCAAGGGGCCGCTCACCGGGCCCACGGCGACCGGCAACCACTGCCCCGAAGGGTTCGCGTACCACAAGTATCCGGGCCCGGGCTTCGAAGGCTTCGAGAACACCAGCGCCGAGGCCAGCTACTACACCTGGGTCGATCACCACAACACGGTGGGGCTGGGCGACAACGTCCCGATCTCGACCGCCAACCTCCAGGACGGCTTTGCGGCGCTCAAGGACGGGCGAATGGTCCTGCTGCGCGTGCCCTACCCGATGGGCTTCTACGCCAAGGGCCTGGACGGGCGCATCGACGATCCCAAGGCTGGCTGGAAGGGCCGCGGGCTGTGGAGCACCAGTGGTGACCGCACGCCGTGGCTGATGGAAGGCGGCAAGGGCACCAAGCCCCGGGCCGTGCATATCCAGGTGCGGCCCGATCCGCTGGCGAAGTGAGAAGATCGCTCTGAGTCTGGATGATCGTGGAGGGGGCTCGGGCTCGCCCGCCCGGGCCCCCCCACGTGTTCTCGACGACGCCGCTCGCCCTGGAGGCTGGCCGGAGAACCGCTGCCGAACGACGAGGTGCTGCATGATCATCCGCAAAACGACTGACGATGCGCTCATCCTCATCGGACAAACGGATCACTCGCGCTTCGTGGGACAGTTGGCTGCCCACTGGGGCAACCGCGAGTTCGCATCCCCGAGGCCGTACGACTCCGTCGTCCGGGCGGCCACCTTCCACGACTACGGCTGGCTCCGGTACGAGACGAGCCCGCTGATTGCCCCCGAGACGGGCAAACCATACCCATTCCTCCGGGTGCCGATGACCGAGTCGCAGCTGGCCGCCTATCAATGGGCGCTCGACTGGATGGCGAGCATCGACGCCTACTCGGGTCTCGTCGTGAGCATGCACCGCACCGGTCTGTGGAAGGGGCGCTACGATACGATCAAGCACCCAGCGGGGCGGTACAACCTCACCACGTTGAGCCCGGACGTGCAGGCGTTCGTCGCGCGGAACGAGGCCTGGCAGGAGCGCCAGCGTGAGGCCTTCGACGCCGGGGAGGTCTGGACCAACTACCGGCTGATGCAGGTCTGGGACCTCCTGGGCCTCTACTTCTGTTGCCAGGAGCCGTACCCCGATCACGTGGATCCGGTGCCCGTGGGCTATACGAGCGCCAGCGACGAGGGCGTCCGCATGGTCATGACGCCCGACGGACCGCGGCGCGTCGCGTTCGATCCCTATCCGTTCGACGTCAGGCCCTGCCGGGTGCAGCTGGCGTTCAAGCGCATACCGACCGCGACATTCACAGATCTGGAATCGTTCCGCCGCGCCTGGTTCGGCGCCCGCGTCGGGCTGTTCGAGTTCGAGCTCGTCTAGCCCGGGCGGCTCGGCCGGATGTTCTGGTTCAGACGGAAGATGTTCTGGGGATCGTATGTCTCCTTGAGCGCAATCAGCCGTTCGTAGGCCGAGCCGTAGGCCGCCCGGACCGCATCCGCCCCGGCATCGGCGTCGAGATAGTTGACATAGGCGCCGCCTGACATGAACGGGCGCATGGCCGCGGCCGTCGCGCGCGCCCACTCGACGTTCTTCGCAGTCTCCTCGGGGCGGAATCCGCCCGCGATGACGATGAGATCAAAGGGCGCCCGCCGGTGGAAGAACGCCGTCGCCTCGGGAGCCACTCGTCCCATCGCCCCCCCGAGGTGCTCGATGAAGATCCGCGACAGCGGCGATGGCGATGGAAACCCGCAGTGCTCGAGCAGGACGTCCACAAAGCGATCGCCCTCCATCCGTTCGCGATCGAGGTAGCCCGTCTTGTAGTACCAGCGTCCGGGGGGATTCGTGGCGTCGAACATCGTCTGGAGCTCGGCGTACGGGAGGACCCGGACCGTGTCGAGGATGGGGGAGCCGAGCTTTCGGAACGGCGCCACGAGTTCTTCGCCGCGCGCGGCGGGGCCGCAGTAGCAGAGGGCGACGGCGATCACCGGGGTGGCGTCGTGCCACACCGTGATGAGCGCGCCGCAGGTGAGCTCATCGGGGGCAACGAGCGTCTGTCGGCGATAGACGTCGAGCACCTCGCGCCCGCGCGTCAGGGGAAACAGCAGCAGGCCACCCAGGACCGTGCTGACGGGATGAAGACGAAACTCGAACGAGGTCACGATCCCGAAGTTCCCTCCCCCACCGCGGACACCCCAGAAGAGGTCTGCGTGCTCGTCGTGGCTCGCGCGTAGCCGCCGACCGTCAGCGGTCACGACCTCGACGGCCTCGACGTTGTCGCAGGCCAGACCGTGCTTCCGCATGAGCCACCCGTGGCCGCCGCCCAGGGTGAGGCCCGCCACCCCGGTCGATGAGATGATCCCTCCCGTGGTGGCGAGGCCGTGGGCCTGGGTCTTCGTGTCGAACTCCTTCCAGGTGAGGCCGGCCTCGACGGTGGCGAGGCAATGTCGCGGATCGACACGGACGGCCTTCATCGGGGAGAGATCGATCATCAGGCCGCGCTCACAGACGGCATAACCCGTCACATTGTGGCCGCCGCCGCGCACCGACACCAGCAGGTCGCGTTCGCGGGCGAAGCGGATGGCCGCGATAACGTCCTCGACCCGGGCGCATTGCGCGATCATCGCCGGCCGCCGATCGATCATCCGGTTCCAGACCGTGCGGGCGTCGTCGTAGCCGGCCTCCGCGGGAAGCAGCAGTCGGCCCGACAGCTGTCGGGCGAACTTCTGAACGGCCCTGGCGGGGATCTCACGGTCGCACCCGGACAGCGTGATGACAGGGATCATCATCAGGCGCCCGGTGTCGTCATTGGTGAGCCGTGACCTGAATGGTGATCAGTGGGGATAATACTCGGTGGCGGCATGACGCGAATCGGGCGCAACTATAGCAGAAATCCGATCCAAGGCGTGCCATGACCACGACGCTGCTTGACCCCCTTCGGGCCGGGGGCTACTCTGCCACCCTCAAGAGTCATGCGGTGCAGCCGTTGCCAGGCCGAGAACCGCGAGGGCCTCAGATTCTGCGAGGACTGCGGCGCCCGCCTGGCTGCTACCTGCCCTTCCTGCGGCGCGGAGCTAACGCCGGGCAAGAAGTTCTGCGGCTCCTGCGGGACGTCATTAGCTCCAGCCCAGCCAGAAAGTCGCTACGCTTCGCCTCAGAACTACACCCCCAAACACCTCGCCGAGAAGATCCTTACATCCAAAGGGGCACTCGAGGGCGAACGCAAGCAGGTCACGGTGCTCTTCGCCGATCTCAAGGGCTCGATGGAGCTCCTGGCCGATCGCGACCCCGAGGAGGCCCGCAAGATCCTCGACCCGGTGCTCGAGCTGATGATGGAGGCGGTCCATCGGTACGAGGGCACCGTCAACCAGGTGATGGGCGACGGGATCATGGCACTGTTCGGGGCGCCACTGGCCCATGAGGACCACGCGGTGCGAGCCTGCTACGCGGCCCTCGACATGCAAGCCGCGATGCGGCGCTATACGGAGGAGGTTCGACGTGCGCACGGCGTCGAAGTGCAGATCCGCGTCGGGCTCAACTCCGGCGAGGTCGTCGTCCGCGCCATCAGAAATGATCTCCGCACGGACTACACCGCCCTGGGCCAGACGACGCACCTGGCCGCGCGGATGGAGCAGCTCGCCACGCCTGGCACGATCCGACTGACCGCAGACACGCTCCGCCTGGCGGAGGGATACGTCGAGGTGAAGCCCCTCGGCCCGGTGCCGGTGAAAGGGCTGGAACACCTCATCGATGTCTACGAGATGGTGGGCGCGGGCCCTATCCGATCTCGGCTTCACGCGGCGGCCGTGCGAGGGCTCACCCGGTTCGTCGGTCGGGAGAGCGAGTTCGAGGCCCTGCGCCAGGCGCTCGCGCGGACTGCCGCCGGCCACGGGCAGGTCATCGCCATCGTAGGGGAAGCCGGCGTGGGCAAGTCCCGCCTGGTCTGGGAAGTCACGCACTCGCATCGCGTGCACGGCTGGCTCGTCCTCCAGACGAGCTCGGTCTCCTATGGCAAGGCGACGAACTACCTGCCCATCGTCGATCTCCTCAAGGAGTACTTCGGCATCGAAGACCGCGACGGGCCGCGGAATGTGCACGAGAAGCTCGCGGGGAAGCTCTTGACGCTTGATCGCGCACTGGAAGGCCATCTCCCCGCGCTCCTGTCGCTCCTCGACGTGCCGACCGATGACCCGCAGTGGTCCACGCTGGATCCGCCCCAACGCCGCCGGCGCACGCTGGATGCGGTGAAGCAGCTCCTGCTCCGGGAAAGCCAGGTCCAGCCGTTGCTGGTCGTCGTCGAGGATCTGCACTGGATCGACTCCGAGACCCAGGCCCTGCTCGATGGGCTGGTCGAGAGCCTCCCGGCCGCGCGAATCTTGCTACTCGTAAACTACCGGCCGGAGTATCAGCATCCCTGGGGGAGCCGTGCGTACTACTCGCAGCTCCGGCTAGGGCCTCTCCCAACCGAAGGCGCCGAGCGACTCCTCGCGGCGTTGCTGGGATCCAACCTCGAGCCGCTCACGCGCGTGCTCATCGCGCAGACCGAGGGCAACCCGTTCTTCCTGGAAGAGTGCGTGCGGACACTCGTCGAGACGAGAGCCCTCACGGGCGAGCGCGGCGCCTACCAGCTGACTCGGCCCCTGCCGGCCATCAAGGTCCCGGCGACGGTCCAGGCCGTCATCGCCGCCCGCATCGACCGGCTCGGCGCCGTGGACAAGGCGCTCCTCCAGACCGCGTCGGTGCTCGGCAAGGACGTGCCGCTTGGCTTGCTGCAGGCGATCGCCGACCTCGGCGAGGACGAGCTGTACGCCGCGATCGCACGTCTCCAGGCCGCGGAGTTCCTGTACGAGGCCGGGACCTTCCCGGATATCGAATACACCTTCAAGCACGCGCTGACCCACGAGGTGGCCTACGGCAGCCTGCTTCAGGATCGACGGCGCGCCCTCCACGTCCGGATCGTGGAGACCATCGAGCGGCTCTATGCCGATCGCCTGGCCGAGCACGTCGAGCGGCTGGCCCACCATGCGTTTCTGGGCAAGGATTGGGCGAAGGCGATCACGTATCTGCAGCAAGCCGGCGCCAAGGCCTTCGCCCGCTCGGTCCACCGGGAAGCCATCGGCTGCTTCGAGGATGCGCTGACCGCGTTGAGCCACCTTCGCGAGACTCGGGAGACCGTGGCGCAGGCCATCGATCTTCGCTGCGATCTTCGCAATGCTCTGCTCCCCCTGGCGGAATGGGAGAGGATCCAAGGGTATCTCCGCGAAGCTGAGGCCCTCGCCCGGACGTCCAACGACCTGCGCCGACTCGGAGCGGTGTTGGGCTACATGAGCGGTCTTCATTTGAATACCGGAGGTCGCGCGAGCGACGTCCGCGCGCTCGCCCAGCAGGTCGAGGCCATCGGCGCGGCGCTCGGCGATGTCCCGCTCCAGGTTGCCGGCCAGTACTACCATGTCTGGCTGGGCGCTCTCTCGGGCGACCATCGCGGAACCGAACGCCTCTGCCGCACATTGATGGACTCCCTTCCCGGCGATCTGTCTCGGGAGCGTTTCGGCCTCGTCGCGTATCCAGCGGTGGTGTCGCGCGCCTTCCTGGCGCGCGCCCTCGCCGAGCTCGGAGCCTTCGACGAGGGACGCGACCATGGGGGGGAGGCCGTTCGGCTCGCGGAAGCGCTCGATCACCCCTTCAGCCTCGTCTGGGCCTGCCTGAACCTCGGACATCTTGAAGGCCTTCGCGGAGAGTTCACCCGGGCCACCGTGCCGCTCGAACGCGCAGTCGCTCTCTCGCGGGAGTGGACCCTCGCGTACTTGACGCCGATCGCCATGGCGGCTCTTGGCCATGTCCTCGCAGGGTCGGGACGCGTCGTGGAAGGCGTTTCCTGGCTACAGCAAGCCCTGACCGCATACGCATCCGCCGGGATCGGCTATTTACAGTCGATGAGCGCGGTGCGGCTGGGCGAGGCCTACCTCCTGGCGGGCCGGGTGGACGAGGCGCGGGCATGCGGCACCCGTGCCGTGATGCTCGCCCGCGAGCGCGGGGAACGCGGTCACGAGGCGTGGGCCCACCGCCTCCTCGGCGAGACAGCTTCACATCACGATTGCCCGGACGTGGCGGCAGCCGAAGCCCACCTTGCCAGCTCCACGGCCTTGGCCTCCGAGCTCGGGATGCGCCCGCTCGTCGCTCGCTGCCGCCTCAGCCTCGGCAAGCTCCACGGGCAAGCAGGCGATCGGCGGGCGGCCACGGGACATCTCACGACGGCGATGGGCATGTTCCATGAGATGGGCATGCAGTTCTGGTTCGAGAAGGCCGAGGCGGAGGTGCAGACGCTGAAGATCGCGGGGTTCCCCCCGAGCGCTGATTCCCCTGATCGCGCTTGACATGGCGTGGCCGTAACCGTAGCGTTCCATCACCCGCACGGCGCCGGGTGAATGCCGTGCGCGACGGCCGACTGACCCAACCCCAAGAGGAGGACTCACCTATGGCAGCGAAGAAGCCCAAGAAGGCCAGGAGGGGCCGGAAGCCCGAGAGGGTCATCCGTGAGGGGGTCCGCGCGGGCGAACTCCTCGACATCTTCGCGTCTGGCGAGGTCAAGCTCAACAAGACCAGGCTCGCCCAATTCAGGAAGGACTTGGAGAAGCGTGGGATCCGCTATCCCAAGGTCCAATTCGTGGCGAAGAATGCACCGTTCATGAGGCGACCGCCGGTCCCCGCGATCTAAACGCCCACGCGGTCAGGGGTGGTTCGTTGAACATCGTAGCCGGGCTGACGGTGAAAGCCCTCCGCGCGCACGGCGGGTCGGCGTGGCCTCACTATCGCGACGCACTGACCACCGCCTGCCGGAAGGCGCCGCCGCCGTTCGGCACTCGGGCCTACGGCGAGATCTACCGCGACGCGGCCCGGGACCCCTGCTGGATGGCGCTCTCGCTCGTACAGAATGCCGAGGGGGAAGCTGAAGGCTCGCGGCACCTGTGGGACCTGGCGGCCTGCACGCCGGATGCTCGCCTGGCTGCGCAGGTCAAGGCGCACGCGATCGACGAGTCTCGACACTCCCGAGCCTACGTGGCGATGCTGGATCTCACCTTCCCGGGCGTGGTCGACGACGAGTTCCATGCCCAACTCACTCGGCTGTCCCCCGGCTATACCCAGCGAAGCCCGCTCGAGCCCCATGAGGGCTCTCCCTACGCGAGCCCGATCACCGTGGACGACCTCATCCAGATGAACATCGCGGAGATCCGGACACTTGTGCACCACCTCCTGCAGCGGCCGGTGCTGCTCCGATACTGCGCCCCCGAGCGGCGGTATCGGCTGGCGCGCCTGCTCGACGCTCTGCGGCTCGACGAGGTCGGCCACATCGCGTACACCGCCGCGCTAATCGAGGAGTTCGAGCGGCGTGGCGAGGCCGGTGCGGTAAAGCGGCTCATGCAAGAGCGGATGAGCGATTTCAACGCGGTCACGAACCAGGATCTCGGAAGAAACGTCTTCGAGTCGGTCTGATCGTCGCCGCGTCGAGCGCGACGTGACGCTCCGGGACGTCAGACGGTGGGCCGGTGAGCGCCGGATCGGCCGGGCCCGGCTCGCCCGCGCCTGCGAGGCTGCGTTTCGCGTCGCAGTGTCGCGACTGCTTCAAGGGATCTACCGGGAAGGCCTAGTACCGTACACGGCGTTGTGGCAGAGCGACGCCGGCCGGTGGTTCCTCGATCTCGGCCGCGAGCCGATGCTGCGGGCTCCGGTCAGTGGCCCGCTGCCCTTTCGACGCCTCGAGCTGACCGGATTGCCGTGGGCGATCGTCGCGGGCCGGCGGCGTCTGCTGCACAGCACCCGAACCTTCCTGAACGCCCTTCGTCCCTGCCTGGAGCCCTCGAAGCTCGCCCGGCACTTCGATCGGCTCGCGGCCGATTTCGACAACAGCTTCGCCAATCTCGTGCTGAACCGTCTCATCGGCCAGCAGCTCGACGCCGGCGCGCAGGCCGTCGAGCCCGTGTACGAGGGCCACCACTACTATCCGTTCCCGGCGCTCCGGCTCGGGCCGTCGCTGCAGCAGGTGGTTGAGTGCTCGAACCTCTGCCGAGAGGCGATCGACCTGACGCTGGTCGACGTTCGGCCCGGCCTCTTCGATTCCACGGCGTACGCGAATCATCGGGCGTGCTTTCGCGCCTGGGCCGGCCTGTCCCTCCCTCGGAACGCGGGGGTTGTGATCCCGCTGCACCCCTGGCAACTCGGGCTCTCGCCGGTCGTGCGCGAGTTGCTGAAACGGCGGTGGATCGCGGTGCTCGACCGGCGCGTCAAGGCGATCCCCCTCGCGTCGCAGCGGACGTGCCGGATTCTGCGAACGGGCTTCGACGTCAAGCTGCCGATCGCCGCCACGCTGACGGGGGAAGACCGCCTCCTCTACGCCTTGAATCGCGCGAATGCATCCGCGTTCTCGGCGCTGGCCCGCATCCTCCTGGGGGCGAGCGGAGAGAGCGCGCTGGACTTCCAGTACGACGTGGCGTCCATGGCCCACGCCGAGCCACTCGTGGGCACGCACCTCGCCGCGATCATTCGGGCGCCGGTGCGAGGGCGCGCGGGGGAGATCGTGGTCCCAGCGCTGAACCTATGGTGGGGGCCCCGGCAGGCGCGCACACTCTCGGAGCTGCGCCGCCCGGAGCGCGCGTATGCCTTCTTCCGCGTCTACTGCCGTGTGCTCATGCGCGGGGTGGTCGATTTTTATGCGCGCTGGGGCATGGCCTTCGAGCCACACCTGCAGAACGTGTATGTTGCGCTGCGTGACGGCATGCCGTCACGCATGATCCTGCGCGATCTCGATAGCACGATCCTCGATCCCGTCCGGATCCCCCTGGTCGCGCGGGCGTACGGGGTGCGGCTGGCGCCCGGGACGTGGCAGCAGATGCCGGACTTTGCCACAGGAGGTCGGCGACTGGCTCACGCCATGATGTACGGACACCTGGGCGAGGTGATGTCCTATCTCGCCCGAGCCGTGCCGGTCGATCTGGCCCGGTTGAGTGCCGCCGTGGAAGACACGTGGGATGAGCTGATCGCCCAAGCGGCGTCGCCCGCAAGCCGGCGGCGGGTCCAGGACTTGCGCGTCCAGGCGGACACCATCGGCGCTGTCCTCTGGCGCCGGCTCACGAGGGCAACCCACCTGGTCTTCCGCTGATCACGACGAAGGGGTTCGCGGCGTGCACTTGGATTTCAGCGCAAGAACTCGATCCCGCCGAGTGAGGTGTGGGATGTGGTGAGCCGTCAGGGATTCGAACCCTGGACCCCCTGATTAAAAGTGACTCTTAGGATGAGACTGAGACCACCTGAGCCACTCTAACGCAACGTCAATGCTGCCGGACGCTCACTATTACACCCGCCAGGGTTGGCTCAGTTGCTCTGCGTTTGGCACCAGCTCGGCACCAAGGCACTCGCTACACCCCGGGGTGTCCGCTGATAAGCAATCACGTCCGCGAACGAAGGCCACACAGTCTCACGCACTTGCGCGGCGTGGTGCCGGCCTGGTGCCAGGGCCATTGGGGTCCAGCGGTGCCTCTCCCCGGTCTCCTTCCCATTCGCGGATCGCCGTTCCTGGTGGCGTACGGCGCTGAGGGAGTAGAGACCCCAGCCGCCCTCCATCTTGGTAATGAGTAACCCTCGCGCCGTTCCCTGCGACCGAAGCCGTGACATGGCGCGTCGGGCGACGGGGCTTGCCCGAGACCCCCCTAGCCCCACCTGCATGCCTAACCCCGGCGCGATTTAGGGACCCCCTGACGAAAAAAATAAATAAATTGTCGAGGGACACTGCGGCCCTTGAACTCCCCCGCCTGTCCGTCTACCTTCCCCGTGTCCCATCCGCGAGCCCGGGGAGGCGCACATGAAGCCGGGAAGGACCGCTCTGCTCATCCTCCTCGCCCTTGGCGTGCTGCTGGCCGGGCCGGGAGCGACGGCGCCGCCGGCTCTCGCGCAATCTAGCCGGCCCCCGTTGCGGATCGGTGTGGTACGCGAGCAGCCTCCGACCGACCCGCAGTTCCAGGCATTCGTGGCCAGTCTTCGCGAGCAGGGCTGGGTTGAGGGC
>DATIAY010000118.1:0-7030 GCA_035457825.1 Candidatus Methylomirabilota bacterium
GAAACGGGTCTCGCCGACCCCTCCCGCCTCCGGCGATGCCCGGGGCGGCGGCATCAGAAATCGGGCTCGGGTGCGGCCGCGGCGCGAACGTGGCGACGATGCTGCCACAGCGCCAGCAGCACGGACAGCACCGAGAGGAGCAGCATGACGCCCGAGATGGGACGGGTCAGGAACAGCCAGGGATCGGCGTCGGTCATCAGCGCGCGTACGAGGTTGACCTCGATCTGATCGCCGAGGATCACTCCCAGGATGAGGGGGGCCAGCGGGAAGCCGAGCTTGACGAGCAGGTAGCCCAGCACCCCGAACAGCAGCAGGGCCCACACGTTGTCGATGGTGTTGTTCAGGGCGTAGGCCCCGATCACGCAGAGGACCAGGATGACGGGGATCAAGGCCGACTTCGGCACCTGCACCAGACGCAGATAGACGCGGCTCAGGAGCCACTGCAAGACCATCATGATGGGATGAGCCAGGATGTAGGCCGCAAAGATCCCGTAGGCCACCCGCGGCTCCTGGGCCATGAACAGCGGTCCGGGCTGGATGCCGTGAATGATCATGGCGCCGAGCATGACGGCGGTCACCGCGTCACCGGGAATGCCAAAGGCCATGATCGTAACCAGCGAGCCGGCCACGTTGGCGTTGTTGGCGGCCTCGGCGGCGATGATGCCCTCGGGTATCCCCGTTCCGAACTTCTCGGGATGGCGGGAGAACTTCTTGGCCTGGTCATAGGCCATGACATTGGCGGCGCTGCCCCCGACGGCGGGAAGCACGCCGATGAGGAGTCCGATGATCGTCGACCAGAGTAGAAGGAACGGACGCTTGAGGATGTCCAAGATCACGGCGAGGTGGGACACCGCCAGGCTGGTCGTCGCCACCGTCGCGGGCCTGATGCCCCCCGCGATCCGCTCGAGGTCGCTCATGATCTGGGCGAAGGCGAAGATGCCGATGAGCACGGGCAGAAACTGAAACCCCGAGCGCAGGAACTCGGTACCCAGGGTGAAGCGGGGGACCGACATGATGGGGTCGGATCCGATCACGGTGATGACGAGCCCGAGGGCCCCCGACAGCAACCCTTTGATCATCGAATGCTCGGTGAGCCCGGCCACCATCGCCAGAGCGAAGATGAACAGCGAGAAATATTCCCAGGGACCGAACTGCAGGGCGAAGCGGGCCAGCGGCACCGTAGCGGCCACCAGAAACAGCGCGCCCAGGATACCCGCGAAGAACGACGCCCACGTCCCCAGCCACACCGCGCGTCCGGGCTGGCCATGCCGGGCCATGGGAAACCCGTCGAACGTGGTCGCTATCGACGACGGGGTGCCGGGGATGCCGAGCAGGCTGGCGGTCACCAGTCCACCCGTCTCGCCGCCAACGTACACGCCCACCATCGCGGCCAGCCCGGCCAGCGGATCCAGGCCGAACGTGAAGGGCAGTACGATGATGATCGTCATCGTGATCGTGACCCCCGGTAACGCCCCGCCGATGAGGCCGGCCGCGGTGCCGATGGCCAGGGGCAGCAGATACTGCGGCTGCATAACCACGACCAGCGCCGTCGGCAGCGCCTCGAACATTCCTCAGAAGCCCGTGAGCCGACCGCGGGGAAGCAGCACCGAGAGATAGCCCTCGAAGACGTAATACGTCCCCAGCATGGTGCCGACGGCCACCGCCGCCACCAACAGCCAGCGCCGGCCTCGAGGCGGCTCGATGACGACCTGGAGTACGCCGACGAACATCAGGGTCGCCACCCGGTAACCGAGCAAGGGCATGAGGATCACGTAGCCGGCGAAGATGGCGAAGGCGAGCACGACCAGTCGGTACTGTGCGGACCCGGCAGCCGCGGCTCGGGGACGCCGCCACAGGTCGCTGACGATCAGGAGGGCCGCCAGTACAGCGGTGATGCCGAAGAGAATGCGCGGGTAG
Organism: Candidatus Methylomirabilota bacterium; assembly: GCA_035457825.1. Taxonomy (GTDB): domain Bacteria; phylum Methylomirabilota; class Methylomirabilia; order Rokubacteriales; family CSP1-6; genus 40CM-4-69-5. Next base: position 1,918 of record DATIAY010000118.1, read on the forward strand.
AAGGCCGGACCGATCGGCACGAGCGCCGATTGGGGCAGCCCGCGCGACAGCCAGAGCAGGAACAGCGAGCCGGCCAGGCAGGCGAGGCCAGCCACGCCGTCGCGGGTCAGCGAGAACACTGATTATCAGTTTCAGGGGAGACCCGAGACGGTCCCCCCTCAAACCCCCCTGCTCACGTGTGGTGTCACCCTACGAGCGTTTCAACAAGCCGAGGTCGCGGGCCAGGTCCTTGTTGATCTGATCGTTCTGCTTCATGAACTCGCCGTACGCCTTGCGGTCCATGTGCCGGACGAAGGTGCCCTGCTTGCCCATTTCCTCGGCGAACTTGGGTTCGGCGACCGCCTTGGCGCACGCCCCTTCCAGCCGGGCGACGACGTCACCGGGGGTTCCCTTGGGAACGGTGATTCCCCGCGTCACCGCGTAGACCACGTTGACGCCCAGCTCCTTGAGGGTCGGCACGTTCGCGGCCTCGGCCAGCCGCTTGTCGGTGGCCGCGGCCAGGAACCGGAGCTGTCCGGCCTCGACCTTGCCCCTCTGAGTCAGGTTGGCGTCGGTGAGGTCGATGTGGCCCCCCAGGATCGCGTTCATGCGCGGGGCCAGCCCCTCGTAGGAGACGTACTTGAACTTGATTCCGGCCGCCTTCTCGATGAGCGCCGGGAAGAAGTGGCTGGTCGAGCCGAGCGTTGCCCCCACGGTGATCTGGCCGGGCCGCGCCTTGGCGTCGGCCACCAGCTCCTGGAAGGACGACCACTTGGTCTTCGGGCTCGCGGTGAGGATCGAGGGCGTCGAGGACACCGAGCAGACCGGCTCGAAGTCGGCGTAGCTCACGTCGGCGACGCCCGTGTAGTAGGTCGAGTGGATGTAGTCGTGGATCGCGTAGAGCGTGTAGCCGTCGGGCGGCGAGTTCTTGGCCTCGCGGGCCCCCACGGTCCCCGAGGCCCCGGTGACGTTGGCGATCACGACGGTGGCGCCCAGGTGTTTCTGCAGGTGCTGGCCGAAGGGCCGGAAGATGGCGTCGGTGTCGCCTCCGGCCGCCCACGGCACGATCAGCTTCACCGGCCGCTCCGGGTAGGCGGCGAAGCCGGACGACGCCGCCACGATCGCGGCGATGAGCAGGCATGCGAGCGGTGTTAGTCGGCGCATGAAATCCCTCCTTGGCAAAGCTGCCCGGATCATATCAGAGGGTGACCCCGGGCGGCCGCCCGCCTATGATGGAGGCTCCCCCAGGAGCGTGCGCGCCGCGCGCGCGATGGCCTCGGCATCGATGCCGTAGTGGTGATAGAGCGCCGCGCGGCTGCCCGACTGGCCGAAGTGGTCGACGCCCAGGGCCAGTTGCGGGACGCCGAGCGCCGAGCCGAGAAAGGCCAGCGCGTGTGAGTGCCCGTCCAGCACGGAGACGATCGGCACGCCTTCCTCCTCCGCGCTGACCATCTGCTCCAGATGCGGGCGCGGTTGGCGCAAGCCCCGGTAGAGACGGTCGGGACTCGTCACCACGAAGACGCTGGCCAGAATCCCCGCCTGGCGCAGTCGCCGGCTGGCCGCTACCGCGTCAGCGACCAGCACGCCGGCGGCGAAGAGGTGCACGGCGTTGGTTTCGGGGTCCCACTCCGGGTCGACCCGGGCGTCGACGAGACGGTAGCCGCCGGCCAGCGCTGCGGCGCGGTAGGAGGCCGAGGGTGGCGGCGCCAGCGCCTGGTCGAGCGGGCGGGTCGATAGCCGCAAGTACAGACTGTCGCCCCGACGCTCGCTCAACTCGGTCAGGCTCGCCAGCAAGATCCACTCGACCTCACGGGCGAACGCGGGCTCGTAGTACGCGAGGTCGGGCAGCGCGATGCCGATGCCGGGGGTTATCACGGACTGGTGAGCGCCGCCCTCGGGGGCCAGGCTGACGCCGGAGGGCGTCGCCACCACGATGAACCGGGCCCCCGAGTAGAGGGCGTGATACAGCGCGTCGAGCCCGCGGGTCAGGAAGGGATCGTAGAGCGTGCCGATGGGGAGCAGGGTCGTGCCGCTCAGCTCGTGGGTGAGTCCCAGCGCGCCGAGGAGGAGAAAGAGGTTGTGCTCGGCGATACCCAGCTCGATGTGCTGACCCCGCTCGGATTCCCGCCACTGCACGGCCAGCGGCAGCTCGGCGAAGTAGTTGGGCCGGCTGCCCGGGAAGTACACGCCCCGGCGGTTGATCCAGCCAGCCAGGTGCGTGGTGATCGCCACGTCGGCCGAGACCGTGACCACTTTCTCGGCGATGGGCAGCCGGCTCAAGGCCCCCAGCACGCGCCCGAAGGCTTCCTGGGTGGAGAGCTCGCCGGCATAGGACTCGTCGAGGGCCTCGGGCACCGGCGCCGGCTGAGAGCGTGGCGCCGGGGGTGCGAACTGCGGGGGCAGGCGGCGAATCCACTCCGCCTCCGGGCTGCCGTCGGCGAACCCGGACCACTCGGCGCCAGGCGGAAGGCCCATCTTTGCGCGCAGCTCCTCGATCTGGGCCGTGGCCAGCAGCGCCGTGTGGTTCAGCGGGTCGCCCGCCAGGGGCAGCCCCCAGCCTTTGATGGTATGGGCGAGTATCACGGTCGGTCGCTCTCGCTCGCCCGAGGCCTCGTCCAGGGCGTCGAGAATCATGGCCAGATCGTGTCCCCCGACGTCGCTGATGAGCGCGGCCAGCGTGTCGTCGGCGACATCGGCCAGGAGGGCTTCGAGGGCGCCGCTGGCCTCACCCGCGGGGGTGGTGACGAGGGCCTTGCGCATCGCCGCCGGCCCCAGCCTGAGCAGGCTCTGGTACTCGGCGTAGGGCATCGTCTCCACGCGCTCGCGCAGGACGGTCCCACCCGGGTGCCGGAACAGGCCCTGCAGGCGGCGCCCCCAGCGCAGCTCGATGACCCGCCAGCCGAAGCTCGCGAACAGCGCGGGGAGCTGCCGTCGCCGGACGTCGGGGACGATCCGATCGAGGCTCTGGCGGTTGACGTCGACGATCCACAGCACGTTGGCCAGCCGTCCGACCGCGTCCTCGGCCAGCGCCTCCCAGATGTTTCCCTCGTCCAGTTCGGCGTCGCCTACCATGACGATGAAGCGCTCGGGCACGCCGGGCGCGCCGTGATCGACGAGGTAGCGGCTGGCCAGCGCGCCGAAGGTGGCCTGAATCGCGCCCAGCCCCATCGAGCCGGTCGAGAGTTCGACGAGCTCGGGGTTCTTGCGACGGCTGGGATAGGCCTGCAGGCCTCCGAAGCTGCGCAGCTCGCGCAGGGCTTCGGCGGCCAGGCGACCACGAAGAAACTGGGCCGCGTAGAACGCTGGCGCCGCGTGAGCCTTGACGGCAACGACATCGCCAGGACGAAGCGCCTTGAAGTAGAGCGCGGTCAGGAGCGAGACGACGGAGGCCGACGAAGCCTGGTGGCCACCGACCTTGGCACCGTCGGCGTTCGACCTGAGCACGTTGGCGTGGTGCACCATCCACGCGCTCAGCCAGAGGATACGGCCCTGGATCCGGTCGAGGATCTCGAGCTCGGTCACGGTGCCCGAGACTCTACCCGGCCCCGGCAGGCTCGACAACCTCTTGACGGAGCGGGAAGGGCCGGGGAGTATACCCGCCGACCCTCAACGGCGGCGCGCAGGAGCAGTCGTCATGGCCGACGGGCCCACTCAGGAGAGCGCGATGCTGTTCATCGTGGCGCGCGAACAGCCGACGCTCTACGAAACCCTGCTCCGAGAATTTGGGGCGGAACGTAACGTCGCGGTACTCTACGACCGCCGGTTCGGTGAGCGTCGGCGGCAGCAGGTGACGCGGCCCGATGAGCGCCGCCGGGGCGAGCGGCGAAGCCGTCCCGACGTGGACGCTCAGCTGCAATCGCTCGGCTGGGCCCTGGTGCGCCGCGCGCGGTCGACGGCGAGGCCAGGCGGGCAGGCACCCTGACGCCACACAGATCGATGACGGCGACCGGCACGTCGGCATCGAAGAGGGGGTGCACATGCAGCGACGCTTGGTTCTGGTGCTCCTCGGCGCGACCCTCGGGCTCGGCGGTTGCGCCACCAGTGAGGAATGGGCGAACTGGCAGGGCGGGGGCGCTCACTTCGCCTCCAGCGATCATCTCTACTTTTCCGTGCGCAACAGCATGGGGCGGTCACCCCAGGTGACGCGCCGAGATATTGACGCCGCGCGGGCGGAAGGGTGGTGGGGCAAGCCAGTGACGGTGGGGCAAGAACAGATCCTCGAGCGCTGAGGTGCTGACGCCGGCGCGCGAGCCGCTCGCCCGCTTCGGGCGGCGGACCGCGCGGGCCGGGTAAGCGCGATGGGCGGTCAACGGCGGGTTCCCCGGCGGCGGGTGGGGACGGCACGCTCCGAGCTCAGCCGATACGGTCGGCTGGCCGAGTACAACCGCAAGCGCCGTTTCGCGGTCACTCCCGAGCCCGCCGGGCGCCCGCCGGCAGGCAAGCGCGCGCATCGTCGACCGCTGCAGTTCGTCGTCCAGAAGCACCGGGCCCGCCACCTGCACTACGACTTTCGTGTCGAGCATCGCGGCGTCATGCTCTCGTGGGCGATACCCAAGGGGCCCTCCCTTGACCCTGCCGTCAAGCGGCTCGCGATGGAGACGGAGCCGCATCCCATCGAGTACAACGAGTTCGAGGGCGTCATTCCCGAGGGTGAATACGGTGGCGGGACCGTGATGATCTGGGACCGCGGCATCTGGGCCCCGGTGGTTGGAGACCGCCTCGGTGACGAGGCCGACGTCGACGGCCAACTGGCCCGGGGCGAGCTCAAGTTCGTGCTCCTGGGCAAGAAGCTCGCGGGAGGCTGGGCCCTGGTGCGCACGCGTCCGCGCCAGTGGCTGCTGATCAAGCACCGCGATCAGTGGGCGGACGCGGCCGATCCCACCATCAGCCAGCCGCGCTCCGTCGTCTCCCGTCGCACGATGGCGGCCATCGCCCGGGCCGCGGGCGCCAGTCCTCGCCAGCTCAGCGAGGCGATGGGGTCGGATGTCCCGGAGCCGACAGCCCCGGCGCCGCGACGTCGCGCGCGCAAGGCGGTCCGGTAGTCGCACCCCGCGCGAAACGGAGAGGGTTGGAGGGCGCGCCGGTCGTCGCACCCCGCGCGAAACGGGGAGGGTTGGAGGGGGCAGTCTCTGCC
>DATIAY010000119.1:0-6423 GCA_035457825.1 Candidatus Methylomirabilota bacterium
CCACCGGCCGGCTCATCGGATCCCGGGAGCCCTACGACGTCGATCTGGAATCCGTGCTTGCCGCGGCCGCCCGGCACGGCAAGGCCCTGGAGATCAACGGCTCGCCCGATCGCCTGGACCTCGCCGACGTGCACGCCCGCCGGGCCGCCGAGCTCGGCATCCCCATCGCCGTGAACTCCGACACCCATTACCTGTCCAACCTGGACAACCTCGAGCTGGGCCTGGGAGTCGCCCGGCGCGCGTGGCTCGGTCCCGCGCAGATTCTCAACGCGCGACCGCTCGCCGACCTGCTCTTGGCCACCCATCACGCGCGTTGAGAGTCGGGAAAGGAGCCCGCGCATGCCCGTGAAGCTGTTCGTCGGCGGCCTGTCGTTCACCACGACCAATGAGAGCCTGCGCGGCGCCTTCGCCCGCTTCGGCGCCGTGACCGCGGCCACGGTGATGACCGACCGCGCGACGGGCCGGTCCCGGGGCTTCGGGTTCGTGGAGATGGCCACGCCCGAGGAGGCCGAGCGCGCGATCAGCAGCCTGAACAACACCAGCCTCGACGGCCGTATGATCCGTGTCGACAAGGCGACCCCGCGGGGCTCGGCGCCACCCCCGCGCTCACCGGGGGCACGGCCCGGCGGCCCGCCTCGACCTCCTGGTCAGGGCCCGCGCCCGGGCGCCCCTCCCGGCGGTGGCTTCGACCCGCGCGGCGGTGGACCGGCCGGATGGGATCCCCGGGGCCCCAGTCGAAGCCAGGGCCGTCCCGATCGGCGCCGGAGCGGAGACGACGAGTCCCGCAAACCGCCCAGCACCCGACGCAAGCCCGGGAACGAGCGCCGCGCGGGCGACAAGGGCCGCCGGAGCGAGGAAGGCTTCCGCTGGTAAGCGGCGCCCATATGCGCTTGCTGTGCCACGCTTGGCCAAGCGCTCGCACCTGAGCGATAGCCAGCCGAGACAACCCAAGGGCGATGGGGTTCGCCCGAACCGCCCCCGACAGGGGGCTGATGACCCCTATCGGTAGCTACCGGTAGGGGTTTTCTCTTCTCGGCCGAGGGAGGGCCATGGAGCACCTCTTCCCCGCCGTCATCGCGATCCTCCTGATCCTGGTTGCCAGCATGGTGTCGGTTGAGCTGGGGGTGTCAGTCGCGCTCATCGAGATCAGCTTCGGCGTGGTCGCCGGAAATCTCCTCGGCCTGCTGAGCCCGCCATGGATGGACTTCCTCGCCTCGTTCGGCAGCATCGTCCTGACCTTCCTCGCGGGCGCCGAGGTCGATCCCCAGGTGATGCGGGAGAAGCTGAAAGAGAGCCTCCTCATCGGCGGTCTGTCCTTCGTGGCCCCATTCCTCGGCGCCTGGGTGTTCTGCGAGTGGGTACTGGGCTGGACGCGCCCGGCCTCACAGATCGCCGGGGTCGCGCTCTCGACCACCTCGCTGGCGGTCGTGTACGCGGTGCTCGTCGAGACGGGCCTCACCCACACCACGCTCGGCAAGCTCATCATGGCGTCCACCTTCGTCACCGACTTCGGCGTAGCCCTGGCCCTGGCCCTGCTCTTCATCCGTCCCACGTGGTGGCTGCTGCCCTTCGTCGGCGTCTCCGTCCTGATCATCTGGGTGATGATCGCGCTCCAGCCCTGGTTCTTCGCCCGGTACGGCGAGCGGGTGATCGAGCCTGAAATCAAGGGGGCCTTTGCCGCGCTCCTGGTGTTGATGCTGTTCGCCGAGTGGGCCCAGAGTCACGCGGTCTTGCCGGCCTTCGTGCTCGGGCTCGCCCTGGCCTCGATCTTCCATCGGCATCGCGAGCTCCAGCGTCGTTTCCGCGTGGTCGCCTTCGCGCTCCTGACGCCGTTCTTCTTTCTCAAGGGCGGCATGAACGTCTCGCTGGCCCTGGTGTGGGCCAACCTCGGACTGCTCGTTCTGCTGCTCGGCGTGAAGCTGGTGACGAAGTTTGCCGCCGTCTACCCGCTGGCCAAGCGCTACGTCCCCGCCGATGCCATGTTCACCACGCTCTTGATGTCCACCGGGCTGACCTTCGGCACCATCTCCTCGCTCTATGGCCTGAATGCGGGAATCCTCGACCGCGCGCAGTTCTCCGTGCTGGTCACGGCCGTCGTGGCCAGCGCGGTGATCCCTACGGTCATCGCCCAGCGCTGGTTCTCACCGGAGCAGGAGCTGCTATCGCCTCAGCCAGCCCGGCAGCGTAAGATCACGGTCGCCGAGGAATCGGGCGATGTTTAGGAAGATCCTCGTTGCCTATGACGGCTCGGAGGGTTCCCAGCGAGCCCTCTTGGCGGGCATCGGCCTGGCCAGAGCGACCGGCGCCACCCTGGTCTCGCTCTCGGTGAGGCAGCACCTACCCTACCTGGCCACCACCGTGGACGAGGTGGACGAGGCGAGAGAGCAGATTGAGCAGTTCTTCTCGAGGATCACCAGCCAAGCGCGGACGGCGGCGAAGGAACAGGGCGTGAACCTGGAGGCGCTGGTGCGCCCTGGCCACGAGGTCGAGACCACGGTCACATTCGCTCGGGAGGGCGGCTTCGACCTCCTCGTGGTCGGCTTCACCGGCCATTCCAACGTCTTCGGTCGGATCATGGGGGGCACCGCCCAGAACCTCGTTCGGCTGGCGCCGTGCCCCGTCCTTGTCGTCAAGTGAAGCCGCGATCGCCTCTGGATAGAGCTGACTAGCCGCCGCCGGGCGTGATCGGCTTGCGCCCGTTGCCTGGCAGGAACCGCCGGATCCGCCGCATCTTCCCGACGCGACGGCGCATCGCGCCGCCGACCAGGCTCGGCCGCGCCCACTGCAGCGCCACGGCGGTGTCCTCGAAGATCGAATAGGCCACCGGCGTCACCAGCAGGGTCAGCAGCAGCGAGAGCATCTGCCCACCGATGACCACGACCGCGATGGCCCGCCGCTCTTCGGCACCGGGCCCGGTGCCGACCCAGAGCGGCAGCATGCCCGCCACCAGGGCCAGCGTGGTCATCAAGATCGGCCGCAGCCGGTCTCGGTTGCCTTGCATGATGGCGGCCAGGCGCTCCATCCCGTGGGCGCGCAGGTTGTTCATGTGGTCGATCTGCAGAATGGCGTTCTTCTTGACCACTCCGAACAGGACGAGGATGCCCAGGGCCGAGTAGAGGTTGAGCGTGTTGCCCGTGTACCACAGGGAGAGCATGGCGAAGGGCACCGACAGGGGCAGCGAGAGCAAGATCGTCAGCGGGTGGACCAGGCTCTCGAACTGGGAGGCCAGAATCATGTACATGAAGATGACCGAGAGCAGGAACACCCAGAGGAACTCGATGAACGTCTTCTCGAACTCCTTGGCCCGGCCGGACACCGCGGTCGAGTAGCCTCCGGGCAGGTTCATCTCGGCGACCGCCCTCCGCAACGCCTCGATCCGGTCGGCCTGGCCGAAGCCGGGAGCGACCTGGGCCCGCAGGCGCACCTCACGCTGGCGGTCGGAGCGATCGATGCGGGCCGGCGTCTGGGCGGGCACGATCTTGACCAGGTTGTCCAGGCGGACCAGCCCTCCCCCGGGCGCCAGCCCGATCTGCGGCGCGGCTCCCGTGGCCGCGACCGCGGTGGCCGACGAGCGCGGAACGTAGAGCCGGGCGATCGTGTCGGCGCGGCCCCGGTAGCTCTCGGTGAGCCGCAGCGTCACGTCGTAGTCTTCGTCGACGAGGGGATCGCGGAACCGCGAGACCTCGTCGTCGCCGCCGACCATGAGCCGGAGCGCGGTGGCGATCTGCTCGGTCTCGACTCTCAGATCCGCAGCCCGGTCGCGGTCGATCTCCACCCGCAGCTCGGGCCGGTCGAGCTTGAGCGTGGTGTCGGCGTCGACGATGCCACCCAGGCGCTGGGAGCGCTCGCGTAGCTGCTCGCCGTACTGGGCCAGCGCCGTCAGGTCCGGCCCCCGGATGACGAAGTCGATCTCGAAGCTGCCGCCCCCGATGTTGAATCCGGGAATGTTGCGGACGCTGATGCGGAGGTCGCGGAACTTACGCACCCGGCGGCGGACCTCCTGAATGACGTCGCGCTGCGTGTAGTTGTCCCGGAACACGGCCAGGGGCTCGCCGCGCTTGAGCCCGGCCCAGAATTTCTTGAGGTTGACCGTCCGTTCCTCGTGGGGCGCGATACGCACGTAGGCGCTGGCCTGGTTGACCCGGTTCAGGAAGCTCCCGCCGGCCAGGGCCAGCATCAGGCGCACCCCGGGCACGGACCGCACCTCGCGGGACACCGCCTGCATGGCCTCGTCCATGGCGGCCAGGCTCATGCCCTCGGGCCCGATGACGATCATCTGGAACTCGGCCTCGTCCACGTCGCTGGGGACGTACTCTTGCTTGACCAGGCCGTAGAGCGGCCACGACGAGGCGATGACGAGGAGGGAAATCACCACGAACACGGTCCGGCGCTGCATCGACCAGGCCAGCGTCCAGGCGTAACCGCGGTCGAGCCAGGCGTAGAAGCCCGTCCGCGACTTCGCCGCGCCGGGCTCGCCGCCGGCGGCAGCGTCTTCGCTCCGGAGCAGGCGGGCGCTCATCATCGGCGTCAGGGTGAAGCTGACGAGCAGGCTCACCAGGACCGCAGCGGCGGCGGTGAGGCCGAACTGGTAGAGAAAGCGCCCGGAGATGGAAGACATGAAGGACACCGGAACGAAGATGACGACCAGCGACAGAGTCGTGGCCAGGACGGCCAGGCCGATGTCGCGGGTGGCCTCCCGGGCGGCCTCGAACGGCCGCATCTTCTTCTCCTCGACGAACCGAAAGATGTTCTCGAGGACGACGATGGCGTCGTCGATGACGATGCCGACCATGAGGACCAGGGCCAGCATGGTCACGCTGTTGAGCGTGAAGCCCAGGGCCCACATCACCCCGAACGCGGCGATGGTCGAGGTGGGAATGGCGACGGCGGCAATGAGGGTCGACCGCCAGGAACGCATGAAGGCCAGCACTACCAGGGAGGCCAGGATCGACCCGAGCACGAGGTGCAGGTTGATCTCGCGCAGCGCCGCGTGGATGTAGCGCGACTGGTCGGCGATCACCTCGAGTCGCACGTCGGCGGGAATGCGGGGCACGAGCCGGACCAGGTTCTTCTTGGCTGACTCGATCACGGCCACGGTGTTCTCGCCCGACTGGCGGCGCACCTCCAGCACCACGGTGGGCACGCCGTCCAGGCGGGCCGCCGAGCGTTGCTCTTTGGTGCCGTCTTCAGCCCGCCCGATGTCGCGGATCCGGACCGGGGCGCCGTTGATGGTGGCCATCACCAGATCGTTGAACGACTTCGGGTCGGCCACGCGCCCCATCGTGCGCAGCGACTTCTCGTTGAGCCCCGCCGTCACGTTGCCGCCCGGCAGGTCGGCATTCTGTCGGGCCAGGGCGTCCCGCACGGCGGTGATGGGAATTTGGTAGGCGGCCAGCCGATCGGCATCGATCCAGACGTTGACGGCCCGGCTGAGCCCGCCAATGATCCGCACGTCGCCGACCCCCGCGGAGCGTTCCAGCTCGACCTTGACGCGTTTCTCGGCGATCTCGGTCAGCTCCTTGAGCGACCGGTCGCCGGCCACCGCCACCGTCATCACCGGCGCCTGGTCGTTGTCGGTCTTGGAGATGATCGGGGTCCGGATGTCGCGGGGCAGGCTGCGGATGACCGCCGCCACCTTGTCGCGCACGTCCTGGGTGGCCACGTCGATCTGGCGGTTGAGGTTGAAGGTGACGATCACGATGGAGTTGCCGGGACTGGTGATCGAGCGCAGCTCGCTGATGCCTTGAATGGTGTTGACGGCCTCCTCGAGCTTCTGGGAGACCTGGGTTTCCATCTCCTCGGTGGAGGCGCCGGGCAGCTCGGTGCGGATGGCGACGGTCGGCAGGTCCACCGCCGGGAAGCGGTCGACACCCAGACGGAAGTAGCTGGCCGCGCCCACGACGACCAGCGACAGGATGATCATCGAGGCGAAGACGGGGCGGCCGATGCAGATCTCGGCGAGCTTCTGCATGGGATTAGTTCGTTTTCATCGTTTGATTGGCGGGGGCGAGGCGCCCCCTCCAATGCCTCCCCGTTCACCCGGGGTGCGACCCTGGTCGCCGTCTCCTGCCACCTTCACTGACTGACCGCCGGTGAGATTGCCCGGTTGTACGATGACCCCCTCGCCCGCCTTGAGCCCCTCGACGACTTCCACGCGATCCTTCTCGCGCCGGCCGGTCACGATGCGCCGCTCCTCGGCCCGGCCCCCGCGCACGGTGAGGACCTTCTCGATACCGGCGAACACCACGATGGCCGAGGTCGGCACGAACACCGCCCGCTGATCGGCAGCAATCACGACTTCGGCGCGAGCGAAGGATCCCGGGCGCAGCACTCCGGTGGGATTGGGCACCTCGGCTTCGACGGCTAGTGTCCGATTCAGCTCCTGGATCGACGGTGACAGCCGCACGACACGTCCGGTGTGGA
>DATIAY010000120.1:0-4851 GCA_035457825.1 Candidatus Methylomirabilota bacterium
GAGCTCGAGGTGTGGGGGGATGCGATTCAGCTCGCGCCCGAGCGGCTGGCCCAGGTGAAGATCGGGGTCGACGGGCTCCGGGCCGGCACGCGGGTGCGCGTGCTCTTCGAGGACCGCGAGCTCACGGCCGCCAGCGGGCACTTCGTCGATGATTTCCGTGGCCGGGATCTCTACCAGCGCTTCGGCGGGGGGCCCGCGCTGGGCTACGGGGATGCGCCGGTGGCGCTGCACGTGTACGAGGTCGGGTGACCTGAGTTGGAAGCAGAAGCGTTCAAGACGCGTGGCCATGCTACTCTTTGCGTGTGAGCCACCCGGGCCTCGACACCTACAAGATCGTGCTCTATCGCCAGGATGACGGCTCGTGGGTCGCTGAGGTGCCCGCCATCTCCGGCTGCTACGCCCTGATGGCGACGCGAGAAGAAGCCTTGGCGGAATTAACTCACGTCTTCGAGATGATCGCGGAAGAGTATCGGGAGCGGGGCGCCCCGCTGCCCAAGGACACTACCGAAATCGTGAATGCCTAGTGCCACCGCGCGGGACTTCCAGCGCGTGGCCAGTCAGATCGGCTTCGTCAGGCGCCGCCAGACCTGAAGTCACGAACGGTGGAACCATCTTGACGGCCGGGCGGTGACGATTCCCATCCACGGCGGCCGCGAGATCGGACCCCTTCTCTTCTACAAGATCCTCCGCCAGCTCGGCGTCTCTCTGGAGGAGTTCGAGCGCCTCCGATAGTCCCGCCTGGATGCGCGACGGAGGTTGCCGACGTGTGGTCTGCCTGGCGTCAGGCGCTATAGAACCACAACAATCGCGTGATGGCCGGGCTCTGGGTCTGTCGGGCCAGCTCCAGGCCGTCACTGACTCCCGACGTGCAGCGGGCAGGCTCGGCGGCACCGGGTTCGGCGGCATTCAATACCGCCAGGCAACGGCTGGGGCACGCGACCTCCAGGGAGTGATGCGGGGCCGAATGGACCTCGCAGCTGTAGGGCACGAGCGGCGCTGCATCCGAGAAATAGCAGCGCCGTGCTGGCGGGACGAAGGACGTCGACGGCAGTAACGAGCAGGCTGTCACACCGAGGTGCCGACGAGATGGATAGCCGTTGGGATCGGTGCGCACCGTCACGCTGGCCGTGCGATCTTCCAATGGGCAGCGCATGGTGTGTTGCGTGAGCACCAGCCGTTTCATATGCCCCCCTCGCCCCCTTGCCGGGCTTCCCGTGACTTGCGGCTGTGGGGTGCATCGGCAATGCCAGAGGGACCGTTTGGGATTCCAGGGACTTGCAGCACCTTGACGGCGACTTCGCCCCTCAGCCTGGGACTCCGCCGCCCCGCCGGGGATCCGCCGCCCCACCGGGTTGGGGGCCGGGCCTCACTCCCGCTAGGCGCTCAGGCGGTCGGTGAGTCTGGGGATATACCGTCACGGCGGAATTGTGGAAATTCTGCCAAGATGACTGGCGGAGGTGGAGGCCATGTCTGCTGGGCCTGGCGCAACTGCGATCCTGATCGTCTCTCCGAGGGGCCAGATCACCTTGCCCAAATCCCTGCGCGCGCGCCTCCGGCTCGCCCCAGGCTCGGTCTTGTTGCTGCGGGAGGAGGCTGGGAAGATCGTGCTCGATCCCGCCGCCGTCATCCCCCTCACGCTCTATGACGACGAGGAGATCGAGCGCCTGGTCGAGGCGGATCGCATCGCCCCGCGTGGCCGGACGGCGCTACGCCGGCGCTGGGGCCTGAAGGCGGCTGCTCGGTGACTCGGCTGGGATAATTTGGGCCTGCGTCATCGCGGCCTGAGCCAGGGCTGGAGCTCCTCGGCAAGCGCGCGGGCACGGTCGACTGGCCGACAGGCACAGAGTGGCATCTGGGCTCGAGGGGTCGCTCGAGAGGAGGTGGACGGAGGCCGCCCGACGACAGGCGGCCTCTCTGCCCTCGCGCGGTCAGTCAGCGCCGGCCGAGCGCGGCCTCGATGTCCCTCACCCGGTGGGCGGCCGAGTGGCCGTCGAAATCAGCCGGCCATCGCGGCGACCGGTCCCGGCGAAACAACGCCTGCGGCGCCCGGGCGAGCGTGCGCAGCACGTCGGCCTGCACCCGACGATGCCACGCCAGCACGGCGCGCGGCGTCTGGCGCCGCCAGCGCCGGTAGATCACCCGGTTGATCTGGTCCACGTCGAGGCCGCGCATCTCCGGCAGCCGGCGCTCGCCGCGTATCACGCGCGCCGTATGCACCTTCCAATAGGTGATGTGGGCCAGGGCATCCTTCACCGTCCACGGATCGCGTCCCCCCGGCCGGGGCACCCGCCGCCTCCAGTCCGCGGGACGCAAGCGCGCGACCAGACGGTCGAGCGCTGCGAACTCGCGTCGTGTCCGGGCGATCACTCCCTTGCGCGCGTGGCGCATGTCGGGGGACATCCTACCGCACCATGCCTGCACCATGCCTCGGCGGGCTCGGCCGCACGCTCTATGACGACGAGGAGACCGAGCGCCAGGTCGAGGCGGATCGCGTCATCGCGGCCTGAGCCAGAGCTCAAGCTCTTCGGCAAGCCCGCGGGCGCGGTCTCCCTTGATTGTAGGGGCTGCAGTGCGACGTCATATGCACCGACCCGTTCGGCGGGAGCCCACCGGTGAGGTTCTGGGCGTCCCCGAACAGCTGGAACCTGTCGCCGTTCTGGGCCGCGGCAGCTGACGGGATCAGGAGAAGCACAGTGAGGATCAGCACGCTCGTTCTGATTCGCATGGTCGCCTCCCATAGGTCGAGCGTTGGGAGCGACCGTGCACCGCGAAGAGAAAAGCCGCCGCTGAGCTCGCCGGCGTCAGCGCCGAAAACCGGCCTGAGGCAATCGGCTCAGGAAGCTAGGAAGCTACGTAAGCGCAAGCCGGCACGACGAATGACGATGGATGGCAGCCTGGACGTTCCCCGCGCGCACATGGCGGTTGAGGCGATTGATCCAAGAACGCGAATCACAAGGATTTCGGCTTGAGCGACGGGCGGATACGGTCGGCACTGCATTTGCACTGGTGCCCGATCGCCCTATGCGACGAGGTCTCGCCGCGGTCGTCCTCGCCCTTATCCTCTCGGGATGCAGCTCGGCGCTCTTCTCCGACCGGGACATCCGCATCGAGGCGGCCGACGATACGCTCTACATCTTCGCGCGCAGCGACTGGGTGAGCCGGAATGTCTGCACGACCCTCAGCGGCTACGCGCCGGTGGTGGAATCCCGCTGGGCTCCCTTCGAGGGACGCCAGCTGCTCCTGGGTCAGGTGTACGGCTGCCACATGATTCGCCGCGTCATCGTCTGCGATGAGGGCAACGCCACCTGCCTGCAGCGCCTCGGTCGACATTCGAGGCCGACCAGTCGCACCGGACACCTGCAAACCGAGCCGCTCCACTAAAACTTTCGCTGGACATCCCCCACCCCCTCTGAGCCAGAATCTGGCATGCTTTTCTGGGGAATCGCGGTCCCGGTCCTCGTGGCCATCCTGGTCAGCGGCTGCGCCAGCGCTCCGTCCGCGCCCACGGCCTCGCGCGACTGCTACGCCTACGTGTACTTCGACTCGCGTTATGCGATCCGGGGCGTGTCGAGCCTGCCCGAGCAAGGCGCGCCGGGGCCCTGCTATCGGTTCACGTATGGCCGGGACGGGCAAGTGACCCGCATCGACTACGGCCAGGGCGGGGACCTGTTGCTGCGGGATCCGGTATTCGGCGTCAGCACGATTCTCTTCCAGCGCTCGACCGGTGAGGAGAAGCGGACCTATCTGAACGCCCGGGGTGAGCTGACCCCGGATCTCAACGGCGTCTATGGCGTCCGCCTTCGGTACGACAGCCGCGGCCACCCCATCGAGTGGCGGAGCCTGGATGCGAGCGGCAAGCCGATCGAGGCCACGGGCTCCGGCCTGGCGGCTGTCCGCTGGCATCATGACTTCAAGGGCAACACGGTCGAGGAACGCTACCTCGGGCCTGACCAGCGTCCCAAGCAAGACCGCAACCGCGGTGTCGCGCTGGTCCGGTGGAACTACGACGAGCGGGGCAACACGGTCGAGGAGGTCTACTTCGGCCCCGACGACCGGCCCGTCACGGACCAGTTTCGGGGTGTGGCCCGCGTGCGCTGGACCTATGACGACCGCGGCAACGTCACCGAGGAGCGCTACCTCGGCCCCGACGGCAAGCTGACGGAGGATCGGAACCGCGGCGTCGCCGTCGTCCGCTGGAGCTACGATCAGCGCGGCTTCATGGTGGAGGAGAGCTACTTCGGACGCGACGGCGCGCCGAAGGAGGACCGACTCCGCAAGGCCGCCATGGTGCGCTGGGTCTACGACGCCAAGGGCCGGATGCTGGACACCCAGATGTTCGACCGGGGGGGTGTCCCGGTCACGAGTTCCGGCCGGTAGCCCTCAAGCCTCCGAGCTTCGCCTCACGATCCCTTAAGAGGAAGGTCGACGGCGAACCCGGGGTACAGCCCGCCACTCGGGTCTCGGGTGCTCATGGTCCCGCCATGCAGGGCCAGGATGTGGCGGACGATAGCGAACCCGAAGCGTCCCGAGGTCGTGGGCTCAGGGGGCCGCCCCTCGGCTGCCCCGACGAGCGCGAGCGCATGCCCTGATTCGCTGACCGCGATGCGGGCCACGTCTCCCTCCCGCTCGAAGCGCACGACAATTCGGCTCGGGCTCTGGCTGCGCGCGAGTACCTCGCTCACCAGGGTCAGGACGACCTGCTGGAGGCGCAGGGGGTCGCCCACAATCGGACAGGCCGCGACGTCCGTGACGAAGTCGACGGCCACGCCCCGGAGGTCGTTGACGGCGCGGGCGTGGTGGACGGCCTGCTCGAGGACCGTTACCACGTCGATGGGATGCTGGTCACACGGC
>DATIAY010000121.1:0-11591 GCA_035457825.1 Candidatus Methylomirabilota bacterium
CGAGTGCGTTCGCGCTCCTCGAGGCCGGCGATCCACAGTCGCGCCTGCCGCGCGTCGTTCACGATCGCGGCCAGGCTCTCGCTCCACTCCTCGCGGATCAGGCCCCCGTCGTGGAGCGTCAGCGGCGGCTCGTCGACGAGAGCCTCCCGCAACAGGGTTCTCAGGCCCCCGAGCGGCGTCAGCTCGTCCCGCGCCGTGGCCACGACTGGCGCGGTGAGCCCGGTCACGGCGGTGCGGATCTCATCGATCGGCTCCAGGCTGGCCCGCAGGCCCACCAGATCCCGGGCGTGGGCCACGCCCAGCGTGGCCCGGCTGGTGAGGCGTTCCAGGTCGCCGATGCGGGCCAGCAGGGTGCGCAGACGGTGGCGCAGGGCGGGCGCCTCCACCAGGGCGGCGACCGCGGTCTGGCGCTCGGCAATCAGGGCGGGGTCGACCAGGGGCCGAAGCAGCCACTGTCGCAGGAGTCGGCTTCCCATCGGCGTGACGGTTTCGTTGATCACTCCCAGCAGCGAGGCGCGCGGGGCGCCGTCGCGCGCGTCGATGATCTCCAGGGTCTCCACGGCAGTCTGATCGAGCACCATGGCGTCGGCGGTCGCCAGGCGCTGGAGCCGGGTGAGGTGGCCGAGCCGCTCTCCCTGGGTGGCCCGCACATAGGCCAGTGCTCCCCCCGCCGCCCCCAGCCCCATCGTCATGTCGGCCACTCCGAACACGGCGAGCGAAGGGATGCCGAAGTGGGCCAACAGCTCGGCGGCGGCGCGGCGCGGCGCGAAGGACGCCGGTTCCCAGAAGGTAAGCACTGCGCCGCGAGCCTCGAGCCGGGCCACCAGATCGTGGGTCTGGCGGAGCGCCTCCGGGATCACGATCTCGGCCGGTCGGCGCAGCAGGGCCGCCTCCAGCACGGCCGATTCGGCGCCGGGGTCCTCGCCCACCCAGAAGTCACCGGTGGAGACGTCGAGCAGGGCGACACCGGTTCCCTCGCGGCTGTGGGCGACAGCCAGCAAAAAGTTGTTGGCGGCGCCGCTGAGGTACGCGGTGTCGGTGATGGTGCCGGGCGTGATGAGCCGGACGACCTCGCGGCGCAAGAGCTTGCGGCCCTGGCCCGGGGCCTCGAGCTGCTCGGAGATCGCGATCTTGCGACCGGCCTGCACGAGCCTGGCGATGTAGCTCTCGGCGGCATGATGGGGGATGCCGGCCATCGGCGCCCCTTGTCGTGCCGTCAGCGTGATACCGAGCAGGCGGGCGCCTTGCTCGGCGTCTTCGAAAAACAGCTCGTAGAAGTCGCCTAGCCGGAAGAGCAGCAGATAGTCGGGGAAGCGCCGTTTGAGCTCCCGATACTGCCGCATCATGGGGGTTAGCCCCACGGGCGGCTCAGCCACCGAGCTGGCTCCGCAGGCGCCCCCAGGTAGCCTCCAGCGCCTCGGGCAGCACGCGCACCTCGCCGAGCACGGGCATGAAGTTGGAATCGCCGTGCCAGCGGGGGACGACGTGGACGTGCAGGTGATCCTCGATTCCGGCGCCGGCGACCCGGCCCTGATTCATGCCGATGTTGAAGCCGTCGGCACGATACTCGGCCGTGAGGGCCGTCGTGGCGCGGGCGACCAGGCGCATCAGCTGCGCCAGCTCCTCCGCCGTCGCGTCCCCCACTGTGCCGATATGCCGCTCGAGAACGGCCATGAGGTGTCCCGGCGTGTAAGGGTAGGCGTTCAGGATGAGGAACGCGCCCGGGGCGCGGAGCAGGACGAGGTGGTGCTGGTCGTCGTCAGCGGCGAGGGCCTGGCAGAAGATGCAACCGGTGGTGGGTAGGAAGCCGCCGACGTAGGCCATGCGCCACGGCGCCCACAGGCGCTTCACGCCGTCGGCTCAGGTGTTGACGAGCTCGCGCAGGCGCTTACCGACCTTGAAGAAAGGGACGCGCTTGTCGGGCACGTCGACGCTGCTACCGGTCTTGGGGTTCCGACCCTTGCGGGAGTGTCGCTGGCGGATGCGGAAGCTGCCGAAGCCCCGCAACTCGACCTTGTCGCCCTTGACGAGAGCGTCCGTGATGTTGTCGAAGATCGTGTTGACGATCGTCTCGGTCTCTTTCTTCGTCAGGTTCGCGATCTTTGAGACCTCGTCGATCAGCTCGGCTTTGGTCATCGTGCACCCCGTCCCGCATCGGGACTGATGGAGAACTGCTGGTCACCGTAGCATGCAGGAATCAAGAATGTCAAACAGACTAAGGGGTTAGGCCTCATGCCTCCTTTGGGTCGGAATCTTGAGCATTAGACAATCGACGTTATTTAAGCTACTTTGAGGCACTTACCGCTGATATCACTCGAGGTTCGCCCCGATGGGGCCCTGTCAGTCCATCAGATACAACGGCGTCTTGAAGATCGGAAGCACCGGCGCCACGAGCTGACTTCCCGCGAGGCCGAGCTGGCTGCGGAGCAGGTCGAAGAGGGACAGACGCCGGCGCGGCAGGATCACCCGCGGGGGGATCTCGAGCCCGGCTAGCGCGGCAGCGCTGTTGATGGCCTCCTCGAGCCCGCCGAGCTCGTCGACCATCTTCAGGCCCTTGGCCTGGGCCCCGGAGAAGACACGGCCGTCGGCGAAGCGCAGCACGGCGCCTTGCTCGAGCCCGCGCCCCGCGGCCACCGCGCCCACGAACTGGCCGTGCACGTCGTCTAGCAGCGACTGGAGCACCCGCCGCTCCTCCATCGTCATGGGACGCGAGATGTTGCCAATGTCCTTGAACTGCCCGGCCTTCACCACCACGTAGTCGACGCCCACCTTCTTCATGAGGTTCTCGAGGTTCGCCATTTGCATGATCACGCCGATGGAGCCGGTGATCGTGCCCGGGTTGGCGTAGATGCGATCCGCCGCCACGGCGACGTAGTAGCCGCCGGAGGCGGCCACGGCGCCCAGCGAGGCAACCACCGGCTTGCCTGCCCGGCGCAGCCGCTGGAGCGCGTCGTGAAGCTCCTGGGTGGGTCCCACCACCCCCCCGGGGCTGTTGATGCGGATGACCACGGCCCGGACCAGGGGATTGTCCCGGTGCCCCTTGAGGTCTCGCAGGAGGTCCTCGACGTCGAGGATGAGGCCTTCGAGCTCGACCACGGCCACCCGGGCCCCGAAGCCGACGCTGCTGTCAGGCGCGCGCAGGGCTCCCGACACGACCAGCAGGAACAGCAGCACGACGGCCGCCCACAGCGCGAGGGTGACGCCCAGGACGGTGATCGGACGTGCCACCGCGGCCGCCTCTACTCCTCGCTGTCGTCGTCGTAGTCGTCGCGCTGCTTGCGCTTGCCGCGGCGACCCGAACCCCGTCCCTCCTCCGTCTCACGGCTGAGGTCCACCGCGTGCGCCAGCTCCTTGAGGCTGAGGCCGATGCGCCGCTCGTTCGGGTCGACCCGGATGACGAGCAGCGTGATCTCGTCGCCCACGTTGACGATCTCGTCGGGCCGACTGATCGGGCGGTTAGCCATCTGGGAGATGTGGAGCAGGCCGTCGACCCCCGGCTCCAGCTCGATGAAGGCCCCGAAGTCGGTGAGCCGCACGACCTTGCCGGTCACCCGCGAGCCCATGGGGTACCGCTGGGCCGCGGTGGCCCAGGGGTCGGGCTGGACCTGCTTGAGACCCAGCGAGATGCGCTTGTTCTCACTGTCGATGTTGAGGATCTGGGTCTCAAGCTCCTGGCCCTTCTTGATCACCTCCGAGGGATGGCCCACTGAGCGCGTCCACGACATGTCGGAGATGTGGAGCAGGCCGTCGACGCCCGGCTCCAGCTCGATGAAGGCCCCGAAGTCGGTGAGGTTGCGCACGCGTCCGGTGACGCGCTGACCAACCACGTAACGCTCGTCGATGGTCTGCCAGGGATCGGGCTCGACCTGCTTCATCCCCAGCGAGATCCGCTTGGCGGCCCGGTTGACGTCGAGCACCGCCACTTCGACCTCGTCGCCCACGTTGACGATCTTCGACGGATGGCGGACGCGACGCGTCCACGACATCTCCGAAACGTGCACGAGCCCTTCCACTCCCGGCTCGAGCTCCACGAAGGCGCCGTAGTTGGTGAGGCTCACCACCCGGCCCCGCGCCTTCGTGCCCGCGGCGTACTTCTGCTCTACCTGCTCCCAGGGGTCCAGGGACTTCTGCTTGTAGCCGAGGGACACCCGACCCGTCTCGCGGTCGAAATGCAGCACGACGACCTCGACCTGGTCCCCGACCTGGAAGATCTCGGAGGGATGGCCGACCCGGCCCCAGCTCATGTCCGTGACGTGCAGGAGGCCGTCGATGCCCCCCAGGTCGATGAAGGCGCCGTAGTCGGTGATGTTCTTCACCGTGCCGGTGAGGACCATGTCCTCGTGGAGGACCTCCAGCGTGTGCTTCTTCTTCTCCTCACGCTCCTCTTCCAGCACGGCCCGGCGGGACAGCACCACGTTGCCCCGGCGCCGGTTCAGCTTGATGACCTTGGCGCGGATGGTGTGACCGAGCAGCGCGTTCAGGTTCTTGACGGGCCGCAGGTCCACCTGGGAGCCCGGCAGGAAGGCCTTGACGCCCACGTCCACGGCCAGGCCGCCCTTGACCACCTCGACGACCTTGCCCTCCACGGGACTGCCCTTGTCGAAGGCCAGGGTGACGACGTCCCAGACCTTGATCTTGTCGGCCTTCTCCTTGGAGAGGACGATCAGGCCTTCGGCGTCTTCCTTGGCCTCGAGGTAGACGTCCAGCTCCTCGCCCACCTCGGGCAGCCGACCGGCCCGCTGGAACTCCTCGATGGGGATGGCCCCTTCGCTCTTGTAGCCGACGTCGACGAGGACTTCGGAGGGCCCGACGTGGACGACGCGGCCGCGAACCACTTCGCCTTCTTCGAACTCGGTGATGGCAGTGGTTCGATACCAGTCCTCCATGCGCTCCTCGGGCGCGCCGGGCCTGTCCTCCTTTCGCTGGCCGCCGAGGGTACGACGCGGTTCATCCTTCTCCATGCTGCCCATTCCTCCCGTACATAGATTTGGACGGGGTCGAGGCTCCTCCCGCACCCACCCCGTCGCATGCTACTTCACGCGGTGACGCTGCGCACGGCCCTGCCGACTCCGCGGCGTCTTTGAGGCGCGCGATGGCCGCCATCATCGCCTGGCTGGCGGCCTCGTATGATTCCTTCTTCGATCGAACATCATCCTCACCCCCAAAGCGCAGGGGGGGTCCGAAGGCCACCGTGACCTTCGTGGGACGGGGGATCCGCCGGCCCCGCGGCCAGGCCCGCCCCGATCCCCGGACGTAGACGGGCACCACCGCAGCCCCGCTCAGCACGGCCAGCATCCCCGCCCCCGGCTTCCCCGCCCGGAGCACTCCCTCCTGGCCACGGGTGCCCTCGGGGAATACCAGCAGTGTGCCCCCGTTCTCGAGCACGCGCAGGGCTGTTCGCATCGCCGCGGGATCGGCGCCC
Source organism: Candidatus Methylomirabilota bacterium (assembly GCA_035457825.1). Classification (GTDB taxonomy): domain Bacteria; phylum Methylomirabilota; class Methylomirabilia; order Rokubacteriales; family CSP1-6; genus 40CM-4-69-5. Next base: position 5,423 of record DATIAY010000121.1, read on the forward strand.
TCCCGGCGCACCGGATGGGCATTCAGCTGGCGGATGAGGCCTCCGAGCAGAGGGATCTCGAACAGCTCGGCCTTGGCCAGGAACGAGACCGGCCGCGGCGTCATTCCTCCGATCAGCGGCGGATCGATCACGCTGGAGTGGTTGGCCACCAGGAGCACGGGCCCCGAGCGCGGGACGTGCTCGCGGCCCCGGCCCTGGATGCGCCAGTACAGGCGCATGAGCGCCACCACGCACGGCTTCAGGATCGCGTACAGCATCGCTCGTCGATGTGCCGGATCATCGTGTCGAGAACCTCGTCGATGCTCCGGTTCGTCGTATCGATCGTGATGGCGTCTTCGGCCGGGCGCAGCGGGGCCAGGGCCCGGCTCTTGTCCTGCGCGTCGCGCGCGCCCAGCTCGCCCTGGACGGCCGCGAGATCGCTCTCGACGCCGCGGGCGCGAAACTCGGCCAGCCGTCGCCGGGCCCGTTCCTCGAGCGAGGCGTCCAGGTAGAACTTGACGTCGGCCTGGGGCCACACCACGGTCCCCGTGTCCCGCCCTTCCAGAATCGCCCCCCCGGAGGCGGCCAGGCGGCGCTGGGCCGGCGTCATCTTGGCCCGGACCGGCTCGAGCACGGTGAGCGCCGAGGTCAGCGCGTCGATCGCGCGGGTGCGGATCTCGTCGGTCACGTCACGGCCGTTCACGAACACCCGCTGCTCGCGCACGTCGACCTCGACCGCCTCGAGATGCCGGCGCAGATCGGGAGTATCTCTGGCCTCGAGTCCCTTGTCGAGTACGCTCCAGGCCAGGGCCCGGTACATCGCCCCGGTGTCGATCAGCCGGTACCCGAGCCGGCGAGCCAGGGCCTGGGCCACGGTGGTCTTGCCCGCCCCGGCGGGCCCATCGATTGTGATCACCAGCTCGCGCTGTCCCGACTTCATGGGATGCGAAGCCCCTCGCGACGCGCCTTGATGCGGGTCAGGGCGGCGCGCAAGGCCGCGGCGTCGCCGGTGTCGAGCAGGTGGCTGAGCTCGGCGAGGGCCCGGAGGAACTCGCGGGTGCTCGCGGCCATGGCCTCCCGGTTGGCGAGGAAGATCGCCTCCCACACTTCGGGGTCCGCGGCGGCGATGCGGGTGGTGTCGCGAAAGCCGCGGGCGGCGACGTCGAAGGCGGCCGGGTCCAGGCGCTCCACGGCGTCCACGAGGGCGCAGGCGACCAGGTGCGGCAGGTGGCTCACGGCGGCGACGGCCCGATCGTGAGCCGTCGGGTCCATGGTGAGGATGCGGCCGGCACCGAGCGACTCCCAGAATGCGGACACGGCCTTGACGGCGGCGGGCGCGCTGCTCTCGGTGGGAGTCACGATCACGGTGGCGCCCCGAAAGAGGTCGCTGCGGGCCACGCCGTACCCGTTCTGTTCCGAGCCCGCCATGGGATGACTGCCCACAAACCCGAGCGAGCGGTCCGCACTCAGGCGCTCGGCGGTGCGGACGATCGCCGCCTTGGTCGATCCGACGTCGGTGAGTATCGCCTCGGCACCGAGGACCGGCCAGAGCGTCTGGAGCAGCCGCTCGATCGTCTGCACGGGGGTTGCCAGCACCACGAAGTCGGCGCCCCGGACGCCCTCGACAGGATCGGCGGTGGCGCGATCGAGGGTGCCGTCGCGCCGGGCCGGTTCGAGACGCTCCCTCTGCCGACCGATGCCCACGATCTCCCGGGCGAGCCCGTGAGCGCGCGCGGCCTTGGCGATGGAACCGCCCAGGAGGCCCACTCCGATCACCGCCAGTCGCTGGATCACGCGGGACTCTTCTTCAACACGGTGCGCAGCGCCTTGACCAGGCGGCGATTTTCCTCGGGCGTGCCCACCGTGATACGCAGCGTGCTCTCCATGCCAAACGACGTGAGCGGGCGGACGATGACCCCCTGGCGCAGGAGCTTCTGGTAGATGTCGGCGGCGCTTCGCCCCACGTCGACCAGGATGAAGTTGGCCCGGGAGGGGACGTACTTGAGGCCGAGCGCCTTGAACTCATCGTAGAGGTAGTGGCGGCCGGCTTCGATCATCCGCACGCACTCCTGCACGTGAGCCTCGTCCTCCAGGGCCGCCAGGGCGGCCACCTGGGCCAGCGAGTTCACGTTGAAGGGCTGGCGGATCCGATTCATCAGCGCCGTGGCGTCGGCGTCGGCGATGCCGTAGCCGACCCGAAGCCCGGCCAGGCTGTTGGCTTTGGAGAAGGTCCGCAGCACGATGACCTTCCGCCCCTGCCGGAAGTAATTGAGAGTGTCCGGGAAATCGGGGCCCAGGGCGAACTCGATGTACGCCTCGTCGAAGACGACGATCGTTCGCTCGGGGATCCGGTCCATGAAGTGCTCGACCTCGTCGCCCGTGACGATGGTGGCGGTGGGGTTGTTGGGGTTGGCGATGAACACGAGCTTGGTGAGGTCGTTGGCGGCCCGGGCCATGGCCTCGAGATCGAGTCGATAGTCCTTGAGCATGACCATCACCCGGATGCCTCCCGCGGCCTGCACGATCATGGGATAGACGACGAAGGAGGGGTGGGGCACGATCGCCTCGTCGCCCGGCTTGAGGAAGGACCGTACCAGCAGCTCGATGAGCTCGTTGGACCCGTTACCCAGGATCACCTGCTCCGTTGTCACGCCGTGCTTCTTGGCCAGCGCCTGACGCAGGTAGAAGCCGCTCCCGTCGGGGTACCGATTCAGCGTGGTCAGCGCGGCCGCGAGGGCCTTCTGGACCCGGTTGGATGGCCCCAGAGGGTTCTCGTTCGAGGCCAGTTTGATGGCGTCCGAGATTCCCAGCTCTCGCTCCAGCTCCTCGATCGGCTTCCCGGGCTCGTAGGGCGCGATCCCCAGGATGTGCTCGTTAGCCAGCGACTCCCACGGGGTGGTCATGCAGTCTCCTTATCCGGCCGGGTAGGAGCCCAGGATCTTCACGAAGACGGTCCGTGCCCGGATCTCGTCGAGAGCGGCAGCCACCACTGGCGTGTCGCGGTGACCCTCGAAGTCCACGAACATCACGTACTCCCACGCCCGCACCTTCGCCGGCCGCGACTCGATCTTGGTGAGGTTGAGTCCCCGCCCGGAAAACGGCTCGAGCACTCGGTAGAGCGCGCCGGGCTCGTTGCGCATGGCGAAGAGGATCGATGTCTTGTCCCGTCCGCTGGGGCCCGGGGGGCGCCGCCCGATGATCAGGAAGCGGGTAGAGTTCGAAGGATTGTCCTCGATGCGCGCCCGCAGCACGGGGACGTTGTAGAGGCGGGCGGCGAGATCCGAGGCGATCGCGGCGATGCTGACGTCGCCAGCCGCGAGCTCGGCGGCGGCCGCCGTGGAGGTGACTTCCTGGGTCGGGACCTCGGGCAGATTGGCGGCCAGCCACCCCCGACACTGGGCCAGGGCCTGGGGATGGGAGATCACGGTCTTGATATTCGCCAGCCCCGGCGCCGCGGAGAGCAGGTGCTGGGTGATCGGCAGGTACACCTCGCCGCAGATCATGGCCTCGGAGTCGATGAGGCGATCCAGGGTGATGTTGACGGCACCCTCGGTGCTGTTCTCCACGGGAACGACCCCGTATTCGACTCGACCGTGCTCGACGTCGTCGAAGACATCGGCCACGGAGCGCGCGGCCACGTAGGCGGCGGCGGCGCCGAAGTGCTGGAGCGCCGCCTGATGGGTGAAGGTGGCCTGGGGGCCGAAGTACCCGACCGTGAGCGGCCCCTCCAGGGCTCGGCACGCCGAGAGGATCTCGATCCACACCGCACGCACGGCAGCCACCGGGAAGGGACCTGTGCTGGCGGCGGCGAGGCGGCGCAGGATCTCGGCCTCACGCTCGGGGACATACGACGGCCGCTCCTGCCGTCGTTTGAGGTCTCCGACGCTGAGGACGGCCTCGGCGCGCTGGTTGAGGAGGTGAAGGATTTGCTTATCGAGTTCGTTGATCCTGGAACGCCAATCGTCCAGGTTCATAAGGATCCCTGCCCGTCTACTGAATACCGCGCATTATAGGCTAACGTCTTCGAGCCACGCAAGCGGCGGGCCGACGCACCGACGCTCGCCTCAGCGCGCCGCGGTCACGGCGTGGCGCAGGGCTGCTACCTCACGAGTGCTGAGCGGGCGCCAGCGACCAACGGCAAGCTCGCCGAGCTGCACCGGGCCGAAGGCGATCCGGCGCAGGCGCACCACGGGGTGCCCGAGCGCCTGACAGTAGCGCTTCACCTCGTGCTTGCGCCCCTCGGCGAACGTCAGGCGCAGGCGGCTGCCCCCGGCCCCGCCACGGAGAAGCGCCACTGCGGCAGGCACGGCTGGACCGTCTTCCAGCATCGCTCCCCTCCGCCATCGACTCAGGTCGCCGCGACCCACGGCGCCGGCGACGTCGACCTCGTAGATACGGGGCAGGCCGTAGCGTGGATGCAGCAGGCGGTGGGTCAGCGCGCCGTCGTTGGTGAGGAGCAACGCGCCCTCGACGTCGACGTCGAGACGGCCGACCGGGTACAGACGCGCGGCGGCGGGCACGAGGTCGGTCACGATCGGACGCCCGGCGGGATCGGCCCGCGACGTGACGTAGCCCCGAGGCTTGTTGAGGAGGACGTATTGCTTGCTCTCGGCCTTGGGGATGGGACGACCGTCGACGGCGATCAGGTCGACCTCGGGATCGGCCAGCGAGCCGACCTCGCGGGTGACGGTGCCGTTGACGACGACGCGTCCGTCGGCGATCAGCCGGTCAGCTGCTCGTCGTGACGCCAGCCCCGCCTGGGCCAGGATCTTGTTCAGCCTGAGCTTGGCCATCGACGGCGGCTCCCGCCAGCTCGGGGACGAGCAGCTCGCCCTCGACCTTGGGCAGATCGGCGAGGTCCCGGAGGCCGAAGGCCACCAGGAACTCCCGCGTCGTTTCGTAGAGGAAGGGCCGCCCGGGCGCCTCCTTGCGGCCGCTGATGCGGATGAGCCGACGCTCGAGGAGGTTGTCCAGCACGGCATCGGAGTTGACGCCGCGCACGGCGTCGACCTCAGGACGTGACACCGGTTGCCGATAGGCGACGATGGCCAGGGTCTCCAGCGCCGGGCGGCTGAGTCGCGCCCGGGTCCGCGAGCGGGCCAGCCGCACCAGCCAGGGTGCGATCTCCGGCCGGGTCACCATCCGGTATCCGCCGCCGACCTCCACGATGGCCAGCGCCCGGTCGGCCGCCGCGTAGCGAGCGCGCAGCTCCTCCACCAACTCGGAGGCCTCGGCGGCGTCGGCCAGGTCGAGGACCTCCCGGATCCGCTCGGCCTCCAGCGGGATGTCGGACGCGAAGAGCAGAGCCTCGACGACGTCACTCGGTGTGGGCAAGGTTGACCTCGCTGGCGGCGGCCGGGTCGCCCGGCCGCCGCTCGATAACGATGTCGCCGAACAACTCGGTCTGCTGCACGCGGATGTTACCGAGCCGCACCAGCTCCAGGACCGCGAGCAGCGTCACCACGACCTCGGTCGGTACGCGCTGGGCTCCGAGTAGCGACGAGAACAGCACGGACCAGGTGTCCCGAACCACGCTCAGGATCTCGGTCATGCGCTCCAGGACGGACATCGGCTCCGCCTGGACCTCGCGGGGCTTGCGGCGGGCCTGCTCGTCGATGAGCCGCTTCAGGGCGCGCTCGAGCAGGTGGACGCTGAGGTCCTCCAGCGGCACCTCGTCCGCCGGCGGCAGCTCGCTCACCGGGCGGCCCCAGATCAACGCCTGCTCAGCTTCACGTTCGCCGAGCCAGGCTCCCAGCGTCTTCACCCGGGAGTACTCACGCAGCCGGGCCTCGAGCTCGTGGCGCAGGGCCTCGGCTTCCTCGTCGAGCTGCTCCTCCGCCTCGTCGGGCGGTACCAGCAGCTTCGACTTGAGATAGATCAGCGTCGCGGCCGTCACCAGATAGGCCCCGGCGGCTTCGAGATCCTGGAACTCCATGGCTTCCAGATGGGTCAAGTACTGGTCGGTGATCATCTGCACGGGAAGGTTGGCGAGATCGATCTCGTTGGTGCGGCACAGGTGCAGAAGCAGGTCGAGCGGCCCCTCGAACTGCCCCACGCGCAGCGTGAGCGCCGAGGGAGCCGCGTCGGGAGTCGTGCTGGCCGTCATGGCGTGATGGTCACCACCCGGTGCACCTCCTCCATCGTGGCGCAGGCCACGCGGCGCGCCCGCGTCGAGCCCTCGCGCAAGATA
>DATIAY010000122.1:0-74256 GCA_035457825.1 Candidatus Methylomirabilota bacterium
CAAGCACTGGGTGATACGGCGGCCGTCGCCGTACGCCGTGGGCAGGTCCGGCGGCACGCGGGTCACGAATTCCAGTCCCTTCTCGGCGGCGAGTGAACGGAGCGAGGCGCGCACGGACTCCACGACGTCCACGACCGCGTACGCGTCCACGACCAGCTCCAACCGGCCCGCCTCGATCTTGGAGAGGTCGAGGACGTCGTTGATCAGTCGCAACAGATGCCGGCCGTTCGCCTGGATGTCGGCCAGAGGCTCCCGGAGCTCCGGCGACACCTCTCCGTACAGGCCGTCGAGCAGCATCTCGGTGAAGCCGAGGATGGCGTTCATCGGGGTGCGGAGCTCGTGGCTCATGTTGGCCAGGAACTCGGACTTGGCCCGACTGGCCTGCTCCAGCCGCGCGTTCAGCCGACGGAGCTCGGCGGCCGCCTGCTCCTGCTCGCCCACGAGGCGCTGGAGCTCCTGGCTCATCTGGTTCATGCGCCCGGCTAGGTCCCCGAGCTCGTCGCGGTTGGGCACGGTGATCGTGGTTCCCAGGTCGCCGGCCGTCAGCCGGGCGAGGAAGGCGTGGGCCTCGCGCACCGGCAGCACGAACGACCAGGAGATGATGAACCCGAGAAGGAGGGCCAGGCTGACTGCGGCCACCGCGAAGCAGGCCGCCACCACCAGGGATCTCTGATTGGCGGCCTCCACCGAGCTGCGGAGGCTCGCCATACGAGCACCCTCGGCTTCGACCAGGCGGGCGACGAGCTCGTCGATCTCGCGGTAGACACGGTCCTCACGGCCGAGGAGCGTGGCCTGGGCTTCATCGAGCCGCCCGTCGCGGATGGCGTTGGCGATGTCGGCCACCGTGTTCATGGCCTCTTCCTGACGCGCCCGGATCTGCTGGATCAACTCGCGCTCCGCCGGCCGGGCGGCGCCCTCGAGCTTCGCCAGCGTGTCGTTGAAGCGGTTGTTCTCGCGCAGGATCCGGGCCACGGTGCCTTCCTGCCGGAGCAGCAACGCCTGGGCCGTGAAGTGCATCTGGCGGGCCAGGGCGTGCTCGATCTCTTGCGCCCAGTGCACGCGCTGGTGGGCCTCGTCGAGCAGGCGGCTCTGCTCGGTCATGCGGGCGATGGTCTGCAGGCTGATGGCGGCGAGCCCGATGAACAGCAGGGCAGTGAGCAGAAAGGCCACCAGCAACTTGGTGTGGACCGAGGCCCGCAGGCCGGCGACCCAGTGCACCAGCCGGCCCATGGGGGTGCGGGTGAGCAGGAACGCCACGACCGGATTGAGCCGCTCCCGGCCGATGGGATCATCCCCGGATGGGTGTCTCATCGACGGCTACGATAGCTCCGAAGGCCGGCACGCTCAATGCCTCGCCCCGGCTCGAAGCCTGGGGTCGGGAGGGTCCGGGAAATGGTAGGATCGGCTAGCCATGAGCAGCCCGCCGGCGAGCAGCCCCGAGGTCCGCGAGCGGCCCTCCAACTTCATCCGCGACGCCGTCATCGACGATCTGCGATCGTGGCGGTTCAATGCGGTCGTCACCCGCTTTCCGCCTGAGCCCAACGGCTACCTCCACATCGGTCACGCCAAGGCCATCTGCCTGGACTTCGGCCTGGCCCAGGAGTTCAGCGGGCGCTGCCACCTGCGCTTCGACGACACCAACCCTACCAAGGAGAGCCAGGAGTACGTCGACGCCATCGTCCGCGACGTTCGCTGGCTCGGCTTCGACTGGGGCCAGCACCTCTACTTCGCCTCCGACTACTTCGGGCAGCTTTACGAGTGGGCCGAGGCCCTGATCCAGAAGGGGTTCGCCTACGTGTGCGACCTCTCGGCGGAGGACGTCGCCGCCTACCGGGGCACGCTGACCGAGCCCGGGCGGGAGAGCCCATGGCGCAACCGCTCGGCGGAGGAGAGCCTCGACCTCTTCCGGCGCATGCGGGCGGGGGAGTTTCCCGACGGCTCGCGGACCCTGCGGGCCCGGATCGACATGGCCGCGGGCAACCTGAACCTGCGCGATCCGGTCATGTACCGGATCCGCAAGACCTCTCACCATCGGACCGGCGACAAGTGGTGTATCTATCCGATGTACGATTGGGCTCACGGCCAGTCCGATTCCATCGAGGGCATCACCCACTCGCTGTGCACACTCGAGTACGAGGACCACCGCCCGCTCTACGACTGGTACATCGAGGCGCTCGGTGTCTACCACCCGCGCCAGATCGAGTTCGCGCGGCTGAACCTCTCCCACACTGTGCTGAGCAAGCGCAAGCTGCTGACTCTGGTGGAGGACAATGCCGTCAGTGGCTGGGAGGATCCCCGCATGCCGACGCTGGCCGGCCTGCGCCGCCGCGGCTACACGCCGGAGTCCATCCGCGATTTCTGCGACCGCATCGGCATCGCCAAGGCCGACAACCTGGTGGACATGGCGCTGCTCGAGCACTGCGTCCGCGAGGACCTGAACCGGCGCGCGCACCGACGCATGGCGGTGTTGCGGCCGCTACGCCTGGTGATCGAGAACTACCCGGAGGGCCAGGTGGAGGAGCTGGACGCCGTCAACAACCCCGAGGACGCTGCGGCCGGCACCCGCAAGATCCCCTTCTCCCGTGTGCTCTACATCGAGCAGGACGACTTCCGGGAAAGCCCGCCGCCCAAGTACTTCCGGCTCTCCCCGGGTGCCGAGGTCCGCCTGCGCTACGCCTACATCGTCAAGTGCACCGGGGTGGTGAAAGACCCGCGCACGGGCGAGGTGACCGAGATCCGCGGCGCGCTCGATCCCGAGAGCCGGGGGGGCGACGCCAAGGGGCGCCGGGTGAAGGGCACCATCCACTGGGTCTCCGCCCTCCACGCGATCGACGCCGAGGTGCGCCTGTACGACACCCTGTTCAGCGTCCCCAAGCCCGACGAGGCCGAGGACTTCAAGACGGTGATCAACCCCGGCTCCCTGGAGGTGGTGGCCAGCGCCAAGGTGGAGCCGGCACTGCGCGACGTCGCGCCGGAGTCCCGATTCCAGTTCGAGCGCCAGGGCTACTTCGTGGCCGACTGGAAGGACCACCGTCCCGTGCGCCCGGTGTTCAACCGCACGGTGGGGCTGCGCGACACCTGGGCCAAGATCGAGAAAGCCTTATAGCGCTCCTTCGCGCTTCTGCTGGCAGCCCAGGCACGTCACCACGTCGGGCAGGGCGGCCAGCCGCCGGTACGCGATGCTCTCTCCGCACTCTTCGCACACGCCGTACTCGCCCCGGTCCACGCGCGCCAGCGCCACCCTGAGACGGCGGGCCCGATCCACCAAACGAGTAGCGGCCAGATGGCCGAGCTCGCGCTGCTCTCCCGCTTGCGCCCTGTCCACTAGATCCGTCGAGTTCTCGCTACTGAGGCTGGCCAGCTCGCTTGGTTGAACGTCGACGAGCCGTAGCCGCGTCAGCGTCGTGGCGAGCTCTTTGCGAAGCCTGCGCGCGATTGGGTGCGTCATGCGGCGCCCTCCCATCCGTGGCGACGTTGGACCGCCGCCCACCGTAGGAGGTGACCCCGCGCGAAGTCAATCGCGCGGGGGGCCGCGTCAGCAGCGTCCTCGCGCGACTCCTCGATCCGATCGCCGAGCCTTCACCGGAGTCTTTTCCGGCGGTGTTCCCGGAGGCGCGACAACCCGGTCGATTTCCCCGCTCCTGGCGCTGAGCGCCCGTCAGGCCGTGACATTTTCATGTTGGGGACAGCCGTGGAAACTGTGAATCGCGATTCCGATTGGAGGGGGCATTGATGGCCCCCTCCAAACCTCCCCGTTCGCGCGAGGTGCGACGATGGCCGAGCAATCCGGGAGTCCGGTCAGCGCACCCGGCGCTCCTGCTCGGTGAGGACGCGCCGCAGGATCTTGCCGGAGGCGGTTTTGGGGATCGCCTCCACGAACTCCACCTCGTGCAGGGTCTTGTAGCCGGCCAGGCGGCCACGGGCCCAGCCGAGGAGCGCTTCGGCGGTCAGAGCCCTGTCCTGCCTGACCACGAAGGCCTTGGGCACCTCGCCGGCCTCTGGATCGGGCTTGCCGATCACCGCGACGTCGGCGACGCCGGGGTGCTCGAAGAGCAGCGCTTCGATCTCGGCCGGGGCGATCCCGAAGCCCTTGTACTTGATCATCTCCTTCTTGCGGTCGGTGACGGTGACGTAGCCGCGCTCGTCGATGCGGCCGATGTCGCCGGTGTGGAGCCATCCGTCCCGGAGGGCGGCGGCCGTGGCCTCGGGGGCATTCCAGTAGCCGAGCATCAGCCCCGGACTGCGCACGCAGATCTCGCCCACCTCGCCGATCGGCAGCTCGCGCTCTCCCGATTCCAGATCCACGATCTTCTGCTCGCAGTCGGGGACGGGCCGGCCGGCCGTGTCCAGGGTGAGCAGGCGGTCGTCGTGAACGGGGTTCATGTGCGTGATGGGGCCGGCCTCGGTCAGGCCATAGCCCTGCACGACCTTGACGCCGGTCAGCTCTCGAAAGCGACGGCTCAGCTCGGGCGCGACGGGGGCGGCGCCGACCATGACGTAGCGCACGCTCCGCCAGCTCACCCGGGCCGTCCGGGGATGCTGGAGCAGGGCGGTGAGGACCGGCGGGACCACGGGCACCATCGTGACCCGTTCGGTCTCGACCAGCCGCAAGCACTCGAGGGGATCGAAGCGCTCCATGAGGACGAGGCAGGCCCCCGCGTAGAGGCCCCCACCCATGAGCATCAGGCCGTAGATGTGGTAGAGCGGCACGAAGATCAGCACACGGTCATCTCCGGTGGTCTGGCTCGCGGCGATGAACTGGATGTTGTTGCACACGAAGGCCTGGTGGCTGAGGAGCACGCCCTTGGGCAAGCCGGTTGTTCCGCTGGAGTAGGGCAGCACCAGGAGGTCGTTCCGGCGGAGGTCGGGGGCAGGCGGGGGCGTGGTCGGGGCGGTGGCCACCAGGTCGTCCAGGCCCAGGGCGTCGGCCTCGGCCAAGGCGCCGGGTCCGACCGCAATCATGTGCCCGAGCCGCGGAGTCTCACGGCGCACCGCGCGGACCAGCGGAACGAGGTCCCGCTGCACGATCACCGCCACCGCTTCGGTGTCGGCAAGCTGATACGCGACCTCGCGCTCCCGGTAGGAGGGATTCATCGGGGTCGGCACCGCCCCGAGACGGGCCAGGGCGAAGAAGCTCACGACGTACTCGGGGCGGTTGGTCATGAACAGGCTCACCCGGTCGCCTCGCCCGATGCCGAGCCGCCGCAGCGCGTGGGCCAGAGCGTTCACGCGCCTGTCGAGGTCGCCGAAGGTCAGGCGCGTGTCCTGGAAGACGACGGCCTCGCGCCCGGGGTAGAGCGACGCGGGCCGCGAGAGTATCTCGCCGTACGAGATCTGCGGGTAGGTGAGCCCGGCCATCCGGCGCCGGTTATATCACGTCACGATTTCCGGGCCCGGCCCCCGCGTCGCCGAGGGGAGGCCGGCGCGTAAAACGTCCCCTCGACCTCGACGATGTCCTCCTGAGCCAGGCCCCGCACCTCGACGATGCTTCGGGGCGGATAGGCACCGCCCGGCCACAACTCCGCCTGCACCCGGTTCACGAGGGGGCGGAGGCGGGCCATATCGGTCACGTAGACCACGAGCCGGACGGCGTCGCCCAGCGTCGCCCCGGCCGCCGCGGCGACGTGCTCCATGTTGCGGAAGGCCTGGCGGATGCGGGCCTCGGGATCGGGCAGCAGGGTGTTGGTGCCCGGATCGATGCCGCGCATGCCGGCGACGAAGACGAAATCGCCGGCGCGGGTGCCGAGGCTCCACGTGCCCGTGGGCCGGATGGCGCCGGCGGGGGCCAGGTGCCTGGCCTTGGGGGCGGGGCGGCGACGGCTCAAAACCGGAGCGAGATCTTGCCGACCACGAACGGGCTGTCGTCGACGTCGATCCGGTTCTGGTTGTTGTCCGCGTAGCGCTCTCCTTCGAAGAAGAACCGGTCGAAGGCGTAGCCGCCCGTCAGCTCGAACCCGATATTCCGCAGGTCGAAGCGGAGGCTTGCCGTCACGCGTTTTTCGTAGTAGTGGAGCCGTTCGTCCTTGTCGGAGCGGCCGGCCCGAAAGTAGGAATCGTTGTCCCAGTCAAAGCCGGCCAGGAACCGCAGGGGCCGGAAGATCTCATAGATCAGGCGGGCCCCGACGGTGCGGATCGCCACGTAGTGGAGGTTGATGGTGAGCCGTTCGAAGGGACGCACCCGCACCGACGAGAAGGGCAGCCCGATGACCGCGGTGAGGTCCTCTGATGGAGCATAGATGTAGGCGAGCCCGGGGAACGGCGTCTTACCGAGATACTCGCCGAAGTTCGTGTAGTTTAGGCTGACCAGCCAGGCGTGCCGTTCACGGTGCGGGATCCGAAGAAACGCGGTGGCCAGCACGGTCAGCTCGTCCTTGCTGTCGAACGGCTTGTCGCTGGCCGAACCGACGAGGAGAACGGTCCCGCCCACCCAGCCATTGTCGAAGCGATGGCGATACCCGGGGCCGAACCGGACGTTCCACAGCTCATCGGGGAGGGGTTCGCCGATATCCGGCAGTACCGCCTGGTGGTCGAGGTCCTGCCAGCGCACGTAGCCCAGGAACGACAGCTCGTTTCTGGAGTCTTGCCAGAGCGGGGTGGAGAAGGTCAGCCGGTGCTCGATCCATCCCAGATCGGTGGGCTGTCCCCGCACCGGTTGATCGGGATAGAGCGTCAGCCGGTAGTCGGCCTCCGGTTTGAGCTCACCCAATGTCGGGGTGAGCCATTGCTCGAATTGCCCCGCGGCCATGGTGGGAAGGGCCAGCGACAGCGCTGAGCCGAGGAGGGCGACGCCAACGACCGAGTTAGCGCGTCTTGCAGAAGCCGTTCCTAGCCACCGGTCCTCACTCCGCCGGGTCCATTCGGTACAGGCGGAGCAGCTTCAGGAGGGGAACGTCCTGGGCGGAGAAGAGCACCGCCGGCTCGGCTCCCGAGTTGGCGTGCGCGTGCCGCGCGCGCGGCGCGATCACGAAGAAGTCGCCCGGCCCCCACTCGAACGTCTGGTCGTCGACGGTGGTGACGCCCTGGCCGCGCACCACGTGATAGAGCGCGCAGCTCGTCTCCCGATGGGCCCGGGTGCGGACGCCAGGGCGGAGCAGCTGCAGATAGCAGCCCAGAGTCGGGCGCAGCGACGTGCCGGTGGCGGGGTCGAGGTACTCGAGGAGGACGTCGTCGTAGGGATCGGCCGCCTGCTCGGCGTGGCGGAGCAGGGCCGGGTAGCTCTCGCTCCACGGCTGGAAGATGTCGCGTCCGGGGCTGCGCAGCGCCGGCTGCTGCGCCTCGGGGTACGGCTCGTAGGTCAGGTTCTCGAGGAAGCGAACGATCTGCCAGTCGAGGATGTCCATCCAGATGACAGGCGCTTGTCCTTCGTTACCGTGGTCGTGCCAGGCCTGGCCGGGCGTGACCACCAGGTCGCCGGGCTTCATGACGCACTTCTGGCCCTCCACGGTCGTATAGGCGCCCTGCCCGTGAAGCATGAACCGGATCGCGGTCGGGGAGTGACGGTGGGCGGGCGCGACCTCACCGGGCAACAGGTACTGCACGGCGAGGACCAGGCTGTGGGCCACGGTCCGCTCGGGAACGCCAGGGTTGTGCAGGCGAATGACCCGGCGTTCGGCGCCGCGGTGGGGGCTGACGAACTCGGCGCTCTCGCGCAGCAGGGGCTCGATGTCGCGCCAGCGCCACAGCCGCGACTGGGTCGCCGTCGGCTTGGGTGGAATGAGCGGTCCCGGCCGCGACCACGGGGCATCGAGCCCCGCCGCCCGCAGCCGCGCGCAGTACGCCTCGAGCTCCTCGGCCGTTCGCGTCGTCTGGACCGCCATGCTCATGCTCCTTGGTCGGTGATCTCTCGACCGAAGGTAGCACAGCGCCGTCGCTCATTGCAGGCCGTACAGCACTTTGCCGGCGACGGGCATGCGAGCGGTCAAGATCTCGCCATTCAACGAGTCGGTGATGTAGAGCGTCTTGCGGTCGGGACCGCCGAAGGCGACGTTGGTCAGCAGCCGGTGGCCCTCGGCGTGCACGAGGTGGGTCGGCAGGCCGTTGGCGTCGAACCGCCAGACGCCGACGCCGAGATGGCAGACGATCAGCCCGTCCTCGGCGTCCATCTCGATGCCGTCGGGGCCGGCGTGGCCACCGGAGAGCTGGATGGCGACGCCGGTCTTGGATGGCTGCCCGTCGGCCATCAGCGGCAGCCGCCAGATCTGCTGGGCCCGAGTAACGGCCACATAGACCTGGCTGTCCTTCGTGTTGAGCGTGATGCCGTTGGGGCTCGGTACGTTGCTCGCCAGCTTGTCGAGCGTGCCGTTGGCCCGTAGTCGGAAGACCCGGCCGCTGGGATCGGTGATCCCGGTCTGGCCCTGGTCGGTGAAGTAGAGATCGCCGTTGGACGCGAAGTGCAGGTCGTTCAGCCCCTTGAAGCCCTCGCTGTAGGCCGTCTCCAGCAACGGCTCCACCTGGCCGGTGCGAGGATCCAGCGTCATCAAGCCTCGCCGGTAATCGGCGATGACGAAGCGGCCGTCCTTGCGGAGCTTCAAGCCGTTGGGCCAGCCGTCGTACTGGACCACCAGCTCCCACTCGCCCCGGCTCGAGATGCGGAATATGCGGCCGAACGGAATGTCCACGAAGTAGAGGTTGCCGGCCCGATCGAAGGCGGGGCCTTCGAGAAAGCTGTCGACCTCAGCGCCCTGACGGTTCGGGTCCGACCACGTCGTTCGGCTCTTGGCGCGGAACTGCTTGGGCATCGACAGGAACGTCTCGCCCTTGATGAGCTCGGGCTGCCTGAACGGATTCAGCATGATGGCCCCCTCCCTTCGCGCGCCCGAGTCTACCACCCGGCAATGAGGCGACTCTGCGCTTCGCCTGCCATGACGCCTACCGCCAGAGGATGCAAGACGTCGATCGCCCACCCGACGTCCAGCGGCTCGCCCAGCCACCCCGGGATCGCCGTCCGCGCGTGCAGGGTAAGCCCTTGGGCGGCGTGCCGCGCTCTGAGAGCTTCAACGGGATCGCCGGGCACCTCGGCAGGCGGCGGCACGTCGGGGAGCGCGCGGCCGTCCGGGCGACGGAACCGCAACTCGCCATCGGGTTGTCGGTCGAGCTGGTAGCCTTCCTCGTGGACGGCGCGGTGGTGGCGGCGGCAGAGCGTGGCAAGGTTCGAGAGCGTGGTGGGACCTCCTTGTGCCCAGTGCCGGATGTGATGCCCCTGGCCGAAGCGGATCCCGCAGCCCGGGAAGCAGCAGCCGCGGTCTCGGTGGTGCAGGGCCCGCCGTAACGCAGGAGGGATCGTGCCGGTCCGGGCCGCGACCTCCACGACACGGCCGTCGCGGCCGTGCTGCATCACCACGCGACTGGCGTCGCAGGCCAGGCGCCGGGACGTTTCCGCCCGGTAGCGCTCGGCCGGGGCGCCGGGGTCGATGCCCCGGTGCAGGGCCGTCTCGGCGATCAGGACGAGCGCGTCCGCCTGCTGCTGGGCCACTCGAGCACCCGCACTGCCGGATTCTCGAGATGCTCAGCGAGCCAGTCGCTCTCGCCGAGATACGCGGGCCGTTTGAATGGCATGGTTGCCTGATCCTACGCCATGAAACGGCCGCCGTTGATGGAGATGGTCTGGCCCGTGAGATAGCCGGCCTCGGGAGTGGCCAGGAACAGGATCCAGCCCACCATATCCGACACCTCGGCGATGCGGCCGACGAGCGTGCCCTTGCCGATCATGTCGCGCTGCTCCTTGCTGCGGACAGCGACGACGCGCTCGGTGGCCGTGGTGCCGGGGGCCAGGGCGTTGGCGGTGACGCCGTGCTTGCCCAGCTCGAAGGCCAGCACGCGGGTGAGGGAGTGCACGCCGGCCTTGGCGGCCGAATAGGGCGGCGAGGAGGGCTGCAGCGCGCTGACGCCGGCCATGGAGCCGATGCTGATGATGCGCCCGCTACCCTGGCGCTTGAACGCGGGGATGGCGGCCTGCGCGGCCAAGAAGATGCTCTTGAGGTTGAGGTCGACCACCTTGTCCCATTCCTCTTCCGGCGTTTCCTCGACCGAGAGCTGCTTCCAGAACCCGCCCGCGCTGTTGACCAGGATGTCGAGCCGGCCTGCCTCCGTGATGATCCGCTGGAATGTCGTCTTGACCTGAACGGCGTCCGTCATATCACACGCGAGAAAGGAAGCCTGGCCCCCACGACTGCGGATGCCTTTGGTTACGGCCTCGCCCTCCTTCTCGTCGATGTCCACCACCCACACCCGCGCTCCGGCCTGCGCGAAGGCTTCGGCCGAACCCTTGCCGATGCCGCGCGCGCCGCCGGTGATCACCGCCACCTGTCCCGCGAAATCGAACGTGGTCTTTCCCATGTCGGAAGGCTCCTCCTCTATCGCGTGCGCAGCGAGGTCTCGAGCAGATCCAGCGCCGCCCGTGCGAATGCCCACATGTTGCGCTCGCGATCGCCGTGGCCGGTCTCCAGCGTGATCGCCTGCTCGCGCGGACCGGTCACGGCGATGCAGGTGTGGCCGGCCGCGTCGCCGTACCGATTGCCGGTCGGCCCACTCGCGCCCGTCTCCGCCAGGCCCCACGTGGCGCCCAGGAGCTGACGGATGGCCCGAGCCTTCAGGAGCGCGTACGCCTCGGTGCTGGACCGCATCCCGGTCAGCGCCGCATCCGGCACCTGCAACAGCGAACGCCGCGCCACCTGGGTGTAAACAACTCCGCCACCCAGGAAATAGGCCGAGGCGCCGGGCACCGCGAGGAGCGCCGCCGAGATCAGGCCTCCCGTCGAGGATTCCGCGACACCGATCGTCTCCTTCCGCTCCTTGAGCAACGTGCCGAGGGCTTCCGCCATGGTCGCCAGTTCGGTCATGGGTTGTCTCCTTGGGCCAGCTATAATCGCACACGGGCCCGAGGGTCATCGGCCCTGGAGGTGATGTGTGAAGATCACCGGCCCACTCCTTGCGCTCCTGATACTACTGCCGTCCGGGGCGCCACCCGTCCCGGCGTCGAGCATGTCCGTTACCTTCACCCCCGCCCAGGTTCCCGGGGGCAGCACCGCGACGGGGCGACTGGCGATCGCCGAAGAGGCGCCCGACGGTGGGCTGGCGGTGTCGCTCTCGAGCAACACGGCCGCCGCGGTCGTGCCGCAGCGGGTCGTGATCCCGGCCGGGAGCACGGAAGCTACGTTCCCCGTGAAGGCGGCCTGGATCGCGGCTCCCACACGGGTTCAGATCGTGGCCACCGCGGTGGGTCGGATCTATCTCTCGGGGATGGGTACGCTGACCCTGCTGCCCTCGGGCGTGACCTCCGTGATCTTCGATCCGACGAGCGTGGTTGGCGGCGCGCCCGCCGTCGGCACCGTCATACTGAGCGCGCCGGCTCCCCCAGGCGGGATCGTGGCTCAGCTCGCGGTGGTGGACCCGCCGTCGCCGTCCTCGCCCTGCTCGCCGCCCCCCAAGGTGCCAGCGACGGTCCGGGTCGCCGGCGGCGCCCACCGGGCGACCTTCCCGATCACGACCTCGCCGAGCTGGGAGGAGACCTTCGACATTCGTGCGTCCTTCTCCGAGATGGGCGCGTCCGGTTCTCTCCGCGTGACGAAACCGTGGCTGAAGGAGCTGAAGGTGCCTCCGCGGGTGCAGGGAGGCACGACAGTGCAGGTGGTGGTCCAGCTGGCGGGCCCGTCGCTTCCTCCCAATTGCGGCATCAAGTACCGCCTGGCCAGCAGCGACCCGAAGGTAGCCCAGGTCCCTTCGGACCTCGTGTTCCCGGCCGGGGCGACCGAGGTGGCGTTCGAGATGAAGACGGCCAAGGTGCCGACGCCCTACGGGGTGAGCCTCACCGTGACCGCCTTCTATTTCCTCACCGCGGATGCCTATGCCGAAAGTAAAGAGACGCGGATCGCCCTGACCCCCTGGTGACGCTGGTACCCCGGCTCCGTCCGAAGTGGAAATCAGAAGTGGAAGTGGAGGCCGAGGCCCAGGTAGTCCACCGTGTTCCGGTAGAACTGGCCGTTGGGCGAGTGTCCGGCGAAGTACTCGATCAGGACCTGGAGGGTGCGTGGGGCCAGGACGCCTGAGAACTCCACACCGGCGCGTACCGAGATGTCGGTAGCCCACCGATTCTCCTCGCGGTTCTGCACATCCACGGCGGCGACCGGGCGCCAGCCGGCCTGCGGCCCTGGCCAGGGGCTCCGCACCTCGATGCCGGCCTGGGTGGACCAGGGATCGAGGTCATCGGGCGTACGGTTGAACAGGTAGCCGGCCCCGGCGTACAGCCGCAGCGCCTCGTTCAGGAACTCGTAGGAGAGCCTCATGTCCACGCCCTCGTAGGAGAGATTGACGCGCTCGAGATTCGTCTGGCGGAGCAGGAACTCGTCGCCGAGATGGCTCGACTGGTGGAACAGCCGGGCCAGGGCCGAGAATCCCCGATAGCGGTACGCCACCGTCGCGGCCACGAAGTAATCGCTGTTGATGAGGTCGAAGGACGGCGTATCGAGATCGAACACCGCGAAAACGCCGGCCTGCAAACCGAGCTCCCACCAGCTCTGGCCGACCCGGTCCCGGTAGATTGCGAAGGTCTCGCCGAAGGAGACGGCGGCGATGTTCTTGAAGTCGGGATCGTCCAGGTAGTAGTGGTAGGCGGCAGAGAAATGGGGCCAGCGCGGATCGGCGATCAGCGCGGTGAAGAGCTCGCCCCGCGGCATGAACCCCAGCTCCAGCTCGCGCGGTGTGGGGGGCGTGCCGGGCGGCTCACGGAGCTCTTCCAGCATCGGGTCCGCCGCGGTGGCGACGGCTGGGCCCACCGCGAGGGCCAGCACCAGGACGAGCAGGGTGTGTATCAGCGTCGCTTCCCTTCTCTCAGATCGAGCGCGCCGGGCCGTTGCCGCGGGTCCTCATTCTTGGGAAAGATCTGCGTCTTCTGGACCTTTTGCGTCCCTGTCGTGGGCAGCCGGTCCACGAAGAGCACCCAGCCTGGCGCCTTGAAGTACGCGAGGCGTCCGAGACACCACCTCTGGAGTTGTTCGCCCAGCTCGCGGCCGGGCGCGACGCCGGCCATGGGGACGACGCAGGCCATCACCTCTTCCTCGCGGACGTCGTCCGGCACGGCCAGCACCGCCACCTGGGCCACCGCCTCGTGGGCCTGCAGGCACGCCTCGACTTCGGCGGCGGCGATGTTCTCCCCCGAGCGCCGGATGATGTTCTTCTTGCGGTCGACGAAGAAGAGCATGCCGTCGGCCGCCTGCCTGACGACGTCTCCGGTGTGAAACCAGCCGCCGTGCCACGCCTCCTCGGTGGCGTCGGTGTTCTTGAGATAGCCGGCAAAGAACCCATGCCGGGGCCCCGCGGGCCCGCCCCACCGCACGAGCAGCTCGCCCGGGGCCCCGCGCTCCACCTCCTCATTCCCCTCATCCACGACCCTGGCCTCAAGCCCGCCGAACGGCCGGCCGAAGGCGCGGGTGGTGACCTGGCGCGGCTCCGCGCAGTCGGCGTAGATGCGGCCGGTCTCGGTCATGCCCCAGACCTCGATCAGGGGGAAGCCGAAGCGCTGCTCGAATCGGGGGTGCAGCTCCGGCTCCACGCCGGCACCGATGCCGAACTTCACGCGGTGGGCGCGCTCCTCCGGTGCCGGGGGCTGGTTCAGCAGGAGCGGGGGCATGACGCCCAGGTAATGGATGATCGTGGCCTCGGCGTTGACGACGTCCTTCCACCAGCGGCTGGGGCTGAAGCGCTCGGACTGGGCCAGGCAGTTGGCGGTGAGGATCGCGCAGGTGGCGGTCACCGCCTGGGCGTTCATGTGGAAGAGCGGCAGCGGATTCAGGATGCGCTCCCGGCCGTATTCCAGCCGGAAGATGCCGCCCAGATCGCGGTACCAGGCGCCGGCGGTCAGGTAGTAGAGGTTCGTGAGGACGCAGCCCTTGGGCCGCCCGGTCGTGCCCGAGGTGTAGAGCAAGCTCGTCTCCGAGTCGAGCCCGGGCCCACCCGGGCGTGGCGCCGGTCCCGGTTTGGGAAGCGCGGACGGCATCTCTTCGGCGTTCACGACGGGCAGGGGTTTGGGGCGCGCGCGGGCGACGGCTTGCAGATCATCTACCCGGCCCGGCAGCACGACGGCCAGCTCCGCCTCGGAGTGCTCCATCTGGTAGAGCATCTCGTCGTGGCGGTAGTCGGGGTTGATGGGCACGATCGACACGCCCAGCCCGTTGAGCGCCAGGTAGTGGAAGAAGAACTCGGGCCGATTATCGAGAAGCAGGGCGACCCGGTGGCCGTGGCCGTACCCGGCGCTGGCGTACGCGTCACGCAGCGCGAGGACGGCCTGCCGCGTCTGGCCAAAGGTGAGCTCGACGCCGCCGGGATGGTAAGCCCGCCCCGGCGCCGGCGGCGCGCACAGGAACACGTTACCCGGCGCCGTCTGGGCGGTCTCCGCGAACGCCTCGAACACGGTCCGGGCCATGTCAGGGATTACACCACGAGACGTTCGTGGCCAGAGGTCGCCCGGCGACGCCTGAGGCGCTTGACGTCGAAGCCGTGTTCGTGGTCTGATCGACCGCACTGGATTCTGGATCCAGAATCCACCGAGGTGATCATGGACCGCACCCAGGTCGTCGAGCCCCTCAAGCGCCAGCGCCTCGTGGACGAGGCGACGAAGGCCCTGCGAGAGGCTATTCTGAGCGGGCGATTCCCTGAGGGCACGCGACTGCGTCAGACGGATCTCGCGGACCGGCTGCGGATCAGCCGCACGCCGATCCGCCAGGCGCTGGTACGGCTACAGCACGAGGGGCTCGTCCAGCTCCTGCCCGCGAGCGGCGTGCGGGTGACGGTGCTCGACCTGCACGAGGGCGCCGAGCTCTATGACTTGCGGGAGGTCCTGGATGGGTTGGCCGCCCGCCTGGCGGCTACCCGCGCGACGGCAGCCGCTCTGGCCCGGATCGAGCGGGCGCTGGCCCGGATGCGCCAGTGCCTCGAGCGGAACGATGCGAATCGGTGGTTCGCAGCCCACGTGGCGTTCCACGACGAGATCTTTCAGGCCGGCGGCAACGCGCGACTGCAATCGCTCTCGGCCGTGGTGAGGCTGAGCATCCAGCGGTTTCACCCGCTCTTGCTCACGACGCCACATCGGTTAGAGGACGCGTATCGCGAGCACCAGGGCATCGGGGAGGCCATCGCGGCCCACGACGCGGCGGGCGCGGAGCGGCTGGCCCGCCTGCACATCACCAACGCCAGGGCCATCGTGCTGGCCACCATGGCCGGCCAGAAAGCCTCCGATGGCGCTGTTCAAGGCTGAGAAGAAGGCCCCCAAGGGGCCAGCGGGACGGTGGGACGTCCTGGTCGCCGAGGACATGTGCAAGGCCTGCGGCTTCTGTCTTCAAGTGTGCCCCGTCGATGTCTTCGCCTGGCGGTCGACCGCGAACAAGCTCGGCTGGCTCCCCATGATCGTGGCTCACGAAGAGAATTGCGTGGGGTGCATGCTCTGCTATCAGATCTGTCCCGACTTCTGCATCGCCGTCACCGTCAAGGCCGGCCTGGAGGAGGGCGCCGCCCGATGAGCGAACCAGCGGCCCGGCTGATCGCTCCCTGGACCGAGTGGGAGCGTCGTCACACCAAGGGACGCCGACTGCTGGAGGCGGGCACCTTCGCGCTCACGGAAGGCGCCATCGCCGCGGGCTGCCGCGTCTTTGCCGGCTATCCGATCACCCCGGCCACCGACATCGCCGAGTACATGTCCAAGCGGCTCCCCCAGGTGGGCGGCTACTACATGCAGGCCGAAGACGAGCTGGCCGGTATGCACATGTGCGCGGGGGCCAGCCTGGGCGGGCTCAAAGCCATGACCGCAACCTCGGGACCCGGCTACACGCTCATGCACGACGCCTACGGCTGGGCCATCACCAACGAGATTCCGCTGGTGGTCGTGGACGCCATGCGAGTGGGGCCGATCAGCGGCATCACCGGCGCGCCCGGGCAGGGCGAGTTCTACATCGCCCGTTACGCCTCGCACGGGGGCAACTTCGAGACCATCGTGCTCTCCCCGTCGTCCGTGCAGGAGGCGTTCTGGCTGACCATCGACGCCTTCAACTTGGCCGAGCGCTTCGGCACGCCGGTGACGATCCTCACCGACCAGGTGGTCTCCGACATGTGGGAGGATCTGTTCATCCCCGACGACTACACCGAGCTCGACTTCGTGGTGCCCCGCAAGGCGAATCTCACGATGCCCTTCTTTCCGGTCGGTAGCGATGCCATCGACGTGCCGCCCAACATCATCGGCCGCGGCACTGGGGTCTGCGTGTCCGCCTACACCCATACGGAGGAAGGCTACGACATCGAGGAGATGGAGGCCCAGTGGGCCCAGACGCACCGCCTGATCAACAAGATCCGCCACCACCGCAGCGAGCTCACGCGCTACGAGACCGTGGGGACCGACGATGCCGACGTGGTGGCGGTGGCCTACGGGGCCGACGCCCGCACCGTGAAGACGGCGGTACTGGAGGCGCGGGCCCGCGGGCTCCGGGCTGGCTTCGTGCGCCCGATCACGCTGTGGCCGTTCCTCGACGAGCTCTTCGCCGCCGACCGTCATTACGTGGTCTGCGAGCTCAACTACGACGGCCAGCTCGTCCGCGAGGTCATGCGGGCGGCGCCGGATTCGCGCAAGGTGCACTTCATGGGCAAGAGCGCCGAGCTCCACACGGTGAGCGAGGTGGTGGCGGCCCTGGAGGGTGTCGCCCAGACCGGGCGCATCCCCGAGCTTCCCTACATCTGGACGGAGGTCCGCTGATGAATCCCCTGGCCAAGAAATACCTGAGACCGAGCCAGATCCCCACCAAGGCCTGCCACGGTTGCGGGATCGGCATGATCGAGAACTGGCTCCTGCAGGCCATCGACGAGCTGGGGCTCAAGCAGGAGGACGTCGTCTTCGGCACCGGCATCGGCTGCGTGGGCCGGCAGACGTTCGCCACCTGGGGCGGCGACAACTTCGGCGCCACCCACGGGCGAGCCCTGGCTGTGGCTACCGGTGTCAAGCTCGCGCAACCCGAGCGCCGAATCCTGGTGGTGGTGGGCGACGGCGACGCCGCGTCGATTGGCACCTCGCATCTCATCCACGCGGCTCGCCGCAACCTCGGCGTGACCGTGATCTGCGAGGACAACATGGGCTACGAGTCCACCGGCGGGCAGTTCTCCCCGACCACGCCGGCAGGATACGTCACCAACTCCAGCCCCTACGGGATGGTCGAGCCCTCCTTCGATCCCTGCGACGTGGTGAAGGCGGCCGGGGCTACCTTCGTGGCCGAGACCACCGCCACCCAGTGGCACCAGACCGTCAAGGTGGTCAAGAAGGCGCTGCAGAACGAGGGATTCTCCTTCGTCCACGTGCGCTTTCCGTGCAACGAGAACTTCGGCGCCTACGCCCTGGGCACCCGGGACACGCTCAAGAACCTCGAGTGGATCTACGAGCACACCCAGGGACGCAAGGCCGACGGCAGCGCCACGGATTTCACGTGGGAGACCGGCATCAAGCACGATGCTTCCAACAGCCGGCCGGAGTTCACCCGGCTGCTACGCGACATGAACGCTCGGGTCCAGGCTGACCTCGCCAAGAAGACGGCGGCCAAGGCCTGATGGCCGCCCGCGGCCGGACCCGCACCGAGATCCTCATCTCCGGCTTCGGCGGCCAGGGCGTGATCCGCATGGGCCAGATCATCGGGCTGTGCGCGATCAAGCAGGGCCACCGGGTGACGATGCTCAAGAGCCACGGCACCGAGACCCGGGGCGGCTACGTGCGGGCCCAGCTCGTGATCGCCCCGCAGTACGTCGACAGCCCCGTGGTGGAGAATGCCGACGTATTCGTGGCCTTCTCGGCGCCGGCCTACCGGAAGTTCTACGATCTGTGCCGTGGCAAGATCCTCTATGACCCCGAGATGGTGAGCGAGGTCCGGACCGAAGCGCCCGAGCGCCACGTGGCCGTGCCGGCCACCCAGCTCTCCAAGGAGCGATTCGGCAAAGAGCTCTTTGCCAACATGATCATGCTCGGGGCGCTCACGCGGCTGAGCGGTATGGATTACGCGGCGATGAAGCAGGCCATGCTGGAGATCATTCCGCGCTTCCACGAGCAGAACCTGGCCGCGCTCGAGGCCGGCCACACGCTTGCCACCCTCGCCCCCGCCTGACGTGCCCCTGCGCGCGCCCCGCCGCTGGCACGGCGTCTGGCCGGCGCATCTGCCGTTGACGCTGGACTATCCGCGCGTGCCCGCCTGGTGGCTGCTCGAGCGCAACCTGGCGCGCTTTGCCGACCGGGTGGCGCTCCGCGAGCTCGATCCCGAGACCCTGGCCGAAGGACGGACGCTGACCTACCAGGCGCTCTGGCGGGCCGCGCGCGGGGCGGCCACCGGACTGCGGGGCGCCGGCGTCGAGCCGGGTATCCGGGTGGCCTACTGTCTGCCCAACGGGGCCGACCTCGTGATTGGCTACTACGCGACGTGGATCGCCGGCGGCGTGGTGGTGCCGGCCAACCCGGGCGCGCGCGAAGCCGAGCTCGTCCAGCAGCTCGGTGACGCCGACGTCGCGCTCGTGGTCGGAGCGTCGGGCAGCGTGGCCCAGGCGGCGGCGAGCCGGCTCGGGGTCCGGTTCATGGACGTTGCGAGCTTTCGCCGCCTGGCCGAGCTGTCCCCCGCAGAGCCGGTGTCCGGCACCCCCGAGGACGACGTGGCCGTGCTCCTCTATACCGGCGGGACGACGGGGACGCCGAAGGGCGCGATGCTCAGCCACCGCAACCTGGTGGTCAACACGATCCAGTTCGCCGAGTGGTACACCTTCGCTCCCGGCGCGGAAACCGCGGTGTGCGCGCTGCCGCTCTACCACTCGGGCGGGATGTCGGGGGCGATGAATGTCCCGCTCTACGCGGGAGCCACCTGTCTCGTGCTGGCCCGCTTCAGCGCGGCGGCGGTGGCCCGCGCCATCACCCGCTACCGGGCCACCCGCCTCTTCGGGGTGCCCACGATGTTCATCGCGCTGCTCAACGACGAGGACGGCCGGCGGGCCGACTACTCGGCGCTGCGCGCCTGCCGCACCAACGCCGCGCCGCTGCCGCCGGCGGTGAAGGCGGCGTTCGACGCGCTGGTGGGGCGCGAGGTCCTGATCGAGGGGTACGGGCTGACCGAGACGAGCCCGCTGACGCACGCCAATCCCATCGGCCGCGCCAAGGCGGGCTCGATCGGCGTGCCCTTGCCCGACACCGACGCGCGGATCGTCGACGTGGATCGGGGCGTGGATGTGGCGGCCGGGGAGGCCGGCGAGCTGCTGGTCTCTGGGCCCCAGGTGATGCTCGGGTACTGGAGACGGCCGGCGGAAACGGCTCAGGCGCTGCAGGACGGCTGGCTCCACACCGGCGACATTGCCCGCATGGATGACGAGGGGTATTTTGTCATCGTCGATCGCAGCAAGGACCTGATCAACACCGCCGGCTTCAAGGTCTGGCCCCGCGAAGTGGAAGAGACGCTCTACCTGCACCCGGCGGTGAAAATGGCGGCCGTGGTCGGGGTGCCTGACGATTACCGGGGCGAGGCCGTCAAGGCCTACGTCGTACTCCGGGACGGAGCCGGGACGGCCCCGAGTGCCGAGGCGATCATCGAGTTCTGCCGGCAACGCCTCACCCCCTACAAGGCGCCGCGACTGGTCGAGTTCCGGACGGAGTTGCCCATGACGACCACCGGCAAGCTGCTCCGCCGTGAGCTGCGCCGCGAGGTCTCGCTGAGAGGAGAGCCATGACGACACGCCTGCGTGCTCCCATCATCCTCGTGGCCACAGCGTTGCTGCTGGCCGGCCTGATGCGGGTTGAGGCTGGCGCCCAGGAGCGCTTCCCCAGCCGGCCCATCGACTTCATCGTCCCCTGGGGCACCGGTGGCGGGGCCGACGCGATGGCTCGTCAGCTGGGCGCGCTCGCCCAGCCCCTGCTCGGCACGGCCTTGCCCGTCTCCAATGTCCCCGGCGCCTCCGGCAACACGGGGCTGGCCCAGCTTTTCACGGGCAAGCCCGATGGCTACACGGTCGCCGTGTACATCCAGGACACGCTGATGACCATCCCCATGGGGCTCGCCCGCCACAAGGTCGAGGACCTGGACTGGATCACGCGGACCCAGGTCGCCGACTCCTTCCTCTTCGTCAAGGCCGACGGGCCGTTCAAGACGATCCAGGAGCTGCTCAAGCACGCGCAGGCCAACCCCGGCAAGCTGCGAGTGGCGGCCACCGGCTTCGGCAGCGTGGACGACGTCACCGTGCGGTATCTCGAGAAGAAGGGCTACAAGCTGACGACGGTGCCGTACCCCAAGCCGGGCGAGCGCTACGCGGCCACGCTGGGCGGCCACGCCGAGGTGCTCTATGAGCAGGCTGGTGACGTGCTGCAGTACCTCAAGGCCGGGCAGCTGAAGCCGCTGGTGATCTTCGCCGAGAAGCGCCACCCCGCGTTCGCGGAGGTGCCGACGTCCAAAGAGCTGGGCCTGGACATCACGCTGCCGCAGTTCCGTGGCGTGGTGGCCCGGAAAGGGACGCCCGCCGATCGCGTGACGGCGCTGGCCGCGGCCTTCCGCACGGTCATGGACACGCCCCAGTGGAAGAAGTTCGCCGACGAGTGGTACATGAGCCCGGAGAGCTATCAGGGACCCGAGCAGTTCACCCGCTGGGTGAGCGGTGAGGTGGCGACTCTGGAGCAGCTCGTGAAGGAGTTCGGTCTCCGCAAGTAGTCATGACCCGCCTGGCGCCGGCCCTGGCGCCCCTCGCCGGCCTCGTGCTCGCGCTCGGGCTGCTGGCCGCCACGCGCGGGCTCGACGATCTCGCGCGCGAGGGCCAGCTCGGCCCCGGCTTCTGGCCGCGGCTGGTGCTGGTGGGACTCGCGACCGTGTGCGCGCTGCGCGTCGTCGTGGCGTGGCGTGGCGCGTGGGCCCACCGGGTTGCCGACCCCGATGCGGCGCCGCTGGCCCGAGGGCGACTGGCGATCGCCGTGGGCCTGATCCTGCTCTATGTGATCGCGGTTCCGGTCCTGGGCTTCCCTCTCGCGACTGCCGGCTTCATCGCCGCGTTCATGATCGTGGCCGGCGCCCGGCAGGCGAGGGGCGTGGCCGCGGCGGCGGTGGGCGGCACCATCGGCTTGCTCTACCTGTTCGTCAGGGTCGTGTACCTGCCGCTGCCCAAGGGCGCCGGCCCGCTCGAGGCGGTGACGCTGTCACTCTATCGCCTGCTCGGGATCTTTTGAGGTGGCCGAGAGCCTAGCCTATCTCGGCGTCGGCTTCCAGAACGCCTTCGCGCCCGTGAACTTCCTCATGGTGGTGCTGGGCCTGGCCATCGGGATCCTCGCCGGCGTGCTGCCAGGCATCACCATGCTGAACTCCATCGTGCTGGTGCTGCCTTTCACCTATCTCATGGGCATCGTCCCGGCGCTGCTGCTGATGATCGGCATCTACTGCGGCGGGGTGTTCGGGGGCTCCATCACCGCGATCCTCTTCAACATCCCGGGCGACCCCATGAACGTGCCCACGGCGTGGGAGGGCCACCCGCTCAATCGCCAGGGCCGGGCCCGCTACGCGCTCGGCCTGGCCATCATGGCCTCGGCCATCGGGGGGCTCGCCAGCGCGCTCTGCCTGGCGTTCTTCGCTCCGCCCTTCGCCCGGTTCGCGCTCAGCTTCTCGACAGTGGAGTTCTTCTCCGTGGTCGTGTTCGGGTTGGCCAGTGTCTCGGTGCTCGGGCACGCCTCGGCCACCGGAGCGCTCATCTCGCTGCTGGCCGGGATGTTCCTGGGCACGGTGGGGACCGAGGCCCAGTACGGCGTCGAGCGCTTCACCTTCGGCGTGCCATTCTTGAGGACGGGCGTGGACTTCGTCACGGTCCTCATCGGGCTCTTCGCCATCGGCGAGATCCTCGACCAGCTCGCCGGGCCCTCGACCCAGACGGCAGCGGTCACGAAGACCCGGTCGGTGCCTCGGCTGCCGCTGCTCGACCTGTGGCCGCTCCGGGGGTCGCTGATCCGAGGGACAGCCGTGGGGATCGCGGTGGGAGGACTGGCTGGCGCCGGGGCGACGGTGTCGTCTTTCGTCGCCTACGGCCTGGAGAAGCAGGTCTCACGCGACCCCGAACGCTTCGGGAAGGGCCACGCCGGCGGGCTGGTGGCCGCCGAGAGCGCCAACAACGGCTCCACGGGCGGGGCCATGATCCACCTGCTGACGCTCGGCATCCCCGGCAGCGCGGCCACCGCCGTGATGATGGGCGTGTTCCTCATCCACGGTATCCAGCCGGGCCCCTTGCTCTTCACGCGGCAGCCGGAGCAGGTCTACACGCTGTTCGCCGGCATGATCCTGGCCAACGTGCTCATGATCGGGCTGGGGTTTCTCGCCGCGGTGGTCTTCGCCGCGCTGATGCGGGTGCCGGCCTCCATCCTCAACACCCTCATCGTAGTCTTCTGCTTCATCGGCGCCTTCGCGCTGCGCAACGACATGGCCGACGTCTGGCTCACGATGCTCTTCGGCGTGCTGGGCTTCGTCATGCGCCGCTGGGATCTGCCGGTGCCCCCGATGGTCATGGGCATCATCCTGGGCCCGATGGCCGAGCAGTACTTCCTTACCTCGATGGTGTCCCACGGCAACGATCTGTCGGTGTTCGTCACGCGCCCGGTGAGCGCGGTAGCCCTGGGGTTGGCGGCGGCGGCGGTCGCGTGGGCGGTGTGGCGGAGCCAACGACAGCCGGTTGGCGAAACTGCCGAAGTGCCGAATCCGACGAAGGGGTCGCCAACCCCAGGTGCGCGTTAACCGCGCGACACTGTTGACGGCGGTCCTGGGCATGCATGTTGCGTAGAGAGTCGCGCGAGATCACGACAGGCCGCGCCGTTGACAGCGGGCGCGGTGGAAAGGGAGGTCCTAGATGCGCGCGACTCACACCAACATCAGCCGGACGTGGACTGACGTCGTGGACCGGGTGCTCGGCTACACGGGACTGTTCATCATCGGGGCGATGGCCTGGGCCTGCGACCGTGCTGGATATGGTCCCGTCTCCGCCTCGCGGCCGTCCGTGCACGCGATACCGCAGCGGGTCGCGCGATAACCGGCGTCCGGCCGGCGGGTCAGGCGCTCCCTCGTGCGGTGTCGGGGCCGGCGAGGGCGCGCACCTGCCGGACCACCGGCGACCCTTCCAGGCTCGCGCGGAGCGCGGGATCGCTCAGGCCGGCCAGGACCCTGTCGATCACGCTCCGCGCGGCGATGGCGGCAGAGCGGGCCGCATCGGGCCGCCCGCGCTCGAGCTCCAGCCGGGCCAGGGCCGCGTGGGTCCTCCAGAGCTGCGGCGGGTTGCCGATCTGCTCGGCGATGGCGAGGGCCTGGCGCAGCGCCTGCTCGGCATCGTCCCACCGCCTGCGGCTCCGCGCGATCTCGCCGCTCAGGCGCCAGCCCTTGACGAGATTCTTGCGGGCGCCGGTGCGGGCCGCCCGCTCGAGGCAATGCTCGGCCTGCTGGCGGGCTCGATCCAGATCGCCCCGGGCGAGCCACAGCTCGCCCTGGCTCGCCGCCAGGCGACTCAGGTAGCGGAAGCGCATCCACTCGCTGGTGGCCGGGTCGTTCGCGTAGCGCTCGATTCCCTCGAAGAGCTCGGCGGCCAGCGCGAGATCGCCCTTGGCCAGGAACACGTCTCCCAGGTTGATCTCGGCGTTGGGGATGGTGCCGTCGTCCTTGCGGCGGCGTCCGACCTCGGCGCTGCGCTGGTTGAGATCCTCGGCCGTGTCGAGGTCGCCGAGCTCCAGGTGGAGCCAGCCCAGGCAGTTGAGCAGGCGATGATGGATGGCCTCGTCGCCCAGCTTCTCGGCCAGCGCCAACCCCTCCCGGTACCCGACCTGCGCGGCGTCGTAGTCGCCCTTGCCGATCTGCGCCAGGCCCCTCACGAACAGGCCGAACAGCAGTGGATAGAGGAGCCCGTGGCCGCGGGCGATGGCGACTCCCTCGGCGTGCAGGCGGTCCGCGGTGGAGAATTCGCCCTCCCAGTTCCAGGTGAGGCCTGCCGCGGAGAGCGCCAGCGAGTGATTCACGTGATCGCCGGCGCTGCGGCCGGTCACGATGGCGCGCTCGAGCTGGGCGCGGCCTTCCTGCCACGATCCGGTGACGGCCTGGATGAAACCCATCGTGAAGTGGCTGCGCGCCAGAGCCGACTCGGCTCGCACCGGCTCGCCCACCTCGATAGCTTGCCGGGCGTGGGCGACGGCGCCCTTGAGATCATGGCCCCACATGGCGGCCCAGGCGAGCGCCGCGAGCGCCGCGCTCTCCCGGACACGATCTCCCGCCTCGCGAGCCAGCGTCCGCAGACGCTCGGCCTCGGCCCGCGACCGCTCGAAGTCGCTGACCACGAAGTGCAGGTTGGACCTGGCGTCATGGATGGCCATGACGGCCGTGAGATCGACGCCGGCCGGCTGGCGCTGGGCAGCCTCCAGCGCTTCGTCGTAGAGGGTCAGCGCCTCGCGGGTGGCGAAGCTCTCGGCCGCCTGGCCCGCCGTGGCCAGCAGATATTCGAGGGCCTTGGGCCAGTCTTCGGCCCGCGAGAAGTGGTGGGCGAGCAGGCCGTAGTGCTCGGACAGGCGATCGGCGTTCAGGTCCTCGATCGTCGCGCCGATCCGCCGATGCAGGTCGCGACGCTCGGCTGCCGGCAGCGTGTCGTAGGCAACCTGATGAGTCAGGGCATGCTTGAACGCGTACATGGGCTCGGGGAAGAGCGTCTTCTCGTACACGAGCTCACCCGCCGTCAGCTCCCCTAGCGCCCGCTCAACGTGCTCGGGCGGCCCGCCCACGAGGTCGAGCAGGCGCCGGCCGAAGTCGCGACCGATGACCGAGGCCGCCTGCAGCGTGCTGCGGGCCGCCGGGTCGAGGCGGCCGATGCGGGCCAGGATCACGTCCTGGACGGTTTCGGGCACCACGACCTGGTCGAGCGCGCGGGCCAGCGTCACCCGGCCGCGCTCGCGGCGGAGGGAGCCGCCTTCGAGCAACGACCGCACCAGCTCCTCGACGAAGAACGGATTGCCCTCGGCCCGGCCGGCGATGAGCGACTCGAGTTCGGGCGGCAGCTCCTCGGCGCCGAGCACGTCGCGAGCGATCCGCGCGCTGTCGGCCGTGGAGAGCGCGGTGAGGGCCAGGCGCGTGGTGACCGTCCGATCGCCGAGCGGCAGCGTGTACCCAGGACGGCAGGTGAGGATCAGGAGCAGGCGCTTGCCGGCGGTCCGGTCGGCCAGCGCGGCGATCCACCGGGCCGTGGCCGGGTCCATCCAGTGGGCGTCCTCCAGGACGAGCACCTGGGGACGGCGCTCGGCCGCGCGCTCCAGCACGCGGTGGCAGGCGGTGACGACCTCGGCGTGACGGAGCTTGGCGTCCATGGCCGCCACACTGGGATCACCGGGATCTACCGAGAGGAGATAGCGCAGGAACGGCAGCGTGGGGCGCAGGTCCTCGCCCAGGCGCAAGATCCGGGGCTCGAGCTTCTCGATGACGACGGCCTCGGGGTCCGTCTCTTCGATCCGGTACGTCCGGCGCGTCATCTCGATCACGGGGTGGAAGGGGCGCGCACCCCCGAAAGGCAGGGCATGCCCGTCCGCCCACGTGCAGACGCCGGCCAGCCGCCGCCGGAGCTCGCTCAGCAGGCGGGACTTGCCGATGCCGGCCTCGCCGACGATCGTGATCACCTGGCCCTGGCCGGCCCGGACCTGCTCGAATCGTTCGATGAGCAGCGCCAGCTCGCGGTCGCGCCCGACGAAGCCGGCGAGAGCGGGGTCAGCCTGGCCCGTGAGCCGGAACATGCTGTCGCTGGCCGGTAGCGGTATCAGGTCGAACGCGCGCGCCAGGAAACCCGCGGCTGCCCGGCTCACCACGATGCCACCAGCTTCGGCCCGCTCCAGCAGCGCCGCCAGCGCGGTCCAGCCCGAGGCGCGCCCGGCGGCGTCGATGGTGAGGGTGTCGACCGTCTGGACGACTGTGACCGGCTGGGTGTGGATGGCGATCTTCACGTCCGGGCGGTTCTCGTCTTCGCTCCTGGCCCGGCTGGCCAGAGCCCGGAGGGCCAGGGCGGCGTTGGCCGCGCGCCGAGGGGCATCCTCGGTCGGCTCCAGGCCGAAGGCGGCGACCATCTCGGTGATCGTGAGCTCCTGAGGACTCCCACCGAATGCCCGGACCTTTTCCACCACCGCGTCGAGCGCCCGTGAGGCCTCGGACGTCGCCGCGTCGGCTCGAACCAGGACGAGGCGGACCTGCAACAGCGTGACCCGTGCCTCCCACTGCCGGGAGGTCGGGGCGGCGGCCGATGGAGCCGGCGCAAACGGGCGTGGCGTACGAGGGGGCCGGCCGCCCCGGCGGCGGGCCGGTGGTCCCTCGGCGTCCAGACCATGACGTTCCAGACGGTAGCGCAGCGTGTTGCGAGGAAGCCCGAGCCGCTCGGCCGCCCGGGAGATGTTCCAGCCGGTGGCCGAGAGAGCGTCCAGGAGCTGGGCCCGCTCGTTCGCCTCGTCGAGCCCGCCAGCATCGGCCCGCGAGGCCGGGACCGCGGAACCGGCGGCGGGGGTCGAAGGCAGGCCCAGGTGGCCGGCCTCGAGCGTGCGCGCGTCGGCCAGGAGCGCGGCTCGCTCCATGACGTTCGCCAGCTCGCGGACATTGCCTGGCCACGCGTACTCCTGCAACGCGGTCCGCGCGCTCGGGGATAGCGTCTTCGGGGCCAGGCCGTAATCCTGGCAGGCCCGGGCCAGGAAGTGCTCGGCCAATTTCTCGACGTCGCCGCCGCGCTCGCGCAGCGGGGGCAGCTTCAGGGTGACGACGGCCAGGCGGTGGTAGAGATCCTCGCGGAAGCGGCGGGCTCGCACCGCGGCGGTCAGGTCCTCGCTGGTCGCTGCCACCACCCAGACGTCGATCGGCTCGCTGCGCGTGCTTCCCAGCCGCCGCACGGAGCGCTCCTCGATCGCGCGCAGCAACTTGGATTGCAGGCCCACCGGCAACAGCCCGACCTCGTCGAGGAAAAGGATGCCGCCGCTGGCCGTCTGGAAAAGCCCGGGCTTGGCCTGGCGCGCGTCGGTGAAGGCTCCCCGTTCGAAGCCGAACAGCTCGGCCTCGAGCAGGGTCTCGGGAATCGCCGCGCAGTTGACGTCGACGAACGGCCCGGCGGCACGGATACCGGTGCGGTGGATGGCCGCCGCGAGCAGGCCCTTGCCGGTGCCCGTTTCCCCGAGGATCAGGATCGGAGGTGGCCGCCGCATCGGGCCGCTGGGCGGGCGCAGCACCCGGACGACCTGATCACGTAAGGTCGCCATGGCGGAGCTGTCACCGAGCAATTCGGCCAGCGCGGTCATGACGGGCGTCATCCTATCGCGAAGTCGCGGGCCACGCCGGGAAACTGACGAAACCGCCGAATCGGCAGTTTGCTCGGGTTGCATGCCCGAGGCTGAACAGCTATAAATGCTCATCGTCTAAGGCAATCGGGTCTGGCACCAAAGCTGCACTACAGCACGTCATCTCGCGGCGTCGGCGAGTGGGCCGCCGCATGCGACAACCAAACGAACCGATCGAGCAAAGGAGGGACGCCAATGAAACGAGTCAGGATCGCGATGTGGATCACACTGGCCGGGCTGTTCGCCGCGCTGGCCCCAACTGGGGCCCGCGCCGACGAGCCGTGCCAGTCGCCCTACGTGCAGAAGATCACGGGCGAGGAGGAGTTCGTCTACGTCTGGACGCTCGGGGTAGAGGGCATGGGAGACGGCTCCGACAAGCTCGTCACCGTGGATGTCCGCCGCAAGTCGCCCACCTACGGAAAGGTCATCCACAGTGTCTCCGTCGGCGGGCGCCATGAGGCCCATCACGGCGGGTTCACCGACGACCGGCGCTACTTCTGGACGGGTGGGCTCGACACCAGCAAGATCTTCATCTTCGACGTCGCCACCGATCCGGCCAAGCCCCGCCTGCACAAGACCATCGACGACTTCGTCAAGGCCTCCGGCGGCGTGGTGGGACCGCACACCTTCTATGCGCTGCCCGGGCGGATGTTGATTGCCGCCCTGTCCAACGACCGCGATCACGGTGGGCGGACGGGGATGGTCGAGTACTCGAACGACGGCAAGTACCTGACGACGCACTGGATGCCGACGGCAACCACCAACGGCGCCAAGGTCGAGAAGGTGGCCGACGGCTACGGCTACGACGTCCGCGTCCTGCCCCGCAAGAACGTGATGCTGACCTCGTCCTTCACCGGATGGTCCAACTACATGATGGACTTCGGGCAGATGCTCAAGGACCCGGAGGCCATGAAGCGGTTCGGCCAGACGGTGGTGGTGTGGGACTTCCATGCCCGCAAGCCCAAGAAGGTGCTGCACGTGCCGGGCTCGCCGCTGGAGATCCGTTTCGCCACCCAGCCCAACCACAACTACGCCTTCGTCACCACCGCGCTGACGTCGAAGATCTGGCTGGTCTATGAAGACGACAAGGGCGAGTGGCAGGCCAAGCCCGTCGCCGACATCGGCGACCCCGCCAAGGTCCCGCTGCCCGTGGCCATCACGTTCAGCGTCGACGACAAGACGCTATGGGTCGACTCCTTCATGGACGGCACCGTGCGCACCTACGATGTGACGGATCCCCACAAGCCGCGGGAGATCTATTCCAAGCGGATCGGCTCGCAGGTCAACATGGTGTCACAGAGCTGGGACGGCAAGCGGCTGTACTTCACCAGCTCCGTGCTGGCGCGCTGGGACAAGAAAGGCGCCGACAACGAGCAGTTCTTCAAGGCTTACACCTGGGACGGCAAGGCCCTGGAGGAGCGCTTCGCCCTCGACTTCACGAAGCTCGGGTTGGGCCGGGCCCACATCATGCGCTTCGGCAGCGCCAGCCTCTACACGAAGTGATGGGGAAAGAATGATGCGGATTGCCACGCGCGCGGCCCTGGCGCTCCTCGTGGCCGGCCTGCTGGCGCCGGCTGCGTCGGCGCACGGGCCGCGCGGCTCGTCCAACTCCACCGGCGCCGATCTGGGATATCCGCGCTTCGACTACCAGCCTCCGGCGCCCGGGACCTACGCGCTGCCGGCCGTCAAGGCGGCCGCCGACGGGCAGGTGGTGGACGCCACCAGCACCCGGCGCCGCCTGCACGACTTGATGGGCGACCGCATCGTCGTGCTGAGCTTCATCTCGACCCGCTGCAGCGACGCCCAGGGTTGTCCGCTGGCCACCGCCGTCCTGCACCAGCTCCGGGCCGCCGCGGCCAGCGACCCGGCGCTGGCGCGCCGGCTCCGCCTCGTGACGCTGAGTTTCGATCTCGCTCACGACACGCCCACCGTCCTGGCCCGCTTCGTCCCGCCGGCTCGTAACGGGCGGGCGAGTCCCTGGACGGCCGTGGTGCCGACGTCGGAGGGGGAGCTCTCGTCGATCCTGGCCGCCTATGGCCAGCCGGTCGGGCCTCGGGTCGTGGAGGCGCCGCCCACCCATCTGCTCCGCGTCTACCTGATCGACCGCCAGCGCGAGATTCGCAACGTGTACGGCCTCGACTTCCTGGACCCCCGCCTGCTGCTCAACGACGTGCGCACGCTGATCCTCGAGGAGCAGGGCCGGCGGCCATGACCACCGGGCGGCGGGTGATGACAGGGGTGCTGGGGGCGCTGGCTCTGGCCGTGGTGGCTCTGGCCACCGACGCCAGCGAGCAGGCGGGCGACAGCGGGGCTGACCGGCGGGTGGCCGCGGCCCTCGCCCGCATCGCCACGCCGCCCCTGGGACTGCCACCGGTTCCCGTGCCCGCCGACAACCCGCCGACACCGGCCAAGGTGGCGCTCGGCCGCAAGCTCTTCTTCGACCGTCGCCTGTCCCACAACGGCACGATGTCGTGCGCGATGTGCCACATCCCCGAGCAGGGCTTCACGAACAACGAGCTGGCCCGTCCGGTCGGCATCGAGGGCCGCAGCCTGCGCCGCAACGCGCCGACCCTGCTCAACGTGGCCTACGTCGAGCGGCTCTTCCACGACGGGCGGGAGATCGCGCTGGAGACCCAGGTCATCGGTCCCCTGGTCGAGCGCAGCGAGATGGGCAATCCCTCGATCGGCCACGTCATCGCCCGCATCCGCTCGCTGCCCGACTACGCCGGCCTCTTCGAGCGCGCGTTCGGCGCCAGCCCGAGCCCCGACCGCATCGGCCAGGCCATCGCCAGCTACGAGCGCACGCTGCTCTCGGGCCGCTCGTCCTTCGACCACTGGTACTACGGCGGTGAGCCCTCCGCGGTCGGGCCCCGGGCGGTGGAGGGGTTCCGCCTGTTCACCGGCAAGGCCGGCTGCGTGTCCTGTCACACGATCGGGGCCCGTCACGCGCTTTTCAGCGACGGCGCCTTCCACGACACGGGCATCGGCTACTACAACGCCGTCGTCCGCCCGCGCCAGCGCACGCCGGTGCCGGTGGAGCTGGCCCCCGGGGTCATCGCCCAGCTCCCGCCGGAGGCCGTGGAGAGCGTGGGCGACCCGGAGGCCGCCGATCTCGGACGGCACGAGGTGACTCTGGTTCCCGCCGACCTGTGGAAATTTCGGACGCCGACCCTGCGCAACGTGGCCCTGACCGCGCCGTACATGCACGACGGCTCGCTGCGCACGCTCCCGGACGTGGTGCGGTTTTACAATCGGGGCGGACAGCCTCACCCGGGCCTCGATCCCCGGCTCCGTCCGCTCGGGCTCACCGAGACCGAGATGGCCGCGCTGGTGGAGTTTCTCGAAGCCCTCACCGGGACGGATGTGGCGCGCCTCATCGAAGAGGCCTGGACACCGGGGCCGCCGGGAAACTGAATCCCTACTCTTTGAGCGTCTCCATCGCCTGGCGGGCGTACGCGTTGTCCACCAGGTCCTCGTAGCGGTGGCGGCGCTTGATGAACCCGCCGGCGAGCAGGATCTCTTGCAGATACTCGAATCCCGGCCGCTTGAGGACAGGATGGGTGGCCCACGTGTCCTGAGCGAGGTAGCGCTCGACGGCCCGGCGTCGCAGGTGGGCCGGGATGTCGGCAAAGTCCGGCCCGATCAGCTCGGCGATCTCGGCGGCGCCGTGCCCGGCGATCCAGCGCTGGGCCCGGTACACGCCGCGGGTGAAGCGCAGGAGCAGCTCGGGCTGGCGGGCGAGCCGGTCGGGCGTGGCCAGGTACGACGAGAACGGTACCGGGCCCGTGGCCTCTCCCATCGAGGTCACCAGGTGGGCGGCGCCGCCGGCCACCAGCTGCTCCGTCGTCGGCTGCCCGGCCTCTAGGAATTCGCCGCGGCCACCCTGGAATGCGGCGACGGCGTCGGCGCCGTGGAGATCGCGGATGAACGTGACCCGGTGGGGGTCGACGCCGTGGCGCCGCAAGACGGTAAGCATGCACTGCCAGGGCGTAGGCGCTCCGGCGAACGAGATCACGGTGCGGCCCACGAGATCGCGCCAGGTGAAGTCCGGCCGCGGCGTGCGGCTGAGCAGGAAGAAGCCGTTGCGGCTGTTGACCTCGGCGAAGTGGGGGATCAGCCGACCGCCGCGGTCGGCCACGTCGAGGCTGCGCATGAGCCCGCCCAGGCCGAGCTCGGCCGCGCCCTCGATGACGGCGCGCAGGACATTGGTGCGGCCGTCGGCGATCACCGGCTCCACGTCCAGCCCCTCGGCGGCGAAGTGCCCGCCGCGGATGGCCACGCTGTGCGGCGCGTAGAAGAGCGACCGGAACGGTTGGGCGACCCTCACCTGCATCGGGGCGCCAGTATAAACCACCTCAGGGCTAGTCACTCGATGAGGCGATCCGCGCGCAGCAGGATGCTCGGCGGGATCACGAGACCGAGCATCTTGGCGGTCTTCATGTTGATGACCAGCTCGAAGCGCGTGACCTGCTCGACCGGGATGTCGGCGGGCCGGGCGCCCTTGATGATCCGGTCCACCAGGCGGGCCGCATGGCGTCCCAGCGCGTGCAGGTTTGCCGCGTAGCTGACGAGGCCGCCCTGCTCGACGTGAAACGAGGCGTGGAGCATCGTCGGGACAGCCTGTCGCCGCCCAGCCTCGATGATGAAGCCGGGAATGTTCAGCGACAGAAAACGGGGCGAGAGGATGCCATCCACCTCGCTCTTGCGCACCCTGCCGAGCGCCACCCGGGCCTCGTCTTGCGTGTGCACGGGCCGCTCGATCAAGCTCAGGCCCAGTCGCCGGGCTGCTTCCCGATACCGCTCCAGCTGGGAGACGGCGTAGGGGTCGCCGGCGTCGTAGGCAAACAGGACGCGCTTCAGCCCCGAGACAACCTCGCGGAAGATCTCCAGGCGCTTGGGCGCCAGCTCGATGTCGAGGTCGGCCACCCCCGTCACGTTGCCGCCCGGCCGGGCAATGCTCTGGACCAGTCCGGTGCCCACCGGATCGCTCCCGCTGATGAACACGATGGGAACGCGGTCGGTCGCTCGCTGGAGCGCCTTCGCCTCGTTCGCACCCCCGCCCCCGGTGACCAGGATGTCGGCGCCCCGCTCGACGAGCTGGCGCGCCGCGCGCGGTAGCTCGTCGGCGTCACCCTCGGTGAAGCGCACGCCGATCACGAAGTGCTCGTTCTCGCGATGGCCGAGCTCGACCAGGCCGTCCCGCAGGCCCACGATTCCCGGGGTGGGGCCCCAGGATTCCGACAGGGCTCCGATGAGGACCGGCTTCACCCGTTGCTGGGCAGGCGATTCCTGCACCAGTCCCCACGCGATCACGATGAGAGCGACTCCGAGTGCCCGACAGGCGTGCAGGTTCCCCTTCATTGCCGCGGCGACCCGGATTGCGGGCCCCGCGCCCGGGACGGGACGGGTTCGCCGGGTGTAGCGGCCAGCAGGGTCTCGACGATCGTCAGGGCGGTGGGGCTCGCCCATTCGCGGACGCCCACCGCCAGCGCCTCTGCTTGTCCGTCGCGCCCGATGAGGAACGTGGTGGGCAAGCCGATCACGCCGTATCGGCCCGTGACCGCGCCGTCGGCGTCGAGGACCAACGGGAAGCTCAGGCCCAGGTCACGGGCGTAACGCCGCCCACCGCCGGGCCCTCGCGCGTGTTGATGCCGACGACCGCCAGCCCACGGGTGCCGAACCGACGATGCAAGGCCTCGAGGGCTGGCATCTCCTGGCGGCAATCGACGCACCAGGTCGCCCACGCGGCCATCACTCCTTCCCGATCGCGCGCGCGGCCTCCAGAATGGGCTCGGTCGGGAACACGTCGGCGACCGTGCCGAGCCAACGGCCACGGATGATGCCGGCCTTGTCGACGAGGAAGAAGGCGCGCTGAGCGGTCGTGCTCGACCACTGCGTGTAGAGGCCGGCGTAGCTCTTGATCGTCTTGAGATGCGGAAAGTCGCTCAGCAGGGGATAGGGCAGCTTGAGCGAATCGCTGAACGTCTTCTGCGAGAACGGATTATTGGAGCTGATGCCCAGGATCTGGATGTTCAGCGCCTCGAACTTTCCGTAGTCGGCCTTCCTGGCCGACAGGTTCGCCGCTCACACGGGGGAGAAGTCGGCGCCGTAGAACTCCAGGAGGACGATCTGCTTGCCGCGGAACTGGCTCAGGCTGATGTTGCCTCCCGTCGTCGCCGGCAGCGTGAAGTCGGGCGCCCGGTCGCCGACCTTGGGCTCTGCGGCCGCCGGCCGGAGCCCGATCACGCCCCCCACGGCGAGGAGGACGGCGCTCACCATCACGATGATCGTCCCCATCCGGGTCAGCCCTGCACTCATGGATCGATCCTCCCCTCATTGTGCCGGACCATCCCTAGGTGGCTTTGACGCGAAGCAGCCAGAGTATACAACCGGTGGGGCGGTCGCACGGTTCCCTCACCGCGTGGACTGCGTCGGTGCTCGGCGCAGGATCGGCCAGACGAGCGCGGCGAAGGTGAGCAGGAGAAAGCCGGCGGCGATCGGCTGGCGCAGGAAGACCGTGGGGTCGCCACCGCTCAGGGTGAGGGCCAGGCGGAACTGCTCTTCCAGATCGCCCCCCAGGACGAGGCCGATGATCATGGGCACCACCGGGAAGCCATACCGGTTCAGCAGGTAGCCGACGGCGCCGAAGCCGAGCATGACGGCGCTGTCGAAGAGGGTGTTGCGGAGACCGTACGCGCCGACGACGCAGAGGACGGCAATGGCCGGCAGGAGCGCGCTCGTGGGCAGCCGGAGCACCTGGACGATGAAGCGTACCGACAGCAGCGCCACCACCAGGGTCATGACGTTGGCCAGGAGCAGCGCCCAGAAGACCCCGTAGACGAAATCCGGATGCTCCTTGAAGAGCAGCGGCCCGGGAGCCAGCCCCTGGACGATCAGGACCCCGAGCAGGATCGCGGAGATGGGGTCGCCGGGGATCCCCAGCGTGAGCATGGGGATGAGCGCGCCGCCGGTGACGCCATTGTTGGCGGCCTCGGGAGCGGCGACGCCCTCGGCGCTGCCCCGGCCGAAGGCCTGGGGCGCGCGGGACACGCGGCGAGCGAGGTCGTAGGCCAGGAACACGGCGATGGGACCGCCGGTGCCGGGGATAGCGCCGACGCCGGTGCCCACGGCGGAGCCGATCACCATGCTTCGGTTCAGCGCCCCGAGCTCACGCCACGAGGGCAGCAGGCT
Organism: Candidatus Methylomirabilota bacterium; assembly: GCA_035457825.1. GTDB lineage: Bacteria > Methylomirabilota > Methylomirabilia > Rokubacteriales > CSP1-6 > 40CM-4-69-5. Next base: position 34,529 of record DATIAY010000122.1, read on the forward strand.
CGTGAGACCGACGGTGAACCTGGGAATGACAGCACCAGCGCCCCCTCGCAGGCCCTCGATGACCTGGGGGATGGCAAAGAGCCCGATGAGCGCAGGAATGAAATGCAGGCCCGCCTGCAGCTCGACTCGCCCGAACGTGAAGCGAGGCGTGCCCACCATGGGGTCCTGGCCGACGGTGGTGAGGAGCAGGCCGAGGACCCCGGCGATCAGCCCCTTGACGAGCGAGCTTCCGGCGAAGGCGGCGATCAGCGTGAGTCCCAGCGTCAGCAGCGCGAACTGCTCGGCCGCCCCGAACTGCAGCGCCACGCGCGCGATCAGCGGGGCCGAGAGCACGAGGCAGACCAGGCTGAAGATGCCGCCATAGACGGAGGAGATGACCGACACGCCGAGCGCCTTGCCGGCCTCGCCACGGCGGGCCATACGGTAGCCGTCGATGGCCGTGGCCGACGCCGAAGGCGTGCCCGGGATGTTGATGAGGATCGCCGAGTAGGAGCCGCCGGTCATGCCGGCGGCGAAGAGCCCGAGCATGAGGGACATCGCGACGACCGGGGGCAGCCCGAAGGTCAACGGTAGGACCAGCACCATCCCCAGCGAGATCGTGAGGCCGGGGAGCGCGCCCACGACGAGCCCGAGCAGGACTCCGACGAAGCTCGCCAGCAGGCTCGGCCAGGAGAGCGCCTGGCCCAGGGCCTGCCAGATTGCGGCGTCCGTCATCGGCGATGGCGCGTCAGAGCCAGGGGCTCCGCGGCAGCGGAACCGCGAACAGCACGGTCAGCACGAGCCAGACCCCGAACGTGAGACCGACGGCGGCGCCGAGAATGAACAGCGGCGATCGCGCCCCGCACAGCCACGTCGTGATGCCGACGAAGGGAAGGGTCGCCAGGAAGTAGCCCAGATGGGCCAGGGCCGCGACGTAGAGGCTGAGCAGCGCCAGCACTCCAGCCGCCTGGGCCCAGCCGGGCGACTGGGCGTGCGCGAAGTCGTCACCGGCGGGCTTGCTCTGGATCAAGAGGGCCAGGGCCAGCAGTGCGAGGAGCCCGCAAAGCAGGAGGGGCACGAACGCCGACCCCGGCCCCTCGGGAGCGAGCACCGGCAGCCCGCGCGCCAGCCAGGCCCACGTCCCGGCCACGGCCAGCACGGCGAGCGCGGCACCGACGCGGGCCGACACGCGGGACCTACTTCTTGAGCCCGGCCTTCTTCACGAGGTCAGCGATGAGCGCGTTCTGCTCCTCGAGGTACTTCCGGAACGCCGCCGGGCCCTGGACCGCTACGATGTAGCCGCCGTTGGCGCCGGCCTGCTTGAAGGCCTCGTCCTGAGCGGCTTTCTGGAAGGCCTCGGCGAGCTTGTCGACGACCGCGGCGGGAGTGCCCTTGGGCACGCTGAAGCCGCGGAACAGCTCCATGGCCACCGGCACGCCGGCCTGGCGGAGCGTGGGCACGCCCGGGAACGCCGGGTCCGCGGCCTCGCTGGGCACGGCGAGGATGCGTACCTCCCCCGCGCGCACGTGGGCGGCGATCTCCGGCGTGGGCACGCTGATCATCTCCACTTCTCCGCGCAACAAGCTCGGGATGCGCTTGCCGGAGCCGAGCGGCGCGTGGATCACCTTTATGCCGGTCGCCTCTGTCAGCGCCAGCGCGGCGAAGTGCGTGCCGCTGCCGTGGCCGGCGTTGCCGATGCGGACCTTGCCCGGGTTGGCGCGGGCGTGGGCCAGGAAGTCCGGGAACGTCTTCCAGGCGGCATCCGCGCGGACCGCCAGCGGCATGGCCTGCGTCGATACACGCGCGACGTGGTCGAGCGCATCCCAGGGGAAATCGAGGGTGCCGAGGTTCGCGGTGGTGAGCAGCGAGGTGGAGTTCCAGGCCACGGTGTAGCCGTCGGGCGGCGCCGTCTTCACGTGCGTGTAGGCCAGGGCGCCGCCGGCGCCGGGCTTGTTGATGGGGACGACGGGCACCCCGAGGAGCTTTTCGGCGGCCTTGGCGATGATGCGTCCCTCGATGTCGGCGGAGCCGCCGGCGCCGAACGGGATGATCAGCTCGATCGGCTTGGCCGGGAAGGTCTGGCCCCAGCCGGCGGGCGCCGAGGCCAGGAGCACGGCGAGCGCGACGGTCGGTCGTATCATCGCTGTCCCTCTCACGGGTGGAAGATGACCTTGATGGGATCGCCGATTCGCTTCTCGACGACCTCGAAGCCCCGGTGCACTTCGGTCAGCGGGAAGGTCTGGCTCACCAGCGGCTTGGCCCGCACGCGACCAGCCGCCAGCAGGGCCAGGGCCCGGCCCACGCTCGTCCCGCCCTCGCCTCGCTCGGTGTAGATCGTCAGGTTGCGACGCACGGCGTCGGCCACGTCGGCGGTGACGGGGCCGTGGTAGAACCCCACCAGGATGACGCGGCCGCCCGGCTTGGTCATCTTGATCGACTGGTCGAAGGTGTCGTCACCGCCGGCGCAGTCGATCGTCACGTCGGCGCCGCGGCCCCCGGTGGCCTCCCGCACTGCAGTCACCGGATCCTGCTCGCGGCTGTTCACGATGACGTCGGCGCCCAGCTCTTTGCCCAGGGCCAGGCGCCCCGGTCGCGTGCCGGTGAGGATCACGCGCACGGCGCCGAGCGCCTTGACGAGCTGCAGGGCCATCAGCCCGATCGGCCCCGGTCCCAGCACCGCCACCGTCTCGCCGGCGAAGTAGCCGCCGGCCCGCTCCAGCCCGTACAGGGGGCTGCCCGCGGTCATGACCACGACGGCCTCCTCGAAGGAGACGCTGTCGGGGACGCGGAACAGCGTGTTGACGTGGTTCAACGCATACTCGGCCAGCCCGCCGTTGGTGGTAAACCCGTTGGCCCGGTGCCCACGCTTCATGTTGCCGAAGTTCAGGCAGGCCGTGTACAGCCCGCGGATGCAGTTCTCGCACCGCCGGCAGCCCATATGCGCCTCGACGACCACCCGGTCGCCGACCCGAAACTCGTCCACCGTGCTGCCCACCGCCACCACGTCGCCCGCGTACTCGTGGCCGAAGATGAACTGGCCGTACGGGGGCATGTGAGGCAGCCCCTGGTGGACGATTTTCAGGTCCGTCCCTCAGACGCCGCAGGCGCGCACGCGAACCAGCACGTCCTCCGGCCCCGGCTGGGGAACCGGCCGCTCCTGCAGTTCGAAGCGGTGGGGCGCCATCAACACGGTCGCCCGCATGGTCGTGGGAGCGCTCATTCCTTCCTCCATTCCACTGCGCGCCGTTGGCGGCAGCGGGCCAAGCGTAGCACGAGCCCCTCGTGGTATAACACCCGCCATGCCATCAAACCTCGAAGACCGATTTCTCACGCTGCATGAAATCGTGCGGGCCGCCCGGGTCAACCTCGCCCCCGGGCCCTGGGACTACCTCGCGGGGGGCGCGGAGACGGAGACCACGCTGCGCCGCAACCGCCAGGCCCTGGATGCGGTCGCCTTCCGGCCGCGCGTCCTGCGCGACGTCTCCAAGATCGATTGCACCTCGTCGCTGCTGGGCCGGGCCATCCGCCTGCCGGTCATGCTGGCGCCGGTGGGGTCGATCGAGACCTTCGCTCCTGGCGGGGGAGCCACCGCGGCCCAGGCCGCCGCCGAGTTCGGGATCCCCCAGATGCTCTCCTCGGTGTGCAACCCGGGCCTGGAGGCCACGGCGAAGGCCGCCCCCGACGCTTTCCGCATCTTCCAGCTCTACGTCCGCGGTGACGACGCCTGGGTGGACGACTTCGTCAAGCGCGCCCGCGACCATGGTTACGTGGCCTTCTGCCTCACCGTGGATACCGCCGTCTACAGCCGGCGCGAGCGGGACCTGGCCCGGCGGTTCGTCAAGCCGTGGCGCGTGCGGGCCGGCGGCTTCGAATACCAGGCCGGGCTCAACTGGGATCACGTCAAGCGCTTCAAGGACGTCCACCCCGACATTCCGCTGGCCCTCAAGGGCATCGCCACCGCTGAGGACGCCACGCTGGCCGTCGAGCACGGGGTCGAGATCGTCTACGTCTCCAATCACGGCGGCCGCCAGCTCGACCACGGTCGCGGCACGCTCGACGTGCTCCCCGAGGTGCTAACCGCCGTCGACGGCCGCGCCACCGTCATCATGGACGGCGGCATCATGCGCGGCACCGACGTGGTCAAGGCCATCGCCACGGGCGCGCACGCCGTGGCCATCGGCCGTCTGGAATGCTGTGGTCTCGCCGCCGCCGGCCAGGCCGGGCTCGTGCGCGTGCTCGAGTTGCTGGAGGAAGAGGTGCGGGTCGCCCTGGGGCTCATGGGCGTGAGCCGCCTGTCCCAGCTCGATCGCTCCTACCTGCGCCCGGCGACGCCGGTAGGCCCGCCGCACGTGACGAGCGCCTTCCCGCTCCTGGACGAGGAAGGCTACTGATCTAGTAGCGGATCCGGACTCGGTAGGTGAGCTTGGCCGCGCCCTCCTTGGCGATCGGCACGTCGAAGCGCAGGGTGTGGGCCTCCACCTTGTCGGCCTTGTGGGTGGCGTGGAGCACCTGCCAGTCGCCGGGGACGGGCTCGATCACCTGCACGGTCACCGGCTCCTTCTTGTGGTTGCGCAGGCTCACCTCCCACTCGACCTCCCACAGGTGGGAGGCGATCTTCTTCCAGTCGGTCTGCTTGCGATCGCCGACCACGTCGAAGGCGTCGCCCATCTTGAGCTTTACGCGCTCGTCCTTGGGGGTGTGCTCGATCCAGTCCTCGCCGATGAGCTGCTGGCTGCCGGCGGTGTCGGCCTTGTAGACGCGAACTTTGCCCTTGGGCAGCGGCACGCCGAGCCGGTGCTCCTTGCCGTTCTTGATCTCCAGATAGACCCCCACCTTCTGGTTGGAGATGGGCATGCCGTACTGGTTGCGGTAGTAGTCCTGGGCGCCCCAGTAGATGAAGTGCTTCTGCACGGGGATCTCGGTGGCCGCCATCAGGGTGAGCTGCTTGGTCTGGTTGTCCTTGATGGTGGTCCGGCCGTCGAGGGTGTACAGGTGGTACTCGAAAAAGCCCTCGGCGTTGAAGTCGCGGCTGGCGCCGGCCGGGGACGAGGCCTTGGCCGCCATCTCCATCATGCGGCCGTCCCGCCGCGGATCGCGGGCCCGGTTGAGATCACCGGCCACCAGCTTGAGCGCGGCGTTGGTGTAGGTCGCACCGCTTTTGTTGTCGATCGTGACCCAGCCGGTGAGGTCGGTCCGCGTGTCGCCCGGGTTCAGGACGAGCACGTAGTCGGCCTTCCAGGTGATCCCACTCGTGAGATAGGACGCCTCGATCCGCTGGGGCGCCACGGCCTGGTTGCGCAGGAGCCAGACCAGCGTGGGCTTGGAGACGAGGTTCTCGGGCAGGGCCGGGAGCACCATCTGGCCGTGGTGGCCGAGGTGAATCTGCCCGTTGATCTCGAACACGGGGCCGTTGGTCGAGAGCAGCGTGGCCTCGATCCAGGAGCTGCCCTGGTAGAGCCGCACCTTGCGGCCCACGTACTTCTCGATGAGCTTCTGGCTGGTCAAGAGGTCGTACTCGTAGTTCTGCTCGAGGATGCGCAGCCCCGCGGCGTCGGTGAGCGATTTGAGATGCAGCGTGGTGGGATCGATGAGCGCGGCCACGTCCATGAAGCGGAGCTCGTGGATGCCGGCCGGCAGGCGGACCTCGCGAGTGTCCTTCACGAGGCCGAGGTTGCCGTTGTAGATCGTCACCATGACATCTTTCTGGCCGTCGCGGGTGACGGCGAGCGGGGTCGTCGCCGCCTCGGCCGTGCCGACGGCCAGAAGCAGCGCAAAGGCAATGAGCTGTCGCATGATCCGGTCCTCCTCGGGCCCCCAGTGGGGCCATATGTCCAGTTAGACCGGTGCGGGCACGCGGAGTTCCCGGGTGGCTGGACGCTCGGGGAGACGCGGAGTTAGCGGACGAGCTGGATGCGAACCCGCAGCGGGTCGGCAGCCGACTCGGCGGTCCGCGCTGCCTGCCAGCGGCCGATGCGCGCCAGCTCGCGCGTGAACTCGTCGGCCCGGGCGCGGGGGATTTCCACTTCGACCTCGAGACCGTCCTGGATCGGACGGCGGCTCGTCTGCCGGCCACCCGAGCGGGCAATCAGCGAGCCGAGCTCGCTCTCGGCGCCAGTGAGATCGCCGACGGTGAGGCGGCCGTCGAGATCCGGCGCGCCCGCCTCCTTCTTGTCGGCAGCGATGCCGGCCGTGGCCTCACGCTCGGGGGCCGGCTCGGCGCGGCCCCCGGCTTCGCGATTGTCTTTCATGGGCGCGGCGGGCTCTGGCGCGCTTCGCCTGGACTGGAGCGCGTCCTGCCTTGGCGCAGCGCCCTCCTGAGGGGACGGTGTGGCGGGCGTCTGGACACTGCCGGGCGGCGCTGTCGCCTTGCCAACGGCCGGAGCCTCGCGGGCCGGCGGCGCCGGCGCCGGGGCCTGGCTCACGGCCGGGCCCTCGACGGCGGCTGGCGGCGCCGGGAGGGGATCATGCCGGGCGGCCTGCTGAAGCTCGGGCGACTGACGATAGAGCAGGCTCACCAGCACGCCGACGAGCACCATGGCTGCCGCGCCGAGTGGCAGCTTCACCGGGAGCGGGAAGATCAGCACCCGGGCCAGGCGCCGATACCAGGGCGTGGAGTCCGCCCGGGCGAGCACGCGGTCCACGAAGCCGACGGGCGCTCGCTCGGGCTCGACCGCACGGACGAGCGAGACGACGTTGCCGAACCGTGAGAGCTCGGCGCGGCACTCGGCGCAGCCAGCCAAATGGCGATCGAGGGCGACGCGCTCATCGGGAGTGAGCGCCTCGTCCACCAGCGCCGAGAAGAGCTCCCGGGCTTCACCGCACGTCATTGAAGAAATCGCTCCATCTTGTCCTTCAGGTCGATCCGGGCCCGGTGCAGGCGGGAGCGCACGGTGCCTAGCTCGAGCCCCAGGGCCTGGGCGATCTCCTCGTAGCTCAGCCCTTCCAGGTCCCGCAAGACCACGACGATCCGCCGCTCCTCGGGCAGCGCCTCGATCGCCCGGTGCAGGGCCGCCTCCACCTCCCGGCGCTCCACTCCGGCCGCCGGATCGGCGTCCGCGGGCAGACGCAGGAGTGTTTCCTCGCCCTCGCGCCGGAGCCGCCGGTCGCTCGCGGCGAGCCGGTTCAGGCAGAGCCGCGAAGCGATCGCGTAGAGCCAGGTCGAGAGCTTTGCATCGCCCCGGAACTCCGCGAGCGAGCGGTGGGCCCGCACGAACACCTCCTGGGCGATCTCCTCCGCCTCGGCGCGGCTGCCGAGCATCCGGAGGGCCACCCCGAAGACTCGGTGCTGGTGGGCAATGACCAGCTCCTCGAAGGCCCGGGCCTCCCCCGCGCGGAGGCGCGCGAGCAGATCGGGGTCATCACCAGGCGCCGCCCTCATCAGGTGAGACCATACCGCCGCCCGAGAAGTTCCCCGACGAAGATTCGTGGAGTCGAGCCGAGCCTACTTCAGCAGGCCCCGGATGAAGCCTTTGACCGGCTCCGATTTGTCAGGCTTGGAGGCGCCCGGCGATGCCGGGGTGCCGGCCGCCAGCGCGCTCTGACAGGGGTGAGGATCGATGGCTCCCCTCAGCGCCGCCTCGCCCAGGAGGGAGAGGCCACCCGTGGCCACCGCGGCGCCGACCGACACGGCCTGGCGCGCCGCCCCCATCGTGTCGAGCCCGATGCGAGGCTCCATCAGGGGGCCGGTCACGCGCACCAGTTCGGCGAGGTTGGCCACGCCGATTCGCAATCCCTGCGTAACCGACGGACGGATGGCCAGGTCGAGCGTCTCCTCGCGGAGATCGACGAGGCCCGCCATCACCACGTTGATCTTGCTCGTCTCGTAGGCGACGGACCGCTCGATCTTGACGAGGCCGTCGCGCAGGGGCAGCCGCACGACCGCGCATCGCAGCTCGGTGGTCGTGTCCGACTTGCGGAAGGGGTTGACGATGTCGAGCAGCTTCGTGAGCGTATCGCCGCCGACATCGAGCGCGTTCGCGGCGAGGTGGGCGGGACCGACGACGATGCGCACGGTGCCGCTCGCGGTCGCGGCGAGGCGCCGCAGCGAGCCACCGGTGCCGGTGAGATCGACGGCCACGCTCGTCTCCCCGCCGGAGATCTGCCCGGTTCGTCCGGTCGCCGCCGCCAGCTCCTCGAGGCGGATTCCGGCTCCGTCGATCTTGGCCTTCAGGCCGGGAGCGCCGCTGCCGGTCGGATCGAGAGCGACCATCCCGGTGACCTCCCCGCGGGCCAGGGTGAACGCGAGGGGCGCCACCTCGAGCTTTCGATTCCTGGCGACCAGCACGAGATGCACTGCCTGCAGCGGCAGCGCGTTCGGCAGCACGAGGCGCCCGATGCGCGCCTCCAGCCTGGCGTCGATCATGCCAAGCCCGTCTACGGGAAGAGGGTCCTCGCCGAAGAGCCATCGCCGCGATGACGGCGGCGGAGCGGGTTGTTGCTTGGCGTCGGCCCGCGGCACCAAACGGGTGAGGTCCAGCGATGGTGACGCCATCGAGACGTCGAAGGCCGGACGGGCGGCGGCCAGCTTGATCGCTACCCGACCCCCGATGGCCTGGCCGGCAACCGTCAGGTCGAGGGGATCGAGCACATAGGCGTCGCCGCCGCCGCGCACCCTGGCCGAGGCCTTGAGGGGCAGGGGCACGTTCAGGTTCGTGTCGGCCAGGCGTGACAGGCTGGTGGTGGTCGTTACATCTCCGGTGACCATCACGTCGAGCTGGCCCGCCCGGCTCACCGTGCCCTTCACCGTGGCGGTGGCGCCGTCCACGGTGACGACAAGATCGATCGGCACCTCCGCGGCGCCTGCCGCCAGCGCCTCGAGGCGGCTGGTGGTCGCCTCCACGCGGAGGCGCTGGCCGCTCACGCTGAGCGCGCCCGCGATGCGCGTGGCGTCGCCCGCGCCGTCGAGGGAGAGCTGCTGGACATCGACGCGCGTCTCACGACCGGTCTTCCCGTCACGGTAGGCGATCCGGGCATCCTCGACCCGAAGCTGGTCCAGTCCGATCGCGGGTGCGCCGCCCGAGGAATCGTCCGCCGGCTTCTCACCCGGCGGCTGCAGGATCCAGTTGCCGGTGCCGGCTTGATCGGTCTCCAGCAAGAGGTCGGGCCCCACCAGGATGAACCGGCGAATCTCGATCCGACCGCGGAGCAGTGGCCAGAACGCAATCTCAGCCTCGGCCCGGCGCAGGCGTAGCATGTCGGGCCGGGACCCCCAGGGGGCATTGCCGATGTGGACGTCGCCGGCCGCGATGGCCAGGCTGGGAAACAGCCTGACCCCGAGCGGGCCCTTGATCGCAAACTCGCGTCCAGAGGCGGCCTTCACCCGTTCGCCGACGAGTTCGGCCACGCGGCGCAGATCGAGCGAGCGCAATGCGATCGCCGCGACCGCGACGGCGATCACGACGACGAGCGCCAGGCCGAGCAGAAGGAACTTCATCCGGCGGGACATTTCGCGGGAACGGTAGACGATGCCCCCAGCATCGTCAACGGACGTCTCAGACGGCGAGCTGATTGCGGCCGCCGCGCTTGGCGCGATACAGCGCCTCGTCGGCCGCGCGCACGACGTCGGCCGGTGCCGGGCCCGCCGACAGTGAGTCGGCCACTCCGATGCTGACGGTGACGCGCTGGCTCCGTCCGTTGCTGGGCCGGGGCTGTTTGGGTCGGCGCCGGGGCCGCCGGGAGCCGCGGATGCCAAAGGACGATTTGGCGATTACCTCCCGCAGGTTCTCGAGGTGGGGCGTGGCCTCCTCGGCCGACAGGCCGGTGAAGACGACGGCGAACTCCTCCCCGCCATAGCGGAAAGGCCGACCACCTCCGGATACCTCCGAGAGCGTGGTGGCCACTTTTCTCAGAAGTTGATCGCCCGCCGGATGGCCATACGTGTCGTTGAACTTCTTGAAGTGGTCGATGTCGACCATGGCGACCGCGTAGCGCTCACCCAGCTCGGCCAGCCGATCGTTCAAGGCGCGCCGGGACGGCAGCCCGGTGAGCTCGTCGCTGAACGCCATCGCGTGCGACGCCTCCAGCAGCGCGATGAACAGGATGAGGCCGCCGGTCACGAGGTAGAGGCTGGCGTCGAGGCCGTCGCCCCCCAGCCCGAGACCCAGGAAGGCCGCCACCACCGCCCACACGAAGCCGCCTTCCGTCGCGCGCGGGCGGCTCAGGAAGCGGATGATGACCAGGGCCAGGGCGATCCCGAAGGCGACGACGACCGACCATTGCAGCGGTGCAGTGGCGGCAATCGCGCGCCAGAAGGCCCGGGCCGCCGAGGCGACCTCCGGGATGAAGAGCGCCGCCACGACGGCCGCCTGGGCCGCGATGAGCACCGCCCAGAGCCGCACCCGACGCCAGGGTGAGCCCCGATCGGGCATCCAGGCCAGGGCGGCCAGGTTCAGCGGCACGAGAAGAATGATGACGGTTCGCGCGATCCCGGCCCCCGTGGCGTTGGCCGGGGCCCAGCGCGCAGTCACCTGATCGGCCAGGAGCAACACGATCAGGGCCAGCACGATGCGGGTATTCCGGAAGCGGAGGCCGAGCACGATACCAGTGAGCGTGACGGCGTAGCCTACGCTGGGGACGACCGGGTAAGCCCAGTCTCTCAGATCGGGCACCGTGAGAACGACGGCGGCGGCTCCGAGGAGCAGAAAGCCCGGGAGCAGCCGGAGGAGGGCCTTCACCCCAGAACGAGGCAGCGAATCTCGGGGAGCCCCTTCGCGGCCAGCTCCCAGGAGGTGCCGGCGTCGAGCGAGCGGAAGACGCGGCCGTCCTCGGTACCGAAGGCGACGACGGGGCCGGCCGCAGCCAGGCACGCCGTGTCGATGTTGCGGCTGAACCACTCGGGCAGGCCGTGGCGGCACCGCTCGAGGTCGCCCCCTTCGTCGAGGCGCCGGCGGTAGACCGCCGAGCGCCTGCCGCCCGGGCCCGTGGAGGCGGTCAGCAATACCCAGTCCCCGGCGATTGCGACCGCTCGCGAGTAGTGCGCCGACAGGCCCGCGGTGGTGAGCTCCCAGGATTCTCCGCCGTCGCGGCTCACCCCGAGCCCGTCGGCCGCGGCCACGAGCACCGTCCCCGGGCGCGTCGGATGTGCGATGACCTGATGAACATCGATCTCGATGTCGAGCATCGCGTGCCAGTCGCGCTCTCCGTCCGCCGAGCGAAGAACGCCTCCCACGTGGACGTTGACGTAGATCGGCGCGCTGGCCCCGGCGCCCACCGCGATCGACCGTACGTCAGCGGGATCGCCCCAGGGCGTGTACCAGGTTGCCCGGCCCTCGGCCTGCTCGAATGGCTCGACGGGTGTCAGCCGGTCGCCGGCCAGCCGAAACAGGTGAGCCTGCTCGGTGCCGACGAGGAGCCCGGCGGGCGTCGGAGCAAGACACGTGGCCGGCAGCCCGGGCACCGACGCCGCCGCAGCCCAGGTACCATCATCCGTCGTCGCCCAGATCGTGTCGCCGTCCAGGATGGCCCACGCCCTTGTCCCTTCGCGGGCCAGGGCCGTGACCGTGTGGCCGGCGAAGACCTCCGGCGTCTGGGCACCGGTCGCGTCGACCTGGCGCAGCCCACCCACCGTGCCCACGAAAATGCGGGACTCCATCGCCCGCATAGTACAACCTCGCCCCGGGATTGTTGACAACCCCACCACGCTGGCCTAGAGTCCGGCCGCTGGTCGTGGTGGTTAACCCGTCGTGTTCTCCCGGAAGGGGACCCCCAATGATCCCTGCTGCCTTCGAGTACCACACGCCGCGCTCGGTCCCAGAGGCTACCGAACTGCTCGGCAGGCTCGGCGAGGAGGCCAAGGTGCTCTCGGGCGGCCAGAGCCTGATCCCGCTCATGAAGCTTCGTCTCGCGCGCCCGCGACACGTGGTCGACATCAACGGGATTCCCGGCCTGGCCTACGTCCGGGAAAGCGAGGGACATCTCCGGATCGGCGCGCTCACGCGCGAGTCGGATCTCGAGGCCTCGGAGCTCGTCAGGACCCGGTACCCCCTGCTCCATGACACCTGCGCGGTCATCGCCGATCCGCTCGTCCGCAACCTCGCCACCATCGGGGGCAACCTTGCCCACGCCGACCCTGCCAACGACCATCCCGCCGCCATGCTCGCGTATGGAGCGGAGGTCACGGCGGTGGGCCGGCGCGGGGAGCGCCGGATCCCCGTGAGCTCGTTCTTCACCGGGCCCTTTGCCACCGCGCTGGCCGCCGACGAGCTCCTCACCGAGATCCGGATCCCCGTGTCGTCCCCGCGAAGCGGCGGGGCCTATCTGAAGCTGGAGCGCAAGGTGGGGGATTTCGCCACGGCGGCCGTCGCGGTCCAGCTCACCCTGGACGCCAGCGGCGCGTGTGAGCGGGTGGGTATCGGGCTCACCAGCGTGGGCCTGACCGCCCTCAAGGCCGAGCGGGCCGAGCAGCTCCTCCGGGGCAAGCGTCTCGAGGAGGCGTCCATCACGCAGGCGGCGCAGCTCGCGGCCGAGCAGTCCCAGCCCAGCGCCGACCTGCGCGGCTCCGTCGAGTACAAGCGTGACCTGGTCAGAGTCCTGACGACCCGCGCGCTCCGCAAGGCCGCCGAGCGGGCTCATTCAAGGAGGTGAGTGGGATGCTGGTGCGGCTCGTCATCAACGGGGAAAAGCACGAGGCCGACGTCGAGCCCCGACTCCTGCTCGTCCACCTGATCCGAGAGGTCTTCCGGCTCACCGGCACCCACATCGGGTGCGACACGACCCACTGCGGTGCCTGCACCGTGCTGCTCGACGGGCGCCCGGTGAAATCGTGCACCCTCTTCGGCGTGCAGGCTCACGGCCGGGAGATCATGACCGTGGAGGGCCTGGAGCAGGACGGCAAGCTCCATCCGCTCCAGGAAGGCTTCGTGGAGAAGCACGGGTTGCAATGCGGCTACTGCACGCCGGGCATGCTCATGACGTCCTACGCCTTCCTGCGCGAGCGGCCCCGGCCGGGCGAGGACGAGATCCGCCGGGCCATCTCGGGCAACCTCTGCCGGTGCACCGGCTACGTGAACATCGTCAAGGCCATCCAGCACGCGGCGGAACGAATCAAAGGCGCACCAGCAGCGTGATCGGGCCCGTGCCCTGAAGGAGATACGTGATGCCGAAGACTTCGGCCGAGATCGGGGGGATGGGGCACTCGGTGAAGCGCAAGGAGGACCCGCGCTTCATCCGCGGCAAGGGCACCTACGTCGATGACATCCAGCTCCCCGGCATGCTCTACCTCGACATCGTGCGGAGCCCCTTCGCCCACGCCCGGATCACGAAGATCGACACGGCCAGGGCCCTGGCCGTGCCCGGCGTCCTGGCCGTCATCACCGGCCAGGACCTGGCCAAGTACAACCTGCACTGGATGCCGACCTTGATGTCGGACACCCAGATGGTGCTCCCTGTCGAAAAGGTGATGTACCAGGCCCAGGAGGTGGCGGCGGTGCTGGCCACCAGCCGCTACGCCGCCGCCGACGGCGCCGACGCCGTCCAGGTCGAGTACGACCCGCTGCCGGTCGTCGTCGATCCCCACAAGGCCCTGGAGCCGGGCGCGCCGGTGCTGCGCACGGACAAGAAGGACAAAAAAGACAACCGCATCTGGCACTGGGAGTGGGGTGACCGCGCCGCCACCGACCGCGCGTTCCGCGAGGCCGAGGTCACGGTGAAGCAGGACATCTATATTCCCAGAATCCACGTGGCCTCCATTGAGACCTGCGGCTGCATCGCCCACTTTGACAAGGTCAACGAGAAGCTCACGGTGTGGATGACCACCCAGGCCCCGCACGCCATCCGCACGGTCTTCGCGCTGGTGGCCGGCCACGTGGGGCTGGCCGAGCACAAGATCCGCATCATCTCACCCGACATCGGCGGGGGCTTCGGCGGCAAGGTCCCGGTGTACCCGGGCTACGTCATCGCGGTGGCGGCCTCGGTGCTGACGGGCAAGCCCGTGAAGTGGATCGAGGACCGGATGGAAAACCTCCAGGCCGACTCCTTCGCCCGCGACTACCACATCACGGCCGAGGTGGCGGCCCGGAAAGACGGCACCCTGACCGCGCTGCGGATCAAGACCATCGCCGACCACGGCTACGCCGATGCCGCGGCCAACCCCTCGAAGTTCCCGGCCGGGCTCTTCCACGTCTGCACGGGGTCCTACGACTTCAAGGCGGCCCACGTCGAGGTGGATGGGGTGTACACGAACAAACCCCCCGGCGGCATCGCCTACCGCTGCTCCTTCCGGGTGACCGAGGCCGTGCACACGGTCGAGCGGATGGCCGACCTCACGGCCCATCAGCTCGGCATGGACCCGGCCGAGTTCCGGCTCAAGAACTTCGTCCGGCCCGAGCAGTTCCCGTACAAGTCCGCGCTGGGCTGGGAGTACGACAGCGGCAACTATCACGGCGCGCTCCGGAAGGCGATGGAGCAGATCGGCTACGCCGAGCTCCGGCGCGAGCAGGCCGAGCGCCGCAAGCGCGGCGAGCTCATGGGTATCGGCATCTCGAGCTTCACCGAGATCGTGGGGGCGGGCCCCTCCAAGCACTTCGACATCCTTGGCCTCAAGATGTTCGACTCCTGCGAGATCCGCATCCACCCGACTGGTAAAGCCATCGCCCGGTTCGGCACCAAGTCCCAGGGGCAGGGGCACGAGACGACGTACGCGCAGATCCTGGCCGAGGAGCTCGGCATTCCGGCCAAAGACATCCAGATCGAGGAAGGCGACACGGACACCGCGCCGTACGGCCTAGGCACCTACGCCAGCCGCTCGACCCCGGTAGCCGGCGCCGCGGCGGCGGTGGCGTCGCGCAAGATCCGGGACAAGGCGCGCAAGATCGCCGCCCACCTGCTGGAGGCGGCCGAGGACGACCTGGTGTGGGAGCCGGGCAAATTCTCGGTGAAGGGCGCCCCCAACCGGTCCAAGACCATCCAGGACATTGCCTTCGCCGCCTATACCAACCACCCCCAGGGGATGGAGGCCGGGCTGGAGGCCGTCAGCTACTACGACCCGCCGAATCTCACGTACCCCTTCGGCAGTTACATCTGCGTGGTGGACATCGACAAGGGCACGGGTGAGGTGAAGGTCCGGCGCTTCGTGGCCATCGACGACTGCGGCAACATCATCAATCCCATGATCGTCGAGGGCCAGATCCACGGCGGGCTCACCATGGGCTTTGCCCCGGCGCTGATGGAGGAGATTTCCTACGACGAGCTGGGCAACATCCAGGGGGGCAGCTTCATCGACTATCTGCTGCCCACCGCGGTGGAGACCCCTAGCTGGGAGACCGGAAACACCTGCACGCCCTCGCCACATCATCCGCTGGGCGCCAAGGGCGTGGGCGAGTCGGCCACCGTCGGAGCGCCGGCGGCGATCGCCAACGCCGTGGTGGACGCGCTGTGGCACCTGGGCGTGCGTCACGTCGACATCCCGATCACCCCGCCCAAGGTCTGGCGGCTGCTGCGCGAGGCCGGAGTGCGGGAGTAAGGATGGAGCCGGATCTCCTCGCCCTCGCCGCCGAGCTGGGGCGGCGCGGCGAACCGTTCGCGCTGGCCACGGTGGTCCGTTGCGAGCGGCCAACCGCGGTGAAGCCGGGGGCCAAGGCCGTCGTCCACGCGGACGGCACCCTGTCGGGCTGGATCGGCGGGGCCTGCGCCGAGCCCACCGTGGTGCGGGAGGCGCTGGCGGCGCTCCGCGACGGCCAGCCGCGTCTCATTAGCCTGGTGGGCGAGGGGAGCCGGAGCCCGGGCCGGACGGAAGGTGTGGTGCAGTACCCGATGACGTGCCACAGCGGTGGCACGCTGGAGATCTACGTGGAGCCGTTCCTGCCCAGGCCCGCCCTGCTGCTGCTCGGCCACGGCCCGGTGCTGGACACGCTGGCCGCGCTCGGGCGAGCGACACGATTCGATGTCACGGTCGTGGATGTCGCGGCGCTGGGCCAGTCAGCATCGCTCGCGTTGACGGCGAACACCTTCGTGGTGGTGGCGACTCACGGCACGGCCGACGAAGAGGCCCTGGCCCAGGCGCTCGCCAGCGACGCGGTCTACGTCAGCCTCGTGGCCAGCCGCCGGCGCGCCGCCGCGGTGCTCGAGCGGCTGAAGCACCGCGGCCTCGCCCCGGAGCGGCTGGGCGCGCTGAAGGCCCCGGCCGGACTGGACATCGGCGCCCTCGGCCCCGAGGAGATCGCCATCAGCATCATGGCGGAGATCGTGCAGGTTCAGCGCAGCGCCAAGGTGGTGGCTGCCACCGAACCGGCCACGCCGCGCGAGGCGATCGACCCCATCTGCGGAATGTCGGTCGACGTCGCCAGCGCGCGCTACCGCTCGGTGACGCCGATAGGCGTCGTCTACTTCTGCTGTGCGTCCTGCCAGGCGCAGTACGACCGTAAGAACGCTTGAAGCCTCTGGAATGCCCGGGCGCTGGACCGGGTCACATCTCGGCCTTCAAATACCGTCCGACACTCGCGAGGTAGCGTTCCAGGTCACCCAGGCTCTCGCGGATGACCCGGTGCACCTCACGATCATCGACCCGGGCGTAGAGGTGGACGAGGAGGTTCCGAAAGAGCGCCATCCGCATCATCCGCGCCTTGAGGTCGTCGTCGATCACGCCGATCTCGGCCATGATGGCCATGCAGTCCGCATAGTCTTCCGGGCTCCGGGCACCGCGGCGGGCGGCGAGATGGTTGCAGATGTCCAGGGCGGCCTCGGTCGCCACGATGAGGAGATATTTCGCGCTGTTGCGAGCGTGCGCCTCGGCGAGGAAGACTTCCGGCGGTACCTGACCCAGCTCGCGCAGCTGGCGGACGGAATCTCGCACATAGCCGGCCAGCTCGCGCAACCGGTCCAGGTTGACCTCACTCACTCAGGGCCTCACGCAGATACCGCCGGGCGAAAGGCTGGAAGTCGAGATACTCATCCCAGGTCCGCGCGCGAAGGTCAGCGAGGAACCCTTCGTCGCGTACCACCAGGGGCGAACCCGCGAGGGCATGATAGCGAAAGCCCAGCGGAGCGTCGTTGAGAACCCGAACGTCGACGGGATATCCCAGCGTGAGACGAAGCTGCACGGACAGGTCCAACGCGAAGCGGAACCGCTCGGCCTTCGAGAGTCGCGCCGGTTCGAGCCAGACGACGACGTCGATGTCACGGAACGTGTCACCGCGCAGAAACGAGCCGTGCACCAGGGCGAGGAGAATCTCTGGACGGGTGTTCAGGTCCCGCCCAAGGCGCGAGCGAAGCTGCTCGCGGTCAGGCTTGGTGAAGGCCATCTGGATTGTTCAGGGACGGCCACGATGCGGCGGGGGCGGACCCGGCGCCGCCGTGACCTCAGCCCGTCTCGCCGTTCAGCCGCGCGGCCTGGATCCCCTCCAGCGCACAGGCCTCGTCCTTGTCGGAGGTGTCGCCCGAGATGCCGACGGCGCCCACGACTTCGCCGGCGCCGTCGCGGATGAGCACGCCGCCGGCCGCCGGGACGATGCGGCCCTCGGAGGCCGCGAACAGCGCGCCGAAGAATGCCGGGTTGTCGGCGGCCCGCTTGGCCAGCGCCCGGGAGCCAAAGCCCATGCCCAGCGCGCCCCAGGCTTTGCCCGTGGCGATCTGCTGGCGCAGGATGCCGGCGCCGTCCTCGCGCGCGAACGCTTTGAGATTGCCGCCGTCGTCCAGGACGGCAACGGCCAGGGGGGCGCAAGCGAGCTGCCGTGCCTTGCCCAGGGCCTTCTCGATAATGGTGGTCGCCTGCGTCAGCGTGAGTCGAGCCATCCTGGTCTCCTTTGTCATGCGCGGATGAGGTAGAGTAACTCCGCAGCGCCGTTCCAGGGAGGACAGCTATGGCTCGCAAGCCCGCGTCGGCCGGACCCAAGTCGCCCAGCCCCGAGAACGTCGACCCCCGCCATCGCTGGGACCGGCCGCTGCAGGCCCCCGGACACATGCAGGTGGACTTCGAGGAGCGCGTGGACTTCCGGCGGCTGCACACCTACCGTCTGGCGCGCGTGCGTCAGGCCCTGGCCCATTCGGGATTGGGTGCTCTGCTCGTCTTCGACCAGCACAACATCCGCTACATCTCCAGCACCGTCATCGGCGAGTGGGCGCGCGACAAGATGACGCGCTGGTGTTTGCTCACCGGTACCGGCGAGCCGTGGGTGTGGGACTTCGGCTCCGCGGCGCGCCATCACCGCCTCTACGCGCCGTGGATTCCCGCGCGGCAGTCGCTGGCCGGCATGGTGGGGATGCGCGGCGCGGTGTCGCCCAAGGCCGGTCTCTTCAAAGAAGCGGCCCAGGAGATCAAGGAGATCCTCAAGGCCGAGGGCGTGGGCGGGATGCCGCTGGGCATCGATATCGTCGAGCCCCCTTTCCTCTTCGCCCTTCAGGAAGTCGGCCTGGAGGTGCGCGACGGCCAGCAGGCCATGCTGGAGGCGCGCATGATCAAGAGCCAGGATGAGCTGACGCTGCTGAACATGGCGGCGGCGATGGTGGACGGCGTCTACCAGGATATCTTCGAGGCTCTCAAGCCCGGGGTGCGCGTGAACGAGATCTTGGCCCTGGCCACCAAGCGGCTCTACGAGATGGGGGCCGACTGCGTGGAGGCCATCAACTCGATCTCCGGCGAGCGCTGCAGCCCCCATCCCCACAACTTCACCGACCGGCTCATCCGCCCCGGCGACCAGGCCTTCTTCGACATCATCATGTCCTTCGTGGGCTACCGAACCTGCTACTACCGCACCTTCAACGTGGGCCGGGCCACGCGGGCCCAGATCGCGGCCTACAAGAAGGCGCGCGAGTGGATGGACGAATCCATCGCTCTCATCAAGCCCGGCGTCACCACCGACAAGATCGCGCGGGCCTTCCCCAAGGCCCAGGAGATCGGCTTCGAGAGCGAGATGGCGGCCTTCGGCCTGAACTTCTGCCACGGCATCGGGCTCGGGCTGCATGAGCGGCCCATCATCAGTCGCCTGAACTCGTTCGAGGACCCCATGGAGATCGAGGCCGGCATGCTGTTCGCGGTGGAGACCTACTGCCCGGCCACCGACGGCATGTCTGCCGCCCGCATCGAGGAGGAGATCATCGTGACGCCGAGCGGGGCCCAGATCATCACGCTGTTCCCGGCCGAGGAGCTGCCCATCGCCAACCGTTACTAGTGGCACGGACATTGCCCCACAGCCTTTCCAGTCGCCAGGGCGAGCCCGAGACGGCCCGCGCTGTTACAAATTGACACAGGCGATGACAGGGAGGGCATATGGAGACCAAGACCGACCGAGAGAACGCCGGGCCGAGTCCGTTCAGCCGTCCTCCTCAGCCGAAGCCGACTGCTGCGTTCGGGGGCGGCCCTGCCGCCATCGACACTGCGCGGCAGTCGACTCCGGCTGGTGCGGCGGGTGCGAGCCCGTCAGCCGACGAGCGCAGGACGCTGGAAGCCCAGCGCCGCGGTGGCGGCCAGTGGTTCTACTGGATAGCCGGGCTCTCCTTGATCAATGCGGTCCTTGCCCTCACCGGCCAGGACTGGCACTTCATTCTCGGCCTCGGGGTCACCCAGCTCGTCCAGGGGTTGTCTCAGCAGGCCGGGGCGGCCGGGATCAAGGCGGGCCTCGTGGGCCTGGCCGTGATCGGACTCTTCGCCGTCCTCGGGCAGCGCGCGATCCTGGGACACCGCTGGGCGTTCGTCCTGGGCATGGCGCTCTTCGGGCTCGACGGCGTCATCTTCCTGGTGGTCCAGGACTGGGTGGGCGTGGGGTTCCATGCGTTCGCGCTGGTGATGATCCTGCGCGGGTACCTGGCGGCCCGACGGCTTCCGGCGCCCTGACGCGCCCCATTCAGGCGATCCCGAGCGCGTGCCGGAGCTTCCGGATCCGACCCGCGTGATCGGAGTGGTTGACGGCGGGTAGCGGCTCGCGGGTCGTCACGGGCAGCACCACGAGGTGCGGCCCGTCCTCCTCGAGGAGGCGGGGCAGGGCGTCTTCGAACTGGGCCAGCGTTTCGATCCGCTCGACCTTCCCCGTTCCGGTGGCCCCGCCCCCGGCCAGGCCCGCGGCCCGCGCGAGGGCCGCGAAATCCACGCGTGGCGGCAGGGGCTGGCCACCGGTCAGCTCGTAGCTCCGGTTCTCCAGCACCAGGACGAGCAGATTACGGGGCGCGCAGGCTGCCCAGGTAACCAGCGAGCCCAGGCTCATGAGCAGCCCGCCATCGCCCTTGAGCACGATGGTCTTGCGCTCGGGCCGGGCCAGGGCCAGACCCAGGCCGAAGTCCCCGGCGTGGCCCATGCCGAAGGCGAGGAAGTCGAAGTCTAGCTCGTGGTGGGAGACGAGCGGCCATTGCAGCGTGGCCGTCATCGTCATGACGACGATCTCGTCGGTCCGCCGGGCGGCCAGAGACCGGAAGAGATCCATGCGCTCGATCATGTCCGGAACGCGAATCCCGTGACGACGGCGGCGGGAAGGGATGTCTCCTCGGCCTTGCGGTCCATCATGGCCAGGGTCGGGAGATCCTCGTCGCTCATCAGGTGCCAGCAGGGAATCCCCCAGGCGGCCAGGAGCGGCTCGGTGTACGTGTAGGCCGAGTCGATCGGCGCGCGTCCGGCCATCGCGGCTCCGTAGCCTCGCCAGCCCACCATCAGCCGGAGGGGAACCCGCGGCCCGAGGCCGCAGCCCCGGAGAGCGTCGCCCGCCTCCATCAGTCCGGTGTTCTGCAGCACGACCAGGGGCTTGCGGCCTCCGGTCCAGAGCCCCGCGGCAATCGCGATGGATTCGCCCTCCCGGCACGGGGTGATGAGCGACAGGGACGAGCCCCGCACGGCGTCGTAGAGCAGGCGGCTCTCGCTGTCCGGGATCAGGAGAACGTGGGTGAAGCCCAGGGCCTCGATCCGAGCCAGGGTAAGACCGGCACTGGCTCCACGCTCACTCACGCTGGCGCCCGCCGCCGAGCATGCCGGGAGCATACAGGTCCCCGCGGTGATGTGGTAGCGTGTTGGCTCATCCCGCGCCCGGGCGCATCGTGGAGGCGAGGATGGTTGAGCCGCCAGTCGGCTTCGACAAGGACAAGGCGAAGGCGTTCACCCAGCTCATGGTCCGGCATCTGGAAGGCTCGGCGATCGCCGTGATGATGGAGATCGGCGGGCGCGTCGGCCTGTTCGAGACCATGGCCCGCATGAGCGCCGCCACCAGCGCCGAGATCGCCACCCGCGCCGGGCTCAGCGAGCGTTACGTCCGCGAGTGGCTGGCCGCGATGGTGTGCGGCGGCATCGTCGAGTACGACGCCACGGCCTCCTCCTATCGCTTGCCGCCGGAGCACGCCGCCATGCTGACCGGCACGACCACGAAGAACCTCGTCCCGGTGACCGAGATGATCTCGCTGATGACCCGGGTGATTCCCGAGGTCACCGAGGCCTTCCGGACCGGTGCGGGGGTCCCCTACAGCGCCTACCAGCCCCATTTCACCGGGGTCATGGACCGGCGGAGCCGTCCCCGCTACGAGGAGCTGTTGCTCACCAAATACCTGGCCCTGCCCGAGGGCCTGCTGTCACGGCTCGAGACGGGCATCCGTGTCGCCGACATCGGATGTGGCACCGGCTTCTGCATCGGCCTGATGGCCGCGCGCTTCCCCAGGAGCACGTTCGTCGGGTACGACCTCTCCGAGGTGGCCATCACCCAGGCCCGGGCCGAGACCGGGGCGCGGTCCATCAGGAACGCCTCGTTCATCGTGGCCGATGTGGCCCGATTCGAGACACCGATTCCCTTCGACCTGATCACGGCCTTCGATGCGATCCACGATCAGGCCGAGCCCGCCGGCGTGCTCCGCCGCATCCGCTCGGCCCTGACTCCGGGTGGGATCTTCCTCATGGTCGACGTCTGCGCCTCCAGCCGCCTCGAAGACAACGTGGGCGTCCCCATGGCGCCCTACCTCTACACCGTGAGCGCCATGCACTGCATGAGCGTGTCGCTCGCGGGCGGCGGCCCGGGGCTCGGCGCGGCCTGGGGCCATCAGGTGGCCACCCGCATGCTGAAGGACGCCGGGTTCACCGACGTCAAGCTCTTCGAGCGCGTCGATCCCACGAACTCGCTCTACATCGCCCGCTGACATCGTGGCCCCGGTGTCCGGCCTGGTCGGCGAGGCCCCCAGGCCGGACACGGCGACGAACGAACGCGCGCCCTGGTGTCTATCGATCGGTGACCGGCACTGCCTCGGCCGTACGCGAGAGTTTCCGCATCTCGAGATGGACGCGACGGTTGAGCTGCTGGCACTCCGCGCCCGGGTCGTCGCAGAGAGAGCCGTCCTGTCCGATGGTCACGATCTTGATCCACGGCTCCGAGACTCCCAGCTCGACCAGAAACCGCTTGACCTCGTCCGCACGCCGCTGCGCTAGCTTCCGGTTGTATTCGCTGGGTCCGTGCCGGTCGGCGTAGCCCTGGACCAGGATCGCCCAGGTCCCACCCCTGGTCAGAGCCCCCGCCTGTTCCTGGAGCACGCCGACGCTGTCGGCGCGCAGCCGGGAGCTCTTGAAGTCGAAGTAGACGTCGGCGTGGACCACGTCACGCTCCGCCACGACGCTGGTCTCGACGCTGGCCGGGGCCGGCGCCGGAGCCGTCACGACCATCGCCGCCGGCGTTTCCGACGCCTTCGCGGACGCCTCCATCATCTCCGTGTACATCCAGGAGCCGGCGAGGGCGACTCCCACCAGCGTAACCAGACCCCCCATGACCATCGCGAGGTGCTTCTTGATCTCGGCCATGAACACTCCTCCTCTTCATTCGTTTTCGCTGCTCGGGCCCCGGGTAGCCGCCCCTGCGGCTGCGCGCCCGATCCAGGGCAGTGAGCAACGTCGAGGCCAGGCCTGATGCGACCAGCGGTCGAGGCCCGGGCGCGAGGAATTTCGGTGTGTTGGCCGGCGCTATGACGGAGCCGGCCTTGCCGCTGATGCGGGGATCGCCACGCATCCCCGCATGAACGCCGGGCCATCCCCGCGTCCGAAGCCCGTCTGGCGCCGGCTCTAGACGACGGCGGTCGGGGGGCGGAGCGCGAAGTGCTGGCGGACCAGGGATTCGAGCGAGCGGAAGTGGCGCTCGGGCAGGTTCTTGAAGCGTCGGCGGCAGGCGCTCAGGGCGGCGTCGGCGGAGTCGAAGGCCTGAATGACCCGGAGCAGGTGCTCGTGGTACTCGCGCAGCTTCACCTCCACGATGCGCGCGGAGGCAGGATCACCGGCCAGGTCCAGGGCCGCCCGCGCGTGATCGCCTCCGGACTGGACCAGCGCGCGGAAGCCGAGGCCCTTGAGCCGCTGGGTGACCGTGCTCCGGTCCCAGCCCAGCGCCCCGGCCGTCGCCTGCATGTCGAACCCGTGGCGGCGCAGGCAAGCCAGCACCGCCGCGTCAGAATGGGTCTCCCGATCGGGGGCGACGCCCGGGGGGACCGTTGGCGTCGCGGGGGGAAGCCGCAGGTCCTTCCGCCCGATCAGGCCCGACTCGGCGAGCGTGACCGCCCGGCGGAGACAGTGCTGCAGCTCGCGGATGTTGCCGGGCCAGTTGTGAGCCTGCAGAGCAATCACGGCATCCTCCGACAGCGCGACGCCGTCGCGATGCGCTTCGGCGGCGGCCTCGGTCAGGAGCCGGGGTGCGAGCATGGCGATGTCCCCCGGGCGCTCGCGTAGCGGCGGCAGCTCCAGGACCAGACCCTTCAGCCGGAAGTAGAGGTCCTCGCGGAACCAGCCCTCGGCGACGCCCCGCTCGAGGTCCCGGTTGCTGGCGGCGACCACGCGCACGTCCACCGTGCTCGGTCGGCTCGCTCCCACGCGATGGAACGTCTTGTCTTGTAATACCCGGAGCAGCTTGCCCTGGTGCTCGGGGCGAAGCTCGCCGACCTCGTCGAGAAAGATCGTGCCGTGATCGGCCTGCTCGAAGTAGCCCTTGCGATCGGCCACGGCGCCGGTGAAGCTGCCCTTGACGTGGCCGAAGAGCTCGCTCTCGAAGAGCTCGGGAGCGATGGCGGCCATGTTCACCGCCACGAACGGCCGATCGGCCCGCGGGCTCAGGCGGTGCGTGGCGCGGGCGAACAGCTCCTTGCCGGTTCCCGGCTCGCCGAGCAGGAGAATGGGCAAGGCGGACCCGGCCGCTTTGCTGAGGTCGCGGAAGGCGGCCAGCACGCCAGGATCGGCGGTGACGATCCCCATCCGCTCGCACTCGCGTCGCAGGCGCTCGTGCTCGGGCGCGCCGGGCGCGGCGGCCGGGCTCGCGGCGGCGCGCAGACCGCGGAGCTCCCGCTCCAGCGCGTCGAGCCGGCGGCGCGTCTGCTCTTCCTGGGTCCGGGCCTCGGCCACCTGGCTCCGCAGCGTCTCCACCGCGCGCCCCAGCTCCCGCTCGGCACTGCTGGACCTGGCCGCCGCGGTACGGGCGGACTCCAGATCTTCCTCGAGCGCGTCGGCGGCCGCCTCCTGGCGGGCCAGGATTTCGCGCACCCGCGCGTTCTCGTCCCTGAGCTGGCGCACGCGGCCGGCGGCGGTGAACTGGTTCCATGCCAGCGCGCCGGCCGAGGCGAGGATCAGAGCCGTCACCGGCGGCCCGGCCGGCAGCACGACGCCAGCCGCTGACAGCACGAGCGGCAAGCTCGCCACGTAGGCCAGCGCCAGCACGCCGGTACCGATCGAGGCGACCCACCACACCCGGGCCAGCCAGAGCCACGCGCCCAACACGGCGAGCGCCAGCGTAGCCGGCCCCGTCAGGGCCGGCGGCGCTTCGCGGAGGACGTGGCCGTTCAGCAAGGTGTCGAGCAGGTGCGCCTGGATCACGACGTCCGGCATGGCGCCCAGCGGCGTTCGCCCCGACGCCCGGATCGGATCGGCGAGCACCAGCACCAGCTTGTTCTCGGCGAGGCCCCGAAGCACGTCGGCATTCCCCGCCTCGACGGCAGCCCACAGCTCGTGGAACGGCACTCTCGCGACACCCCGAGGCAGGCCGGCGCCCCTGAAGGCGACCAGCGTCTGCCCATGATTGTTCATCGGGATCCGGCGCAGTGGCACGGGATCCCGTTCCGGGCGCAGGACGAGGGCCCCGCGCTCCACCGTGAGTTCCCCGAGCTCCGCGTCGAGGAACGCGGCCGCCAGCGCGAGGCCGAGCGCCGGCACGGCCCGATCGCCCAGCCTGACGAAGAGGGGGACCTGCCGGGTCACGCCGTCCGCGTCGGCGGGCGCGAGCGTGTGCCCGATGGCCCAGGCATGCCGGGCGAGCCCGGCCAGCGGTCCACCTGGCGGCCGGGCTTCCGGCAGATCGAGCGGAACCCGGGACACCTCCACCCAGGATGCGTGCCGCGGGGCCTGGGCGCGGGTTTCGCCGCCAGAGACGAAAGGACGCTCGCTCGTCGGCTCGAGCGTGATCGGGTAGACGACCGCATCGGTCAGCGCCGTGGCCTCAGCGAGCAGCGCGTCGCCGGCCGCCCCACCACGCGTGGCGCCCGGGAGGCCGAGCGCAACATCCACGGCGATCGTGGCGGCGCCGGCGCGCCCCAGGCTCGTGATCACGCTGGCCAGGACGGCGCGGTCCCAGGGGCCCGTGCCGAAGCGTGTCTCGCTGGCGGCATCACGCTCGACCACGACCAGCGCGCGATTCGCCGGACCGGGATCGCGGACGCGCAGCCAGTAGTCGTAGACGGCCCAGTCGAGCGCCGGCAGATTCGTCAGGCCCAGGGTCCAGGCCGCGGCGGTGATCAGGGTGGCCGCCAGGCCCAGGATGGCGGCAGGACGTAAGAGGCGCATCATCAGGCGCCTGGGGGCCTAGGGGCGGATGGACGCAGGGCCGAGCCCGGGCGACAGCTCGCGAAGCAGGCTCTGCGCGTCTTCGTGCGGGGTGGTTCTTAGCAGCGTGAGGGCGCGCTCGAGATCAGGCGTCACGCCGAGCCCACCCGCGTAGATCCGCGCCAGCTCGATCCGAGCCCTGGGCTCGCCTTCGGCCGCCGCGGCCGTGAAGTAGGCGAGGATGCGTGGGTCATGCGCGGGTAGCCGCCCGTCGACCCCCTGTTCGTAGAGAGCCGCCAGCTGTCGCTGGGCGGGCTCGCTCAGGGCCCAGGCTTCGCGAATGAGCACGCCCACCGCCTCGTCGGTGCGGCCGCGTCGCAGCAAGGCGGCACCCACCGTGTCCTCGCCACTGCGGTTGATGTCGGTAGAGGGGTCGTTGAGGGTGGGGTACTGCTTCCAGAGGTCGGCGCGAAAGTCACGGAAGGCCTGCTCGGCCGCGGCCCGCTCGATTGGCCCGCGCTTGCCTCGTCCCGTCGCCGCCTGCCGGACCTGGCTCAAGGCTTCCTCGGCCTGAATCACGCCCTGGTCAGCGGCCCGAAACCACCAGGTGATCGCCTTCGCCAGATCCCGCGGGGCGCCCACGCCGGCGGCGTAAGCGGCCCCCACGAAATACTGGGCCGTGGCGACGCCGGCCTCGGCGGCGACGAGGAACTCGCGCGTGGCCTCGGCGTCGCGGCGCGCGAGCTTCAACATGAGCGCCAGGTTGTAGCGCGCGTCGGGCTGCTCGGGAGCCTGGGCCAGCAGGCGGTGATAGGCGTCGATGGCGCCATCGAGATCGCCCAGGCGATAGCGGACGATGCCCGCCGCGTAGTTGGCCTCGATCAGATCGGGACGCTCGCTCAGGACCAGCTCGAGCTCCGCGCGCGCTCCGGCCCAGTCGTGCCGGGCCATGAGCGCCCGGGCCAGGGTGAGCCGCGCGTCCCCCGCGGCCGGCTGCGCTCTCAGGAACATGCGCAGCTCGTCGATGGCCCCGTCGAAATCGCCCAGGCCGTAGAGGGCCAGGCCCAGGGGCGTCCTCGCCTGGTGCAGGTCGGGCTGCAGCCGGAGAGCTTCCCGCAGGGCGACCGTCGCCTGAGAGAGCTCGCCGCGCGCCATCAAGGCCCGGCCGCGCTCGAGCGCAGCGTGCGCCGCCGTCGGGGTCGTGGCGCCGGGGGCGGGTTCGGGCATCCGGGACGTCGCACATCCGGCCAGGAGCAGCACGAAGAGCGAGCGGGCAACCCTGGACGTCAGTCCCCGGGCTCGCGTGCGTCGGGATGGGCCGGCCCACGTCTTGATCTCCGGATCATAACGCACCGGGCGCCAGTGCCCGGCGTTCGCGGTCGAACGCTAGAAGCGCACCCCGAAATACAATCCGGGCATGACGTTGGTGTGCAGGTCCACTTCGCGTCCCCCCACGCGGACCTCTTCCCCGAGCGAGGTGAAGTTGAGGAGGAAGTCGGCCGTGACGGCGACCTGCTTGCTGACGGCGTAATCGAGTCCGACGCCGACGGGGATCAGGAACGAGGTGTAGGTATCTGCGACCCCGCTGTCCCGGTCCTTGATCCCCGCCCGAACGAATCCGATGCCGCCCTGGACCACGAGCTTGAACACGTTGCTGGCACCCGGGATGTCCCACCAGTACCGGGCCTGAGCGGACAGGCCGAAGAGGAAGTCGTCGCCGGCGCCCCCGTACTGGGCGAGCGGGCCCACCGAGAGGCGTGGCATCACGAAATACTCGGCGTGCCCTTTGAGCGCGAACTCGACGTCGCCATCCGGCGTGTCGGCCAGGAAGCCCACGCCGGCCCCGCCCGTCCATCGCCCCGGTTTCAGGTCGGTGACGTCGGCGTGGGCGAGGCCGCAGAGGACCAGGCCCGCCAGCCACGACACCGCGAGCGTGCGCAGACCGCGCGCCACCGCCGATCGGCGTTGCCCGGAGCTCTTACACACGCTCGTAGCTGAGCCGTTTGACCTTGTCCATGTTCGTGCCTTCGATGCGGATCAGCCGGGTCGGTCCGTCGCGGCGCGGGGAATGCAAGTCGCCCTCGTTGTAGACGTGGGCCATGCCCGGCTCCAGGTGGTAGCTCCGCACGTGGCGGACTTTACCGGGTCGACCCTCGGCGGCGGGCTCGACCAGCGCCCAGTCGTTCATCACGGTGGTGCCCCGGGCCTGGCCGTAGATCGCCCAGGACGGACCGTGGTCGTGGGGGGCGCTCTCCTTGGCACCCTTGTAGACGTGGGCCAGGATGCAGAAGCCCAGCGTGGGATCCTCGAAGAGGATCTTGCGTTCCGGCCCGTCGTCGGTGAGGTGCGTGGTGATGAACGCCTGATCCTTCAGGATGTCTTGCAGGAGCGCACACACTTTGCGCCGGCCCTCGGGCCCGGGCATCTCGGCGAGCAGCCGGTGAAACTCCGTGGCAACCTGCTCCAGGGTGTAGCCCATTGAACGACCTCCTCCTGTGATTTCGCTCGGGATCAGCCTCCCAGAAATCCCTTCCCCTGGTCGGCCAGGCGACTGAGCAATGCGGCAGGCCGCCAGCGCTCGTCGCCGGAGCGGCGCTCGAGCTCGAGCAGCCGATCGCGGACGACCTTGAGCCCCGTCTGGTCGGCCCAGTGCATGGGGCCGCCGCGGTACACGGGCCAGCCGTAGCCGTAGACCCAGATGACGTCGATGTCGCTGGCCCGGATGGCGATGCCTTCCTCGAGGATCTTCGCCCCTTCGTTGATCATGGGGTAGAGCAGCCGCTCGAGGATCTCCGCATCCGGGATCGGGCGCCGGGTCACGCCCTCCTGCTTGGCGACCTCGGTGATGAGGCGCTCGACCTCGGGATCGGGCCGCGGCGTGCGATCGCTGCCCTCGTACCGGTAGAATCCCGAGCCCGTCTTCTGGCCGAAGCGTCCCATCTCGCAGAGCCGGTCGGCCACCGGCGCGCGCGTACCCCGGGCCTTGCGCCCGCGCCAACCCACGTCCAGGCCGGCCAGGTCGCCCATGGCGAACGGGCCCATGGGAAAGCCAAAGTCGTAGAGCACTTTGTCGACCTGCTGGGGTAGCGCGCCCTCCAGGAGCAGGCGCTCGGCCTCGCGTCCGCGCTGGTGGAGCATCCGGTTGCCGACGAAGGCGTGGCAGACGCCGACCAGCACCGGCACCTTGCCGATGCGCCGGCCCACCGCCATCGCGGTGGCGATCGTGGTCTTGGACGTCTTGGCCCCGCGCACGACCTCCAGCAGCCGCATGACGTTGGCCGGGCTGAAGAAGTGCGTGCCGATCACGCTCTCCGGGCGCCGGGTCGCGCCCCCGATCTCGTTGACATCGAGCGTGGAGGTGTTGGTGGCCAGCACCGCGTCGGACTTGGCGACCTTGTCCAGGCGGCCGAAGACGTCCTTCTTGAGGGGCATCTCCTCGAAGACGGCCTCGATCACCATGTCGGCGTCGGCGACATCGCCGAAATCGACGCTCCCCCGGATCAAGCCCATGCGGCGCTCGACATCCGCGCTGGTGAGCCGGCCCCGGGCCGCCGTGGCCTCGTAGTTCTTGCGCACGACGCCCAGGCCGCGGTCCAGCGCGTCCTTCGCGACCTCCACCACCGTCACCGGGATGCCGATGTTGGCGAAGTTCATGGCGATGCCGCCACCCATGGTGCCGGCGCCGATCACGGCGACCTTGCTGATCGCTCGGGTCGGCGTGTCGGCCGGGACGTCAGGGATCTTGGCGCTCTCGCGCTCGGCGAAGAAGAAGTAGCGCTGGGCCCGGGACTCCGGTGAGTTGAGCAGCTCGACGAACAGCTCGCGCTCCCGGGCCAGACCCTGGGCGAAGGGGAGGCTGACCGCACCCTCCACCGCTTTGATGCACGCCTCGGGCGCCCGGAAGCCGCGGGTCTGTCGGGCCATGGACTTCCGGAACTCTGCGAAGATCTCCGGCTTCCCCCGCGCCGCCGCGATCTTGTCGTCGAGGTCGCGGACCCGACGTAGCGGCCGCCCCTCGGCGAGCACGCGCTCGGCGAAGGCTACGGCGCCGGCCGTGAGGTCGCCCTCGATGAGCTGGTCGAGGAGCCCCAGGCGGTGCGCCTCCTCACCTCCGATCGGGTCGCCGCTCACGATCATCGAGAGCGCCTTCTCGACGCCGACCAGGCGGGGCAGGCGCTGGGTCCCGCCTGCTCCCGGCAGCAGCCCGAGCTTCACCTCGGGCTGGCCCAGGCGCGCCGTGGACACACCGACCCGCCAGTGACAGGTCATGGCGACCTCCAGCCCGCCCCCCAGCGCGGTGCCGTGAATGGCGGCGACGACGGGCCTGGCGCTTTGCTCGATGGTCTCCAGCACCTCTCCCAGCATCGGTTCTTGTGGAGGCTTGCCGAACTCCGTGATGTCGGCGCCGGCGATGAAGGTGCGCCCGGCGCAGGCCAGCACGATGGCGGCCACGCTGGGATCGCCGCCGGCCTGGCGCAGGCCGTCGCGCAGACCCACGCGCACGTGATGGCTCAGCGCGTTCACGGGCGGATTGTCGACGGTGAGCACGGCCACACGGCCGTGCCGGTCCAGGCTCACGGACTTGCTGATGGCTGTCATGGCATTCCTCGTGTCGAGGGCAAGGTGGACCTATGATACGCGAGCCAGCTCCTCGCAGGTTACCCCGTCGGCCAGCAAGGCGCTGACCTCCGTAGCGGAGAAACCGAGCTCGCCCAGGAGCGTCCGCGTCTCGGAGCCGAACGTCGCCGTGGCCGGGCCGGGCTGGAAGCCTCCGCCATCGAGCCTGAGGGGACTGGCCAGTACCCGGACCGGTCCCAGGACGGGATGGGGCAGGTCACGCACGAAGCCGTTGGCCCGCACCTGCTCATCGTCGAGCAGCTCGACGGGCAGCATGACGCCCGAGGCCGGGATGCCGTGCGCGTCGAAGAACGCCTTCCACTCGGCGGTGCTGCGCGTGGCCATGAGCGTTTCCATCCGAGCGCCCAGCGCCCGGTAATGGCGCAGCTGCGCCTCGCGGTCGGCGATCGGCCGGGCCTGGGCAGTATCCTCCAAGCCTACGGCCTTCATGAGCGTGCGCTGGATGCCCGGGCTCACGCAGGCGATGGCCAGGGCGGCATCCTTCGTGGCGTAGGTGCGGTAGTAGACGTTGATCATCCCCGGTGTGCGGATCGTGGGAGCGATGGCGAGCTGCTCGGCGAAGGGCCGTCCGGCCGCCCGCAGCTCGGCCAGGCTCGCGCGCACGGCCGCGTGCCGGGGGCCGTCGACGGCCTCCACCCGCACCATGGAATTGTTCTGCACCACCAGCGCCGCCATCAGGAGCGCCACGTCCACCTCGCCGCCCCGTCCGGTGCGCTCGCGCCGGTACAGCGCGGAGGCGATGCCGAACGCCAGGGTCATGGCGCACATGTAGTCGGCCACCGGGGGCGCGTCGCCGCCGCCCGGCCCCTGGGCGAGCTGCCCACTGACCGCCATCAACCCGCTGCGGGCCTGGACCACCAGGTCCATCCCGGCCAGCCCGGCATCCGGTCCGCGCTGACCGAAGGCGCTCACGTTGCCCACGATCAGCCGCGGGTGACGCGGCCCCAGGCTGGCCCAGTCCAGCCCCAGCTCGGCGGCCAGGCCGGGGCGGAAGTTGGTCAGCACCACGTCCGCGCTCTCGACCAGCCGCGCGATGACACGCGGGGCCGAAGGGTGCTTGATCGCGAGCGGCAAGCTGTGCTTGCCCCGGTTGCGGGACAGGAAATGGCGGGTCTCCCCGGGCGCGAGCGGGGCCAGGTGGCGGACGGGATCGCCTTCGAGCGATTCCACCTTGATCACGTGGGCGCCGCCCTCGGCGAGCACCTGCGTGCAGAAGGGGACCGCGATGAACTGGCCGAACTCGATGACCCGAACGCCGGCGAAGGGACGGGCGTCGTCCATGGCGCGCTAGACTACCACGCGGTGATGACCGGGGAGCAGGAGGAGCCGACCGTGGACAGGCGTATCGCTTTGACCGTGCCGGTCGACGGATTCTCGCTGGCCGAGCACGCCGAGCTCGCGCGCGAGGCCGAGGGCCTGGGCTACCGGGACGCGTGGTCGTGGGAAGCCGACGGTCTCGACGCCTTCAGTCCGCTGGTGGTGGCCGGCCTGGCCACCCGATTGCGGCTGGGCACGGCCATCGTCAACGTCTTCACCCGCGGCCCCGCCACGCTGGCCCAGAGCGCGGCGGGTATCGCCGAGATCGCGCCCGGGCGCTTCTGCCTGGGGATCGGGGCGGGCTCCAACGTGATCGTGGAGGCCTGGAACGGCGGGGTCTTCCGGCGACCGGCCATGCGCGTGCGGGAGATGGCGAGTTTCCTGCGCCGGGCGCTGAGCGGTGAGCGGGTGGTCTTCCACGGCGAGACGTTCTCGGTCGATGGCTTCCGCCTCTCCCGGCCACCGGCCCAACCCGTTCCCATCTACGTCGCCGCGCTCCGCGCGGGCATGCTCGCCGTGGCCGGCGAGGTCGGTGACGGCGTGATCCTCAACTGGCTCGCGCCCGAAGACGTGCCCCGCTGCGTCGCCGTGGTGCGGGAGGCGGCCCGGCGGGCGGGGCGGGATCCCGAGGCGATCGAGGTGACCTGCCGGATCTTCGCCCACGTGGATGCGCCGTCGCCGGAGGCCGACACGGCGTCGCGCCGTCACGTCGCCGCTTACCTCAACGTCCCCGTTTACCGGGCCTTCCATGAGTGGCTAGGGCGAACCCCGGAGCTCGGGACGATGTGGGACGCGTGGGGGAAGGGCGACCGCCGCGCCGCCGTGACGGCCATCCCCGATGCCGTTCTCGATCGGCTGCTCGTCCGCGGCTCGCCCCCCGCCATGCGCGCCCGCGTTCGTGAGTATCTCGACGCCGGCGTCGACACGGTCTTCGTGGCGCTCCAGAGCAGCGAGTCCGAGGCCGATCGCAGACGCGGGGTGCTGCGCGCGGCCATGCGCGCGCTGGCCCCGGCGGCCGGGTGAGCCGGAGACACCGGGCGGGGCGATCCCCTCATGGGCGACACGGAGTCACGGATCAAGCTCGACGGCTGCCAGCTCTGCCGGGCCGAGCGGATCACGCCCTGGTACCACGAGGACGACGTGTGCTGGATCGCCGAGTGCGAGATCTGCGCCGTCCCGATGGTGGTCTGGCGCTGGCACGGCACGGCGCCGCCGGCCGGTGAGGTCGAGCATATGCGGCGGGTCCTTCACGAGGTCGCGGTCCGGGAGATCGGCGAGTTCTGGATCGATGATCACATGCGGAACATCCCCGATCACTGGCATGCTCACGCCCGCCCGAACGGCGGGTTCTTTGGCCGGCGGCGGCCATCGAGTCAAACCTAGCTGCGCGACTTCGCTACAATACCGGTGGGAGAGCGCCGCCAGCGTTATCCTTGTCTCCTATCATGACCGAGGACGCGAAGGTTGGCCGGCTGATGTCTCGGCAGAGCCTGGCCCGATGAAGGAGTGCTGCGAGGTCAGGGCTGACATCCCCGAGCGCCAGCGGCGAGTCCTTCACATCGTCCTCTGGATCAACCTCGCCATGTTCCTGGGCGAGCTCGTGGCCGGGCTTCTCGCCCATTCGACCGCCCTCATCGCCGACTCGGTGGACATGCTCGGTGACGCCATTGTCTACGGGTTCAGTCTTTACGTCGTTGCCCGGGGAACGGTCTGGAAGGCCCGCGCGGCGCTCCTGAAGGGGGTCATCATGGCGGTGTTCGGGGGCGGCGTCATGCTGGAGGTCGCGCTCAAGGTCGTCCGCGGCCTCGTCCCTGGCGCCGAGGTGATGGGCGGCGTCGGTCTCGTCGCGCTGGCGGCCAACGTCGTCTGCCTGACGCTGCTGTGGCGTCGGTGTGAGGACGACGTCAACATGCGCTCAGCCTGGCTGTGCTCGCGCAACGACGTGATGGGCAACCTGGGCGTCCTGCTCGCCGCAGCGGGCGTGGCCGTGACCGCCTCCGCGTGGCCGGACATCCTCATCGGTCTTGCCATCGCGGCGATGTTCGGCCACTCGGCTGTCGGCGTGATCCGAGCGGCCGGCAGAGAGCTTCGAGCCGCTAATTGACCGCGAGGACGGGGGCGTGCTGCAGGGACTCGAGCACCGCCCGGGCCAGGCGCGGCAGCTCGGGATCGCGCGCTCCCAGAATCAGCACGGTGTCGCCGGGGCGGGCCTCACCGTGGACCCATTCGACCACCGCGTGATGATCGGTGGCGTAGGCGCAGCGTAGCGGGGCGGGGAGGTCGGCGGCCAGCATGCGACTCGAGACGTCCTTCCGGGTGGTCCCGCCCGCGTAGAAGATCTCCGCGTAGCAGAACCTGTCTTGCGGGCGGAGGAGCCGCGGCAGGAGCTGGCGCAGCTCGGGACGCAGGAACCGGGCCGGGCCGAAGCCGTGGGGCTGGAACACCGCCAGCACGCGCTCGGCGCCGGCCTGCGCGGTGGTCAGCGCCGCCCGGAGCTTCTCGCCGTTGTGGGCGTAGTCGTCGACCACCCGGATCCCGCTCGGCGTGGTGCCCACGACCTCGAAGCGGCGGGCTACGCCGGGGAAGTGCCTGAGCAGCGCCGCGATCGTGGGCGGCGCGATGCCGAGCTCCATCGCCACCAGCGCGGCGGCCGCGGCGTTTTCAAGATTGTGAAGGCCGGGCTGGGGGACATCGAGAGCGAGGGGGCCGCCCGGCAGCGCGAGCAGGCCGATGGCGCGGTCCGGTCCCGTGGTCTCCACCGCGAGCCGGACGTCGGCGGTCGGGCCCACACCGTAGGTCACGACGTCGGCCCCGCGTCGCAGCGAGGCCGCCTCCGGGCAGCCGGCGTTGAGCAGTAATCGGCGGCAGCCAGCGGCGAAGGTCGCGAACTGCTCGCGGATCACCGACACCTCGCCGTGGTCCCGGCTGATGTTGTGCACCACGCCGACGCGCGGGCGGTATCCGGTGAGGGTGCCATCCGACTCGCACGCCTCGGCGACGACCGGACCGGCCTCCGGCCCGGCGCGGAAGCAGCCGGCCAGGCCCTCGCCGATGAGGGCGGCGCCGCCGAGAACGGTCGCCGGCACACCGGCCTCGCGGGCCAGCCACGCCACCATTCCGGTGATGGTGCTCTTGCCACTAGTACCGGCGATGGCGACGCCGGGCCGGCCGGCGTTGACGACCTCCGCCAGCAGCGCGGGTCGGCTCACGAGCTCGATGCCGAGCTGGTGGGCGGCTCGCATCTCGGGCGTGTCAGCCTCGACGGCGGTCGAGTAGACGAAGCGGTCGAGGCCGCGCGTCACCGCGGCGCCGTCGTGGGGCCGCAGCACGATTCCCAGGCGGCGCAGCCGGGCCGCCAGCTCGGGATTCCTGCCCTGGTCGAAGGAGCGGTCCGAGCCCTGGACCTGGTCGCCCCTGGCGCGGACCAGTTGGGCCAGGGGATTCATGCCGGCACCCGCGATTCCCGAGAAGTGGTAGCGCATCAGACGCGATCCCGTGCACCCAGGATGCCAGGCTCCGCGAAGGCGGCCTCCATGTTTTCTGCCGAGTTGGCGCTCGGGGTTCTCGGGCTCCGGCCGATCCTGGTCACGGTGTCCTGTCCATCGTCGACGGCCTGACACCCGGCACCGGTTTACTCTCGACCGGCTTGCTACAATGACCAGCGTATGGACAGTTCCACGCCGGCCGTCCTCTCGCGCTCGTCCGACATCCAGTCGGCACTCCGCGCCGACCCCAGCTTCCGGTTCCGTTGTGAGCTCAGTCTGGCGCCGTTGATCGCCTTCTGGGCCCAGGCCGCCGGGGACCCGTCGGCCAGGGGAGCGCTGGCCCGGATCGTGGGCGAGGAGGTCGGGCGGGCCCCGGAGCTGCTGGCGACGATCGAGGATGCCGGCGTGATCGAGCGCCACCGGGAGCTGGTCGACACGTTGATGACCGCGGTCTTTCCCCCGGCGGCGTGGGAGCAGGAGTACATCGCGGCGCTCGTGCCCTTCCAGCTCCGCGCCTTCTACGCGACGCCCCTCATGCGCCGTCTCCTCATCGCCAGGGACGGCACGCTGCAGGGCCGGGTGAATCTCAGCGAGCCCATGGTCGCGGCCATGCGGCTGGCCTACGCCCACGCGCTGATCGTGCGCCAGCTCTACGGCATCGCCGTGGACGTCGATTACCCGATCATCTGCACGGTGACCGACCCGGAGACGGGGCTCGCCCTCCACTACCGGATGCTTTTCGACTGGCGGTTCGAAGAGGTGGTGCTGGATGGCACGCTGCCGCCCCTGAGCGAGGAGCTACGGCAGGGCCTGCACACGAACGTCCTCGACCCCGATCTGCTGCGCCAGGCCCTGCCCCCGGAGCGGATCGTGATCCGTGGATTCACCATCCTCCGGGCGGTCGAGGTCACCGATCAGGAAGTCCTGTCGAGACTCAAGCGTGACCTGATCGACCGGGAGTCCATCGTCTCCCTGACCCGCTTCCAGGGTCTCCAAGACAGGCTCAAGACGCTCTTTCGGCGGCCGGAGCTGCGGCTGGGCCTGGCCGCGCTGGAAGGGAACCGCGTCCTCGTCCTCAACTATGGGTCGCGCCACGAGCACGCCTGCATCTTCGCCGACTCCTCCCACCTCACGACCACCGACTTTGCCGGCTCGGTCTTTGCGCGGGCAGTCAAAGGGGGCCAGCCCCTCATCATCGATGACCTGACGGCGCTCCCCGAGCGCTCCCCGATCGAGGAGGAGCTGATCCGGTACGGTGTCCGCACCATGGTGGTGGCGCCCCTGCACTACCAGGACCGGATCATCGGCACCCTCGATCTCACCTCGCCGCGGCCGGGGGACTTCACCGCGACGCACCTGCCCAAGCTCCACGAGGTCCTGCCGCTCTTCTCCATGGCCGTCCAGCGCAGCATGGAGGAGCTGAACGCGCGGATCCAGACCCAGATCAAGGAGCGGTTCACGGCCATTCACCCGGTGGTGGAGTGGCGGTTCCGCAAGGCCGTGCTCGATGCCCTGGAGCAGCAGGGGGCGAGCCCGGGGGCATCGGAGCTGGAGCCGATCGTCTTCGAGAACGTCTACCCCCTCTACGCGCTCTCGGACATCCGCGGCTCCTCGACGCAGCGGGCCCTGGCTACTCAGGGAGATCTCCTGGCCCAGCTCGGCCTGGCCCGCGACGTCGTGGAGGCGGCGTTGGCGGCCCGCCCGTTGCCCGCCCTCGACGAGCTGCGGTATCGGATCGACAAGCACATCGACCGCATCGGGCACGACGTGTCGTCGGGCGACGAGGCGGGCGTGGCGGCGTTCCTCCGCGCCGAGGTGGAGGCGCTCTTCGAGCGTTTGCTGGACTTCGGCCCGGCCGTGCCCGAGCGGGTCCAGGCCTACCGGTCGGCCCTCGACCCCCGCCGGCGCGCCGTGTACCGCCAGCGCCGGGTGTTCGAGGAGGGCGTCGCCCGGCTCACCGAGGCCATCGCCTCGTATCTGGATCTCGAGGAGCAGGCGGCCCAGGGCATGTTCCCGCACTATTTCGAGAAGCAGAAGACCGACGGCGTCGACCACCAGATCTACGTGGGCGCCTCCCTCATGGAGGATGGCCGCTTCGACCGGCTGTACCTCAAGAACCTCCGGCTCTGGCAGCTCATCGTGGTGTGCGGGATCGCCGCCCGGTCCGAGCAGCTCCTGCGCTCGCTGCCCGTGCCGCTGGAAACCACCCATCTGATCCTCGTCCAGCACGCGCCCCTGGCCATCCACTTCCGGTTCGACGAGAAGCGCTTCGACGTGGACGGCGCCTACGACATCCGGTACGAGATCGTCAAGAAGCGCATCGACAAGGCCCTCATCAAGGGCACCGACCAGCGGCTGACCCAGCCGGGCCGGATCGCCATCGTCTACGCGCAGCCCGCCGAGGCTCTCGAGTATCGCGGCTACATCGAGTACCTCCAGCACCTCGGCTATCTGGGGCCCGAGGTCGAAGACTTCGAGCTCGAGGAGCTGCAGGGCGTGCACGGCTTGCGGGCGCTCCGGGTGACGGTGACGCTCCGCGAGGCGGGAGGTGAGCGGCCGGTCGCGCTGAGCGTCCTCGGGCTGCAGGGGGCAGCGTCCTAGGTCCAACGCGCGTCTCCCGCGGGATTCTGTTCGTCACGATCG
Organism: Candidatus Methylomirabilota bacterium; assembly: GCA_035457825.1. GTDB lineage: Bacteria > Methylomirabilota > Methylomirabilia > Rokubacteriales > CSP1-6 > 40CM-4-69-5. Next base: position 72,263 of record DATIAY010000122.1, read on the forward strand.
CCACCCTGTGCTTCGTGACGATGAACGTCACCGTCAAGGTCCTGATCCCCTACCTGCCCACCCTCGAGCTGATCTGGGCCCGGGCCCTGGGACATCTGCTCGTGGTCTTCGCGCTCTTCGCCCCCGGCCACGGAGGCTGGCGCCTGCTCGTCACGCGCCGCCCGGCGATCCAGCTCGGACGCTCGGTACTGCTGCTCCTGTCCACCTCGTTCTTCTTCACGGCGCTGGGCCGGGTTCCCCTGGCCGACGCCACGGCGGTGTCGTTCACCTCTCCCCTCCTGGTGGCCGCGCTGGCGTTCCCCGTGCTCGGCGAGCGGGTGGGACTCGACCAGTGGGTCTCGATCGCCGTCGGCTTTGCCGGAGCGCTGATCGTCATCCGTCCGACCGGCGAGGGGGCCAGTCCCTACGCGTTTCTGGTCCTGGGCAGCGCCATCTGCTATGCCCTCTACCAGCTGCTCACCCGGAGGGTCGCCGGGATCGACCCTCCGGAGACGAGCGTGACCTACAGCGCCCTCGTCGCCACCCTGGTTCTCTCGGCGCTGGTTCCCTTCTTCTGGCAGCCGCCGCAACGGCTCTCGCACTGGCTGATGCTGGCGACCCTGGGGCTCCTGGGCGCCGTGGGCCACTACTGCGTGGCCCGGGCGCTCCTCTGGGCGCCCGCCGCCATCGTCTCGCCCTTCCATTACGTGCAGCTCGTGTGGGCCGCGGCCCTGGGCTACCTCGTGTTCGGTGACGTGCCGAGCGGGTGGACGTGGCTGGGCGCGGCCATCATCGTGGCCAGCGGGGTGTCCATCGTGGTGCGGGAAACGCGCGTGGTGCGGGAAACGCGGCGGTCCTGAGCGGCGCCGCCCGAAGGTGGGGAAGCTACCGGCGCCCGACGACTCGCCGCGGCTCCCAGCGCTGGCTACGGTGCGCCGCCATGTCCTCCTGACGGGCGAACAGCTTGATCAGGACCAGGCCGGCGACGAAACCGCCGACGTGGGCCCAGAACGCCACCCCGCCTCCCTCTCCGCCGGCGAGGGTCCCGAACAGGCCACCCACGACCTGGATGGCGATCCAGTAAAGCAGCATCGTCCAGGCCGGGAGCGCGATCGACGTGAGGAAGAACCCGATCGGCACCATCGTGTACACGCGCACCCGCGGGTACAGGACGAGATAGGCGCCCATGACCCCGCTGATGGCGCCCGAGGCGCCGACCATCGGGATGACCGAGGCCGGGTTGGTGACCACCTGCAGGAGGGCGGCGGCGACCCCGCACGCCAGGTAGAAGATCACGAAGCGCACGTGCCCCATGGAGTCCTCGATGTTGTTGCCGAAGATCCACAGGAACCACATGTTGCCGATGAGGTGCATCCACGAGCCGTGCAGGAACATCGAGGTGACGACGTGCGAGACCTGCCGGCCGGGATCGGTGAGACAGGCCAGCCCTTCGCCCATAGGGAACGGCGTCCCCGGCGCCGCCAGGCCGGTCAGCTCGCCGGGAATCAGGCCGAGCTCGCAGACCGACCGGGCCAGCGCCAGCGTCGAGCCCGCCCCCTGGACGCCGAGCCAGCTGAAAACGTTCAGACCGATGACGGCGAGGGTGACGAAGGAGGTGTGCTGGGTGGCGTTCTCGTCGTGGTACGGGATCATGGCCAGCCGAGGATCGCGCGTCCCGTCAGAACTGGAGGAACTCCCGGAGCGCGGTCAGCACCGCCTCCGGATTGTCCTCGTGCAGGGTGTGGACCGCCCGGGGAATCTCCACGAACCTCCCGCGCGGCAGCTCCTTGACCATCCGCTCGGCGACCTCCCGGTCCAGCACCGGGCTGCTCTCCCCGCGCAGCAGCAGCGTGGGCGGCCGGATCGCCCGCACGATGGCCCACCAGTCGATGTCCCCGGTGGACCGCCGAAGCTTGACGCTCGGATGCCAGGCCCATACCAGCGCGCCGTCGGGCCGCTGCCGCAGGCTGTGGGCCACGACCCAGCGGTAGTAGTGGATGCCGGGCAGGGGGTTG
>DATIAY010000123.1:0-2229 GCA_035457825.1 Candidatus Methylomirabilota bacterium
GGGGAGGAGGTGGCGCAGCGGCTGCTGCGGCCGTTCCAGCTCTTCGCCCGTCAGGCGGTCTCGGGCGGGATCGTGCTGTTCCTCTTCACCATCGTCGCCCTCGTCTGGGCCAATTCCCCCTGGGCGGAGGCCTACCAGCGCCTGGTCCACCAGCCCTTCGGCCTGCACCTGGGCGAGCACGGGATCGCCTTCGACCTGCACCACTGGATCAACGACGGCCTGATGGCGATCTTCTTCTTCGTGGTGGGGCTCGAGATCAAGCGCGAACTGCTCGTGGGTGAGCTGGCGGAACCTGGCAAGGCACTGCTGCCCATCGGCGCCGCTGTGGGCGGCATGCTCGGCCCGGCGATGGTCTACCTCGCCTTCAACGCCCGGCTGCCGACGGCCGGCGGCTGGGGCATCCCCATGGCCACCGATATCGCGTTCGCCCTCGGCGTGCTGGCACTCCTGGGATCGCGCGTGCCCAGCGCGCTCGGGATCTTCCTGGTCGCCCTCGCCATCGTGGACGACCTGGGCGCGGTGCTGGTGATCGCCCTCTTCTATGCGAGCTCGCTGAACTGGGCCGGCCTCGGCCTGGCGGCGGCATTCCTCGCGGCCATGGTGGCGGCCAATCGTGGAGGCTTTCGCCACGCGGCCATCTACCTCTGCCTGGGGATCGGCCTGTGGTATGGCTTCCTGATCTCCGGCGTGCACGCGACCCTGGCCGGCGTGGTGGCGGCGCTCACGGTGCCGGCTCGCGTCCGCATTCCCCCGCGTCTCCTTGCCCAGGTGGTGCGCCGCGCCGCGGACCGGCTCGAGGCGCTCGAGGGCGAGGGGGACATGGACTCCCGACGCTTCGCCGTCGTCAGCTTCCTCCAGACGGTGACCCAGGACGCCAAGACCCCGCTGCAGCGCTTCGAGCATATGGCCCACCCGTGGGTAGCCTTCGTCATCATGCCGGGCTTCGCCCTGGTCAACGCCGGGATCGCCATCGATCGCGGCGCCCTCGCCGCGCTCCTCGATCCGCTGCCGCTCGGGATCGCGGCGGGGCTGGTAGTGGGCAAGCAGGTGGGCGTCGTGGGAGCCACCTGGCTGCTGGTGCGGACGGGGGCTGCCCGCCTGCCCCAGGGCGTGAGCTGGGGCCACATCTACGGCGTCGCCTGGCTCACGGGCATCGGCTTCACGATGTCGCTGTTCATCAGCGGCCTCGCCTTCCCGGCCGCCGACCTCGGTCAGCAGGCCAAGCTCGGGATCCTCCTGGGCTCGGTCGTGTCCGCCCTCGGCGGCGTCGTGATCCTGACCAGCGTCAAGAGCGAGCGGCCCGTCGATCCCGCGCCCCGGGAGCATTCACCCCTGATGCCCCACTCCGATCCGAGCGGCACGAGTCCCGTCGACTCGGAAGGCTGATCGGGCGACCCGAAGAAACACCGACCCGGTCGGGAGGCGTCTTGTTCAGTCGGTCGCGGCGGCGGGATGCGCGGCACCGGCCGGGTACATGCCCAGCCGCGCCCGCCCGGCTGACCATGCCTCGAGGATCGGTTCCACGATGCGCCAGGATTCTTCGGCCTCGTCACCACGAATGGAAAGGGTCGGGTCCCCCACGAGGATGTCGAGAATCAAGCGTGCGTAGGCCGACAGGTCTTGGCCTGCTAGGTCCCGGTCCAGCTCCACACTCTCCAACTCGAACGGGTCGCCGGCCCCGTTGATGTTCACGCCGAGGCTCATCCGATCGGGATCGAGCTGGAGCCGCAGGATGTTGGGCGTCGGATCCGTCTCGTGGCCGAACACGAGGTGGGGCACCCGCTGGAAGTGAATGGCGATCTCTCGCCGATCTCTCGCGAGCGCCTTTCCGGTGCGGAGCACGAACGGCACCCCGGCCCAGCGCCAGTTCTCGATCGAGAACATCACCTGCGCGAAGGTTTCCGTCTCCCCGTTCGGATTGACGCCGTCCTCGTCGACGTAGGCCGGCACCGGTCGCTCCCCGACCCGGCCGGCGTCGTAACGGGCACGAACCGTCCGGCGTTCCACCTCGTCCGGCGTAAGCCGCGCGACGGCACGCAGGATGTCGGCCTTGCGGTCGCGAAAATCGCGCTCGCTCAGGCTGATGGGCGTCTCCATGCCGATCAGACAGAGCAACTGAAGGAGATGGTTCTGGATCATGTCCCGGAGCGCCCCGGTGGAGTCGTAGTAGCCCGCCCGACCCTCGAGCGCCAGGGTCTCGTCCCAGACGATCTCGACCCGGGCGATGTG
>DATIAY010000124.1:0-53900 GCA_035457825.1 Candidatus Methylomirabilota bacterium
GGCCGACCTGCGCGTGGACGAGACCGCCACCAATACGCTAAGGCACGAAAGAAAAACAAATCGGTGAAACAGACGGAGCCACGCCCGCCTCGAGCAGGCCACCCACGTCATGAACCGGGCTGGCGGTTCCCGCTACAACAATCCGAGTTGGGCGCGCCATGATTCGCTTCACCGCCGAGCAAGAGCGTTTCCGCCAGGCCGTGGCCCGTTTCGTCGACGCCGAGGTCGTGCCGCAGGCCCAGGCCCTCGACGAGCGCGCGCAGTTCCCCGCTCCCCTGTTCAGGCGGCTGGGTGAGCTGGGCTACTTCGGTCTGCGCTACCCGGAGAGGTACGGCGGCGCCGACGCCGACATGGTGACGTACTGCCTGTTCGCTGAAGAGCTGGCCCGGGGCTCGCTGTCGCTGGCCGCGGCAGCCGCCATGCAGTCGCTGATGGGCACGCACTTCGTCTACCGCTACGGCACGGAGGCGCTACACCACCGCTACCTGGTGCCCGCCTTGCGCGGCGAGCTGGTGGCGACCTTCGCCCTGACCGAGCCGGGCGCCGGCTCCGACGTCGCCGGCATCACGACGCGGGCGGAGCGGAGCGGCGACCGCTGGGTGCTGCGCGGGGCCAAGACGTGGGTCACCAACGCGCCGGTCGCCGATATCCTGACCGTCGCCGCCAAGACCTCGGCCGAGCGGGGCATGGGAAACATTGCCCTGTTCCTGCTGGACCGTGCCACCATGCGAGGCATCACCGTCGGCAAGACGATCGACAAGATGTCGGTGCGGGCCTCCGAGACGGGCGAGATCCTCCTCGACGATGTCGAGGTGCCCCGCGAGCATCTGCTCGGGGATGAGCGTGGCGGCGTGGAGAAGGTCGGGACGATCCTGTCCGAGATTCGGGTCATGACGGCGGCGCTCTCCGTGGGATTGGCGAGAGCAGCCTACGGGGCCGCGCTGGCCTACGCACGCGAGCGTGTCGCCTTCGGCAAGCCGATCGTCGAGCACCAGGCGATCGGCTTCAAGCTCGCCGACATGCTCACGGCGCTGCACGGGGCGGCGCTGATGACGTATCAGGCGGCGGGGGCGATCGACCGGGGACGGCCGGTCGCCCGCGAGGCGGCGATGACGAAGCTCGCCGCCTCCGAGATGGCCGTCCGGGTCACCGACGAGGCGGCGCGGATCTTCGCCTCCTACGGACTGGCCATGGAGTACCCGGCCCAGCGGTACTTCCGCGATGCCCGTTTCCTGCTCCCCGGAGGCGGCACGTCGGAGATTCTTCGCCTCGTGATTGCCCGGGACCTGGACTGGGATCGCGCGCAGGTGTTCGCGTGAGCGGGACGGCAAGGGCCACGCCATGAGGCCGGTCGCGCTCGTCGGGGCGGGTGTCTGCAAGTTCGGTGTCCGCAAGGCGAGCTACCGGGACCTGATCTGGGAAGCCGGCAAGGCCTGCTTCGACAGCGTGCCCGGCCTGCGCCCGCGCGACCTCGAGGGGCTGGTGGTGGGCTCGGTCATGCCGGAGCGGACGGCATTTCAGAGCCACATCGCCTCGCTGGCCGCCGAGGCGCTGGGGATCCGACCGAGCGCGCTGAGCGCCCGGACGGAGCACATGTGCGCCTCAGGCTCCGTGGCTATCCGGTACGCCTACGCGTTCATCGCGGCCGGGCTCGCCGACCTGGTCATGGTCCTCGGCGTTGAGAAGCTGAATCAGCCGTCGGGCGCCGAGGCCGTCCTCAATATGGGCACCGGCGTCGACCGGGAGTGGGAAGCCGCCTTCGGCCTCACTGCGCCGCCGTGCTTCGCCCTGGCCGCCCAGCGCCACATGGCCCAGTACGGCACCACCGAGGAACAGTTGGCCCTGGTCGGGGTCAAGAACCACACTCACGCTACCCGCAACCCCAATGCCCATTTCGGCAAGGGCGCCACCCTCGAGCAGGTGCTGTGCTCGCGGATGATCTCGAGCCCGCTCCGCCTGTACATGTGCTCACCGATCACCGACGGCGCCGCCGCGGTCGTCCTGGCCGGCGCCGAGCGGGCGCGGGATCTCACGGACCGGCCGGTGTGGATCCGAGGGACGGGGCAGGCCCTCGACGGCTTCCAACTCAGCTCCTTGCCCGAGGACTACGCCCACTGGCCGGCCCTCAAGCGGGCGGGGGAGGCGGCCTATCGGATGGCCGGAGTCGGCCCTCAGGACGTCGACGTCGCCGAAGTGCACGATTGCTTCGCCATCGCCGAGCTGATCGCCTATGAGGAGCTGGGCTTTTGCAAGAAGGGCGAGTCGGGCCCGTTCGTCGCCGCCGGGCGAAGCGACGACGGTGGCGACGTCGTCGTCAACCCGCGCGGCGGTCTGATCGGCTGCGGGCATCCGCTGGGCGCCACCGGGGTCGCCCAGGCCGCCGAGATTTTCGCCCAGCTTCGCGACGAGGCCGGCCTCCGCCAGGTGGCGGGGGCCGCCGTGGGGCTCACGCACAACAACAGCGGGATGGGCGAGCACGTCGTCATGGTCTACGGCAGGGAGCCGTCGTGACGTACCTCCGGGCCGTCGACCCCTTCCCGCTGCAGTCGGCCGATCACACGAAGCTGGCGGAGTTCTACGCCCGGCTCGCCACGGGGCGGCTGAGCACCACACGCTGTGCCGGATGCGGGCGGACGGCATGGCCGCCGCGCGCCTTCTGTGCCGAGTGCTGCTCCGACCGCTTCGGGTGGGTGGATCTTGCCGGGGAGGGCATGATCCGGGCCTTCACGATCCAGGAGACCGGGTTGCCGCCCGGTTTCACGGGACCGCGGGTCTTCGCCATCGTCGAGGTGGATGGCCTCCGCATCTTCACGGTCATCCTGGACGGCGAGGCGTCAGGCCCGAGCATCGGTCAGCGCGTTCGGCTCAGGCCGCTGCGCGTCGCCGATGGACCCGCCGGCGAGCCCCGCTGGCTTCCCGCGTTCGTGCCGGCATGACGAAGGTCTCGACGGTCGGGGTCATCTCCGATACCCACGGGCTGCTGCGGCCGGAGGCGGTCGCCGCGCTCCGCGGCGTTGGCGCCATCGTGCACGCCGGGGACATCGGCTCGCCGGAGATCTTGAGATCGCTGTCGGCGCTTGCCCCCGTGACGGCCGTCCGCGGAAACAATGATCGGGAACCCTGGGCCCGGGCATTGCCGGAGACCGCCGTCGTGAGGATCGGCACCACGCGGCTCTATGTTCTACACGACGTAAAGGAGCTCGGCCTTGACCCCGGCGCCCGCGGCTTCGCTGCGGTGTTGTCCGGGCACAGCCACCAGCCCCACGCCGAGCAGCGCGACGGCGTGCTGTTCTTCAACCCGGGCAGCGCTGGCCCCCGTCGCTTCCGCCTCCCGGTCAGTGTCGGGCGTCTCACGATCGCCGGCGGCCGTGTGAGCGCGGAAATCCTCACGCTGATATCGGGGCTCGGATCGGGCGGCCGATCGTTCACCGCGGTGAAATGACCGAAGGTCAATGAAGGTCCTCATCGCCAAACCCGGCCTCGACGGTCACGACCGTGGCGCCAAGGTAGTGGCCCAGGCGCTGCGCGACGCCGGCATCGAGGTCATCTACACCGGCCTCAAGCGCACGCCCGAGGAGATCATCGAGGAAGCGATTCAGGAGGACGTGGACGTGATCGGCCTCTCCATCCTGTCGGGCGCCCACCTGGCCCTCAGCCGCCGGGTGATCGAGGGACTGCGGAGGCAGAAGGCCGAGCAGATCACGGTCGTGGTGGGCGGTACCATCCCGCCCAAGGATGTGGAGACGCTGCTGGCCGCGGGTGTGCGCCGGGTCTTCCCCATGGGCACGCCCCTGCCTGACGTGGTGACGGCTTTCCGCGAAGCCCGGCTGTGAAGTCCGAACGGCTGGTGCCGGTTGCCTGGTTCGTCGAGGGCTAGGAGGCCACGATGCGAGACGTCATTCTGCACGCCGGGATCCCGGTCAAGCCGGTGTACGGCCCCGAAGACCTCGCCGGCTGCGACTTCGCCCGCGACGTCGGGCGTCCCGGCGAGTACCCGTACACGCGCGGGATTCACCCGCACATGTACCGCGAGCGTCTGTGGACGATGCGCCAGTACGTGGGCTTCGGCACGCCCGGTGAGACGAACGCCCGCTTCAAGTACCTGATGGCCCTCGGCCAGGATGCGTTGAACGTCGCCTTCGACCTCCCCACGCAGCTGGGCCTCGATTCCGATCACCCCCGGGCCGAGGGGGAAGTGGGGCGGGTGGGCATGGCCGTCGATTCCCTGGCCGACATGGAGGAGGCCTTCGCCGACATCCCGCTCGACCGCGTCAGCGTCTCACTCACCATCAACGGGATGGCGGCGCCGATCACGGCGATGTACTTCGTGGTGGCCCACAAGCAGGGCGTGGCTCCCGAGCGGGTGGTGACGACGCCGCAGAACGACATCCTCAAGGAGTTCATCGCGCGGGGGACCTGGATCTATCCCGTCGACCCCTCCCTGCGCCTGGTCGCCGACCTCGTCGAGTTCTCGGCCCGGCGCTACCCGCGGTCCAATCCCCTCTCGGTCTGCGGTTACCACATCCGCGAGGCCGGCTGCACCACCGCTCAGGAGATGGCCTACGGGCTGGCCATGGCCGCGGCCTACGTGGAGCTGATGCTGGCCCGGGGCATGGCCCCCGACGAGTTCGCCCCACGCCTGTCGTTCAACTTCACGTGCTGGGGGAAGATCTTCGAGGAGGTCGCCAAGTTCCGGGCCGGCCGGCGGCTCTATGCGCGGATGATGCGCGAGCGTTTCGGCGCCCGCAATCCCCGGTCGTGGATGTTCCGCACGCTCATCGGGGGCGGCGGCTCGGCCTTCACGGTCGAGGAGCCCGAGAACAACATCGTGCGGGGCGCCTACATCGCGCTGGCCGCGGCGCTGAGCGGCGCCCAGACGATGGCCCTGCCCACCTACGACGAGGCCTACACGATCCCCTCGGCCAAGGCCCAGCTCATCGCGCTGCGCACCATGCAGATCTGCGCCGAAGAGTCGGGGGCTACCGACACCGCCGACCCGCTGGCCGGGGCCTACTTCGTGGAGAGCCTCACCAATCAGATGGAGGAGCGAATCGGCGGCGAGCTGGCCCAGGTCGAGCGTCTGGGCGGTATCGTGGCGGCGGTGAAGACGGGTGCCATCCAGGCCGAGGTGGCCCGGCAGGCGTACCGCTTCGAGCAGCAGATGGGGGCGGGCGAGATTCGGAAGGTCGGCGTCAACTGTCACGTGGGCGAGCGACCGGCCCCCGACCACGAGGTGGAGCCCTATGCTGTCGATCCCCGGGCCGCCGAGGCCCAGCTGGCGAGGCTGCGCCGCCTGCGGCGCGAGCGGGACGGGGCGGCGGTGGACGCGGCGCTCCGTCGCCTCACCGAGGAGGCCCGGTCCACGGTCAATCTCATGGAGCCCATCATGGAAGCCGTCCGGGCCTACGCCACTCTGGGTGAGATGGCCGACGCCATGAAGCGGGTCTTCGGCGAGCACAAGGAGGCGGTGAGATGGTGACGGCCGAGCGGTTCGCGAAGGGGATGACCTTCGATCAGTACGTGGCGTACACGGCGACTCCCGAGAACCTCAAGCGGGAAGGCTCCCAGGGCCCCCGCAAGGACTGGAGCGGGTTCCTGGGCAAGGCGTACGAAGCGGCCCATCTCTCCGAGGCCCAGGAGCAGGCCTGGAAGTGGCTGGCCGCCCAACCCGGCGGCCCCGCCAAAGTCCTGGTCATCTCCGAAGAATGGTCGTCCGACTGCCGCCGTGACGTCCCGATGGTGGCCAGGGTCGCCGACGCGGCGGGCCTGGAGCTTCGCATCTTTCCCCGCGACGGCCAGCGGTGCAGCCGGGCGCCAGCCCCCAGCCCGACCGAGTCGCCCAACGCCGATCTCATGGGCCAGTTCCTGAACCACAAGAACGGGCAGACGTGGCAGTCCATCCCCATCGTGGCGTTCTTCACTCGCGGCATGGAGCTTCTGTACCACTACACGGAGTACCCGGCCATCTACCACAAGGACCGCGTGCGGGAGAGTCTTCGCGCCCCCCGCGCCGGCGAGACCAGAGAGCAGGCCCAGGAGCGCGGCAATCGGGAATTCGTGGAGCTGCAGGGCTCGCCCTTCTTCCGCGTGTGGGCCTGCGCGGGCGTCGATGAGATGTTGAGCATGCTGCACGAGCGGATCCGGGTGGGATCGCTGGCGTGAGCCACGCCGGGGTGGAGCCTCGGTGACGCCCACGACCGTCGTGCGTTTCACCGGCACCGAGCGGGCCCTGCACTGGGGGTTCGCCCTCCTCTACCTCGCGCTGGTGGCCAGCGGCCTGCCCCTGATGTTCCCCGAGCTGCGGGGCTGGATCCGTGGCTACACATCGGTGATCGGGTTCCGGCTCCATCTGGCCGGCGGGGTCACCTGGGGGCTGGTCACCCTCGCCGTGATCCTGCTCGGTGACCGTCGCGCGCTGCGCCGGACGTGGCGGGAGCTCATCACGTTCGGGTCGGCGGACGCCGCGTGGCTCCGGCGCTTTCCCCGCTGGCTCTGCGCCGGCGCCAGGGAGCGGGCCCGGCTGGACGGCGCGGTCGGCCGCTTCAACGGCGGACAGAAGGTGAACGCGCTCTTCACCATCGTCACGTCGGCGCTCCTGCTCGCCAGCGGCGTGGCCCTGATCCCCGTGAACGGCGCCACGCTGGCGGGAGCGCTGACGGGCGCGTCCAGCGTGGGCTGGTGGCGTCACGCCCACGGCTGGCTCACCGTGCTCGCTCTCGTACCGATCACCGGCCATGTGTTCCTGGCGCTCGTGTTCCCGCCCACGCGGGGCTCGCTGCCCGGCATGCTCAGCGGGCGCGTGGACGGGGAATGGGCTGCCGTCCACCATCCCCGCTGGCAGGCCGAGTCGCGCGACGAGGACCGCGCGGCATGAAGCTGCTGGACGGCGTGCGGGTCCTCGACCTCTCGCGCATGCTGGCCGGCCCGTACGGGTCCATGCTGCTGGCCGACCTGGGGGCGGAAGTCATCAAGATCGAGGAGCCCGCGGGAGGCGATCCCATGCGTGCGATGGGCCCTCCGTTCCTGCCCGATGGCGAGAGCGCCTACTTCCTGGCCATCAACCGCAACAAGAAATCCGTGGCCCTCGACCTCACCGGACCCGCGGGCCGTCGGGTGTTCCTCGATCTCGTCCGCGCTGCGGATGTGGTGTGGGAAAATTTCCGGCCTGGCGTGATGGCCCGGCTCGGCTGCGACTACGCCGCGCTCGCCGCCATCAATCCGTGCGTCGTCCTGTGCTCGATCTCGGCCTACGGGCAGGAGGGTCCGTACCGTGACTGGCCGGCCTTCGACCTGGCGCTGCAGGCCATGGGGGGAGCCATGAGCCTCACCGGTGAGGTCCCGGGGCACCCGGTCCGCATGGGGCTGCCGATGGGCGACCTCGCCGGCGCCATGTTCGCCGCCTTCGCCGTATCCGCGGCGCTCTTCCAGCGCCAGATCACCGGGCGCGGTGCCCACCTCGATCTCTCCCTGCTCGACTGTCAGGCCGCCTTGCTGACCTACCTCGCGCAGTATTTCTGGACGGACGGGCGCGTGCCCGGGCCACAGGGATCGGGCCACGTGTCGGTGGTGCCGTACCAGGCCGTGGCCACCCGTGACGGGCACATCGTCGTGGCCGTGTTCGCGGAGAAGTTCTGGTGCGGGTTCTGCCGGGCCGCCGGCCACCCGGAGTGGGAGCACGATCCGCGCTTCGCCACCAACCGCGAGCGCGTCGCCAACCGGGAGGCGCTGGCGCCGCTCATCGCGACCGCGTTCGCCGGCCGCACGACCGCCGAGTGGCTGGCGTGCCTGACCGCCGAGGGCGTGCCCACGGCTCCCATTCAGAGCATGGACCGCGTGCTGGCCGACCCGCAGCTGCGCCTGCGCCAGATGGTTGTCGAGATGCGGCATCCTCGCCACGGAGCGATCCCGACCCTCGGCACGCCCATCAAAGTCGACGGTCGGATGGGGTTGGAGGTGGCCCCACCCCCGGCGCTGGGCGAGCACACCGATGCGGTGCTGAGCGAGCTGCTCAAGTATCCCGGCGCGCGGATCGCCGATCTGCGCCGAATGGGGGCGATCAAGTGATGCGGATCGCGGTGCTCGGTGGTGGCAACGCTGCCTACGCGGCAGCCGCGGACCTGGCGCTGGCGGGACACGAGGTGCGACTCTGGCGTCGCGCGGAGGCCGAGCTGGCGGCGGTCCGTCAGGCCGGCGGCATCACGCTGATCGCCGGGGAGCGTCGTGACAAGGCGGCCCTGGCCGCCGTCGCCGGGCTCGGTGAGGCCGTGGCCGGTACGGACGTCGTCGTCGTGGCCATGCCGGCGATCGCGCACGAGGACATCGCCCGGCGCCTGGCGCCTCACCTGGGCGAGCGCCAGGTCGTCCTCGTCACGCCCGGCACGCTGGGCGCTCTTGTCATGGCCCGCGAGATCAGCCGCGCCGGCGGCCGACTGCCATACGCGTTCGTCGAGCCCGGCACGCCGCCCTACCGGGCGCACAAGACCGGCCCGGCCGAGGTCCGGGTCGCGGCGCGGGCCAGCATGCTGCCGATCGGCATCTTCCCGGGGTCGCGCGCGGCGGCGCTGGCGCCCGGCAGCGAGCTCTTCCCGGCGACCCTGCGCTGTGTCGATGTCCTCGACGCCGCGCTGACCGACGGGGCCGCGGTGATCCATCCGCCGCTGGTCCTGGTGAACCTCGGGGCCATCGACCAGGGCCGGGACATCGACGCGACGACGAGCGCCCGCCGCCTCACGGACGCTCTCGATGCGGAGCGGGTGGCCGCCCGCGCCGGCTGGGGCTATCCCGCGCGCGGTTACGAGGTCGTGACGGGCGCCGAGGAGGCCAGATCCGAGGGGCCAGTGAGCCTGTCCCACCGGTACGTCACCGAAGACGTCGCGCTGGGCCTGAGCCTCCTGGAGTCGGCGGCACGGACCGTGGGGGCGCAGACCGCGGCGAGCAGTGGGTTCCTGCTCGTCTTCGGCGCGCTCCTGGGGCGTCCGCTCTTCGGCCGCGGCCGCGCCCTCGAGCACCTGGGGCTGGGCGACCTCGCCGTGCGCGAAATCCGCGAGCTGTTCCAAGAGGGCTGGAGCTCCCCGCTCTGGAGGCGGATCGTCCGTTGAGCTGGAGAGGGCGAGGCGGCCCCCCCTTCAAACCTCCCCGTTCACGCGGGGTGTGACATGGGCTCGGGCAGGCCCGCCGCTTTTCGGATCTTCCCCAGCTGACCGGCGTGGTCCTTCCAGTGAAACTCGTACATCGCGCCCACGAAGCGGCCCAGAGGAATCTCATCGGTGCCCATGAACTGCTTGAACAGAGGAATCTTCGCCTTGCGGCGCTCCAGGTCGTCGTCGGACACGCCCTCCAGGTAGACGAAGACGGCCTTTCGCTGGGCGTCCAGCGCGTCGAGCAGTTGCCGGAGGGTCATCCGACGGCGCTCGTCGTTGACGGTGGTCTTGCCCGGCTGGACGTCGATGAGGGGGAGCTCGCGCTCGGAGAACGACTTGAGCGTCGCCTCGGGAGTCCATCCGGGCTCGAAGAGCAGATGGCAGAGCACTTGCCGGGTGGTCCACTCGCCCGGCGCATCGGAGCGCTCCAGGTGAGGCTCCATGCCATGGAGCTGGCGTGTGAGCTCGGCCCAGGCCGCATCGTTCTTGAGCTTCAAGGACTCCGCTCGCTTGCTGGCCATGGTTTCACCTCCGGAGGGGATGGGAGAAGCTGCGCTTGGGATGCGTCCGACCGTCCGGAGGGTTCTGGGGCGTCCGCTCTCGGGCCGCGGCTGGCGGCGCGTGATGCGTCGAGCTTGATGGCCAGCGTTCAGCCGGCCGGCCAGCTGATCGACGGCCACTTGACGCAGTGCCCGGTTCGGCAGATTCTCGGCGCCATCGAAACGACGGAGGTCCAATCTCCAGGCGTGCCGGGATAACGAACGTGTGACGCTTCACGCCCCGCGACGGGGCATGAGGAGGTGTCCCATGGGTAGACTCCTCGTCCTACTCGCGCTCGTTCTCGCCATCGGCCTGCCCGGTCCGGAGGTCCGGGCGCAGGGCCCGGAGGGCCAGCTCACCATCGCGTTCGACGCCTCGATCGCGCCGACCTTTCTGGATCCGGCCGAGACGTCGGGGATCGGCACGCCGTTCGTGTTTCTCTACGCGATCCACGACGCTCTGGTGAAGCCGCTGCCCGGCAAGGACATGGCGCCGTGCCTGGCGGAGTCATGGACGGAGAGTCCGGACGGGCTGACCTACGACTTCAAGTTGCGGGCCGGGCTCACCTTCCACAACGGCGATCCGTTCACGGCCGAGGACGTGAAGTTCAGCTTCCTGCGCTACAAGGGCGTCTTTGCCAAGCTGTTACACGAGCGGGTCAAGTCGGTAGACATCGTCGACGCCCACCGCATTCGCTTCGTGCTGCACAAACCCTGGCCGGACTTCCTGGCCGTCTATGCCACCCCGGCCACGGGCGCCGCGTGGGTCGTGCCCAAGAAGTACATTGAGAAGGTCGGTGAGGACGGGTTCAAGAAGCAACCGGTCGGGCTCGGGCCCTACCGCTTCGTACGCGCGAGCCCCGGGGTCGAGATCGCGCTGGAGGCCAACGAGCAGTACTGGCGCAAGCGGCCCTCGATCAAGCACGTGATCATCAAGGGCATCCCGGACCGCTCGACGCGTCTGGCCATGCTCAAGACCGGGGAGGCGGACATCGGCTATCTGATGGTCGGGGTCGAAGCCCAGATCGTCAAGGCTGACCTGAAGCTCCGGCTCGCCAAGACCATTCCGCCGGCGACGTGGTACGTCGACTTCCTCGAGCAGTGGAACCCCAAGTCGCCGTGGCACGATCGGCGCGTCCGCCTGGCCGTGAATCTCGCCATCGACAAACAGGCGATCAACGATACGGAGCGGATGGGCCTGGCGCGCCTGACTGGCTCCATCATCCCGAGCACCATGGACTTCGCGCTGCCGATCCCGCCCCATCCTTATGACCCCACGCATGCCAAGCGCCTGCTCGCCGACGCCGGCTATCCGAATGGCTTCGACGCGGGCGACGTCACGCCGGTGCCTCCCTTCGTCACCATGGGCGAGGCCGTGGCGAACTATCTGACCGCGATAGGGATCCGCACCCGCGTGCGCACCATGGAGCGGGCCACGTTCTTCGAATCCTGGCGGGGGAAAAAGCTCGGGGGCCTGCTCGTCGCGGTGACGGCGGGTCCGGGCAACGCGGCCTCCCGCCTCGAGAACTTCGTGATCAGCACGGCTCCCTACGCGACTGGCGGATATCCCGACCTCGACGATCTGATCCGGCAACAGGCCCAGGAGCGAGACCGCACGAAGCGTGAGACGGTCCTGCATCGCGTCCAGAGGCTGATGCACGAACGGGTCATGCACGCGCCGATCTTCGAGCCCGCCACGCTGCACGGCGTCGGCCCACGTGTGGAGGAGCCAGCTATCGGCCTGAACTCCCAGCTCTATTTCGCGGCGCCCTACGAGGAGATGCGACTGAAGAAGCCGTAACGGAAAGGCGTAGTTTGCCGGACGATGCCGGCGGAGGCTACACTCATTGCATCGTGAGCATTGTCTCGGCGGCTATCGTCCTCCTGCTGGCCGCTCTGCTCGCGGTACGACCGAGCGACGCGCAGCCGCGAGTGACCGTCGTAGCCAGCGGGCTGGAGGTGCCGTGGGCGCTCGCCTTCGCGCCGGATGGTCGACTCTTCATCACCGAGCGGCCCGGGCGAATTCGCGTTCTGCGTGACGGCCGGCTCGATCCCCAGCCCATTGCCACGCTGCCGGTCGCCGCGCACGGAGAAGGCGGCCTCATGGGGCTGGCCCTCGACCCCGCCTTCCCCCAGTCGGGACGGCTTTACGTCTGCTACACGATGAGCAAGCGCGGTGGCCTGGTGAACCGACTCGCGGTCCTCACGCTTCGCGAGGGCCGGGCGGGAGACGAGCGCGTGCTCGTCGACGACATCCCGGGTGCCAGGGTGCACGATGGCTGCCGGGTGAAGTTCGGTCCCGACGGCAAGCTCTACTTCACCACCGGCGACGCCGCCGAGTCCCACCTGGCCCAACGCCAGGACTCCCTGGCCGGCAAGATTTTGAGAATCAATGCCGACGGCAGTGTTCCGGCCGACAACCCGTTTCCCGGCTCGCCGATCTACACGCTGGGTCACCGCAACTCACAGGGTTTGGCGTGGGACGCGGCCGGACGGCTCTTCGCCTCCGAACACGGTCCGTCCGGCTTCCCCGGGGGACACGATGAGCTGAACCTGATCCGTCCCGGTCGCAACTACGGCTGGCCGGAGGTCTATGGTCGCGGCGGCCAGGCGCGCTTCGAGGAGCCCGTGCTCGAGTCGGGCTCGCGAACCTGGGCGCCGTCGGGCATGGCGATCACCGGCGGCTTCGCCTACATCGCCGCGCTGCGCGGTCAGCAGCTCCTCCGCGTCGGCCTAGCCGCCGACGGCTCGGTGACCAAGGTCACGTCCCTCCTGGAGGGAGCGTACGGGCGTCTGCGCGATGTCGTCGTCGGTCCCGACGGCGCCCTCTACATCGCCACCAGCAACCGCAACGGGCGGGGCTCCCCGGCGACCGACGACGACCGCATCCTGCGCCTGGTCCCCTGATGGGGCTCGAGGCGCTGTTTGCTCCGCGCTCGGTGGCGGTTCTGGGCGCCTCGCGTGACTCCACCAAGCTCGGGTTCCAGCTTCTGAAAAATGTGAAGGATGGCGGCTTCGCCGGCGCGCTCTACCCCGTGAATCCGGCGGGGGAGCCGATCCTGGGCCTCGCCACGGTTCCCGTCATCGAGGCGCTGCCCGTGGGGATTGACCTGGCCCTAGTCAGTCTGCCCGCCGCGGTCGTACCCTCAGCGATCAGAGCGCTGGCGGCCCGCCAGACCAGGGCCGCAGTCGTGCTTTCGTCCGGCTTCGGCGAGGTGGGCGAGGATGGCCGGAGCGTGCAGGCCGAGTTGCTGGCCACGGCGCGCGCGGCCGGGCTGCGGCTGGTCGGGCCGAACTGCATGGGCGTCTACTCGTCGCCGGCAGCACTGAACGGTACCTACTTCTGGGATCTACCGCGGCGGCCCGGCGGCATCGGCATCGTCTCCCAGAGCGGCGCGTACGCCGGGCTCGTGTTTCGGCACCTGGGCAGCCGCGACCTGGGCGTGGCCCGCTGCCTGTCGATCGGCAACCAGGCCGACGTGGAAATCGCCGAGGTGATCGAGTACCTCATCGACGATCCGGCCACGACGCTCATCGCGTGCTTCATCGAGGATATCCGCGAGGGAGAACGCTTCGTCGCCGCCGCCGAGCGTGCCGTGGGGCGCAAGCCGGTGGTCGTGCTCAAGGGTGGCGGCTCGGAGGCCGGGCGGCGGGCAGCGGCCTCGCATACCGGGTCGCTGGCCGGGCCGACCGCAGTGTTCCGGGCCGCCTGTCTCTATGCCCGCGTGGTGCTGGCAGAGGAGACGGAGGAGTTCTTCGACGCCATCGAGACCCTGGCCATCGCGGGGAAGGCGCGCCCGGCGACGCCGCGTCTCGCGATCATCACCATCTCCGGCGGACCTTCGGTCGTCGCCGCCGACTGCGCCGAGCGCTCCGGACTCGCGGTGCCGGCGCTGGACGAGGCCACGCGCAGCCAGCTGCGCCCGCTGCTGCCGCCCTTCGCCGCCGTCGGCAATCCGGTGGACCTCACGCCCCAGGCAGCACCCTCACGCCTCGGCGAGGCGGTGCGCGTGGTCTTCGATGAACCGGCGATCGCTGGCGCCGTCGCCCTCGACGTGGGCCTGGACATTCCTGAGCTTGCCGAGGCCATCGTGGCCGCCGCCCAGGCGACGGGCAAGCCCGCCGTGGCCTTCGTCGTGGATGCTCCTCAGACTACGGCTCGTCTCCGCGCCGGCGGCGTCCCGGTGCTGCCGAGCCCCGAGCGCGCCGTGCGCGCCTGGCGCGCCCTGTGGCGCTCACCGCACCGGACCTTTTGCCGCTCCATCCACACATCCCCGCTGCCCGACGAGGTGGCCGCGGTCGTACGGAGCGGCCGGGGGCCGCTCCCCTACGGCCTGGCCCGACGGTTGCTCGAGACGTACGGGTTCAGGTTCTGTCGTGAGCGCAGCGTGGTGTCCACCGAGGGAGCGGTAGCGGCGGCGGAAGAGATCGGATATCCCGTCGTCGTGAAGGCGGATGCCCAGGGACTCACGCACCGGACCGACGTCGGCGGTGTCAGGCTGGGCCTCCGTGACGGGGCGGCCGTGCGCGAGGCCTGCCACCAGGTCACGGCGCGGACCGGGGCGGCGCGGTTCCTGGTTCAGGAGCAGATCGGAGCAGGCGTCGAGCTGCTCGTGGGGGGACGGCGGGACGACGTCTTCGGCCCGGTGGTGGCCGTCGGCGCCGGCGGGGTGCTCACCGAGGTCGTCCGCGAGGCGGCGCTCAGGCGGGCCCCCCTGGGCGGGGAGGACATCGACGAGATGCTGGATGAAGGGACGTTGCCCCGCCTGCTGGCCGGGCCGAGAGGCTTATCGCCGGTGGACCGGCAGACGCTGGCCGACGCCGTCCATGCGCTCAGCGATCTGCTGGTATCGGAGCGGCGGGTGCTCGAGGTGGATATCAATCCCATCATCGCCGCCGGGAGCGATCTCATCGCCGTCGACGCGCTCGTGATCGTGGGCGAGGGCCGGTGAAGGCCGACGTCCAGCTGACCGACGAGCAGCGGATGATCCGGGACCTCGCCCGGAAGGTGGCGCGCGAGAAGATCGCCCCCCACGCCGCCGATGTCGACGAGCGTGAGCGTTATCCCGAGGAGGCCATGCGGGCCATCATCGAGGCCGGCCTGTTCGGCATCTGGCTGCCCGAGGAGTACGGCGGCAGCGACCTGGGATGCCTGGCGCTGGCGCTGGTCTGCGAAGAGATCGCCTGGGCCTGCGCTGCGTCGGCCACCCAGTTTCTGGACCAGCCGCTGGGCGGACTGCCCGTCCTGTCCTTCGGGAGCCCGGAGCAGAAGAAGCGGTACCTGCCCCGGCTGGCCACCGGGGACCTGCTCGCGGCCTACTCGTTGTCCGAGCCGGAGGCGGGCTCCGACGCCGCCGCCCTCAAGACGACGGCGGTACGCCGCGGGGACTACTACGTCCTCAATGGCGCCAAGCAGTGGTGCACCAACGGCGACCACGCCGACGTCATCTGCGTGTTCGCCACCGTCGATCCCGCCCGGCGCGCCAAGGGCATCACGGCGTTCCTGGTCGACAAAGCGACCCCCGGCTTCACCGTGGGCCGGAAGGAACGGAAGCTGGGGATCCGCGGCTCGCCCACGGTGGCCCTGCACTTCAGCGACTGTCGTATCCCCGTCGAGCAGCGGCTGGGCGGGGAGGGCGAGGGTTTCACGATCGCCATGCAGACGCTGGACACGACCCGCCCTGCCACCGGGGCCATGGCCGTGGGCATCGGCCAGGCCGCGCTGGACGCTGCCGTGGCCTATGCCAAGGAGCGACGACAGTTCGGGCAGCGGATCGCCGACTTCCAGGGCATCCAGTTCATGCTGGCCGACATGGCCATGCAGGTTCACGCGGCGCGGCTCATGGTCCACCATGCCGCCCGTCAGGTCGACGCAGGGATCCGTGGCAACACGTATGAGGCCTCCATGGCCAAGTGCTGGGCCGGGGACGCGGCCATGAAGGTCGCCACCGACGCCGTCCAGATCTTCGGCGGCTACGGCTACACGCGGGAGTTCCCCGTGGAGCGCTTCATGCGTGACGCCAAGATCATGCAGATCTACGAGGGCACCAACCAGATCCAGCGGGTCATCATCGCCCGGGAGCTCCTCAATGACTGAAGTTCCCCTGACGCCGCCCCAGATCGCCGGCCTGCTCCGCGCCGCGGGCGCCATGCTGGCCACCGAGCTCCGCGCCTGGCCCGAGGCGCTGCTCGGCTTCCATCCGGCCCCCGGAGAGTGGTGCGCCAAGGAAGTCCTCGGCCACCTGATCGAGGCCGAGCGCCGCGGCTTCGCCGGACGGATCCGGACGATCCTCGCCGAGCGTGACCCCACCCTGGCCCGCTGGGATCAGGACAACGTCGCTCGCGAGCGCCGGGACTGTGAGCGGCCGCTCCAGCCCCTCCTCGAGGAGTTCTTGACGATGCGGGAGGCCAGCGCCGTGCTGGTGAATGCGCTCCGCGCCGAGGATCTCGGGCGGGGCGGACAGCACCCCACGGTGGGCTACCTGAAGGTGGCCGACGTGATCCAGGAGTGGGTCCACCACGACCGCAACCACCTCAAGCAGATTCTCGACAACATGCGAGGATACGTCTGGCCCTGCATGGGCAACGCGCAGCGGTTCTCCGTTCCCCGCCGACCCTGACGCTCGGCCTCGACGAGCGAATCAGGAAAGTATATCTTGGCCAGTAAGATGGAAACGCTCGCGCTGCTCCTCATCGTGGTGCTGACGACCGCGGCCCTGGCGCTGGCGGCCTGGGCCCTGACGCTACGCCGGCAGGTGCGGAGTATGGAGCGCGACCTCCAGGATGCCCGGGCGCAGGCCGAGCGACTGGGCCGGCTCGGCGTGCTCGGTGAGATGGCCTCCAGCTTCGCCCACGCCTTCAACGACGTGCTCACGCCCGTCATCGGGCGCACCCAACTGTTGATCCAGCGTGTGACCGATCCCCAGCTCCGTGAATGGCTGGACACGATCGAGCGGGCGGCGCTGGATGGGGCCCGCACCGTGCGAAGGATCCAGGAGTTCATGCGGGTTCGCCGTGACGAGCCCTCGACCATGGTGGATCTGGTCGCGGTGACACGGCAGGCGCTCCGGGCCACCACGGCGCAGCGCCCCGGCGTGCAGTTCCAGACGGAGCTGAACAACCTGCCCCTCATCAGCGGCGATCCCGGTGGCATGCAGCAGGCGCTGGGGCACATCCTGGCCAATGCCGTGGAGGCCACCCCCGACGGAACCAGCGTGATGGTCTCGGCGCAGATGGAGGGGGGCGAGGCGGTGCTCAGCGTCACCGACGTCGGATCGGGGATGACGCCGGGAGTGCAGGCCCGGATCTTCGAGCCGTTCTTCACCACCAAGCCCGGGGCCACGGGCCTCGGGCTCTGCCTGGCTCACGGGATCGTGGCTCGCCACGGCGGCCAGATCGAGGTCGACAGTGTCGCCGGCCGGGGCACGACGGTACGGGTGAAGTTCCCCGTCGAGGGCGTGTCCCGCGCCGAGCCGGCGCGGGCGCCACGCAGCGTGCCGGTTCCCGGCGGCCCGGTCCGTTGCCTGGTCGTCGACGACGATCCCCAGGTCCGCCAGATGATCTGCGACATCCTGTCGAACGCCGGGCACAGCGTGGTCATGGCCGTCGATGGCGCCGACGGCGTCGAGAAGTTCAAGAACGACTCGTCCTTCGACGTCGTGGTCACTGATCTGGCCATGCCCAAGCTCAACGGGCTGCAGCTGGCTCGTCTCTGCAAGACGCTCCGTCCTTCCGTGCCGGTGGTGATGTTGACCGGCTGGGGCGTGCTGCTGACCGAGGACCAGCTCGCCGAGCACGGGGTGGACGAGGTCCTGTCCAAGCCGGTGCGGATGGATCAGATCCTGGGGGCCCTGGTGGCGGCGCGCGCCCGGACGCCGAGCAGTAGATGACGAGCCCGATCATCACCGAAGCCCTCCGGGCCCTGGTCGAGGGCCGCCACCTGACCCGGATCGAGGCCGCCGCCGCCATGGAAGCGATCATGTCGGGCGCGGCCACCAACGCGCAGATCGCGGCCTTCCTCACCGCGCTCCGCATGAAGGGCGAGACGGTGGAGGAGCTCATCGGGTTCGCCCAGGTGATGCGGCAGAAGGTGGTCCGGATCCGCACGCGCGGTGAGGAGGTGGCCGCGCTGACGGGGACCGATCGCGAGATGCTGGTGGACACCTGCGGCACCGGGGGCGACGCCGCCGGGACCTTCAACGTCTCCACCGCGACGGCCTTCGTGGTGGCGGGAACCGGCCTCAGGGTCGCCAAGCACGGCAACCGCTCGGTCTCCTCCCTGTGCGGTTCGGCTGACGTGGTGGAAACGCTGGGCATCAATCTCGAGCTGACGCCGGCCCAGGTGGCCCGCTGCATCGACGAGGTCGGCATCGGGTTCCTCTACGCGCCGCTCCTGCACACGGCGATGCGCCACGTGATGGCGGCTCGCCGGGAGATGGGGATCCGGACCGTCTTCAACATGCTGGGGCCGCTCACCAATCCCGCCGGGGCCAACGCTCAGGTCATCGGGGTGTATTCGGTGGCCCTCACCGAGCCGCTGGCCCGGGTGCTCGCCGAGCTGGGCACGGCGCGGGCCTTCGTGGTGCACGGCGCCGACGGGCTCGACGAGATCTCGAACACGGGGGAGAGCCGGCTCAGCGAGGTCCGCGAGGGCACGGTCCGCACCTTCACGGTCCGGCCGGAGGATTTCGGAGTTCCCCGGGCCATCATCGCCGATCTGCGGGGCGGCGACCGGCAGCAGAACGCGGATATCATCCGCGCCATCCTGGACGGCGAGCCGGGGCCCAAGCGGGACATCGTCGTGATGAACGCCGCCGCCGCCGTGGTGGCCGGGGGTCGGGCCCGCGAGCTGAAGGAGGGCGTGGAGATCGCCGCCCGCTCCATCGACAGCCGAGCGGCGCGGGCGAAGCTCGAGGCGCTGACCACGCTCAGCCAGCGGCTGGGCGCCGAGAAGCCGGGGACGTGAGCGCCACCAGGCTCCCGTCCCGGACCCTCGGCTAGCGTCGAAACCGCCTCGTACGTGGAACGGCGGCGCCTGGGTACCAGCGGCCTCGAGGTCCCCGTGATCGGGATGGGAACCTGGCAGACCTTCGACGTCCGCGATCCCGGCCTGGTCCAGCCCGTGACCGATGCCATGCTGGCCCACGGTGGCACCTTCGTCGACTCGTCGCCGATGTACGGCGCCGCCGAGCGGGTGCTGGCGATCACGCTCGGCCCCCGGCGCCAGGACGTCGTCGTGGCCACCAAGGTCTGGACCAGCTCGGCCCGGGAGGCGCGGGAGCAGATCCGGCGCGCCCTCGAGTGGTACGGAGGGATGGTGGACCTCTACCAGATCCACAACCTGGAAGCGTGGGAGACCCACCTGCCTTATCTCGAAGAGCTCAAGAAGCAGGGCCGGATCCGCGCCATTGGCATCACGCACTGGAGTCGCGCCCGCTTCGCCGAGATGGCGGCCATCGTGGAGACGGGTCGCGTCGACGCCATCCAGGTGCCCTACAACCCGCAGGAGCGTGAGGTCGAGACGGACCTTCTGCCCCTGGTCTCGGCCCGCGATGTCGGCGTCGTGCTGATGCGACCCCTGGGCCAGGGCGCGCTGGCGCGCCGGCCGCCGCCGGCCCGCGAGCTGGCGTTTCTCGAAGACTACGGACTGCGTACCTGGGCCCAGGCGCTGCTGAACTGGGGCGTGAGCGATCCGCGGGTCACCGTGAGCATCCCGGCCACGCGCGACGTCGCGCACGCCGTCGACAACTGCGCAGTCGGCGGGGCCCGGCGCTTCGACGCCGCCGCGCGCGAGCGCGTCGCCGCGCTGGCGACGCGACGGTGAGGTGACCGACAGGTCGTGAGGGCGTGGGTAGGGACGTCGGGGTACAACTACCCGGAGTGGCGGGGCAGCTTCTATCCGGCTGATCTGCCCGCCGCGCGGATGCTGGCCTTCTACGCCGAGCGCTTCGCCGTGGTCGAGATCAACGCCACCTTCTACCGCATGCCGACGGCCAAGACGCTGGCCGGCTGGGCCGCCGCCACGCCGCCGGGATTCCGGTTCGCGCTGAAAGCGCCCCAGCGCATCACCCATTTCGCGCGCCTGCGTGACGTGGACGAGCCGGTCCGCTACCTGTGCGACGCCGCGCGCACGCTGGGCGTCAAGCTGGGGCCGCTGCTCTTCCAGTTGCCGCCGAACTTCGCCCGGGACCTCGGGCGGCTCGCCGACCTGCTCGCCCTGCTGCCCGCCGGACTGGCCTGCGCCTTCGAGTTCCGGCACGCCTCCTGGTTCGCCGACGACGTGTATGCGCGGCTGCGCGCGGCCAACGCCGCGTTGTGCATCGCCGACACCGAAGCGGCGACGACGCCTCTCGTGACGACCGCCGACTTCGGCTACCTGCGCCTGCGTGACGAGGGGTACGGCGAGGACGACCATCGACGCTGGGCGGACACCATTCACCGCCTGGGCGAGGGCTGGCGGGACGCCTACATCTTCTTCAAGCACGAGGAGTCGGGAGCCGGGCCGGCCTTCGCCAGCCGGCTCTCGGAACTGCTCGGCTCCGCGGCCTGAATCAGGCGGTGTGACTCACGTCCGGCGACGGCGTGCGCCGGCGCCGGGCTCGGCCTCGATCCGGGCCAGGATGGCGGCGATGTCGATGGCCTCCGTCAAGACCGGAGCCATGGGGTCGCCCTTCTTCTCCAGCCGCGCCAGGGCGTTCTTGATCGTGAAGCGTCCCGGATCCAGGCGCGCCGTCACCTCGTCCCACGCGAGCGGGCACGAGATGGGAGCGCCGGGGAGCGGCCGGACCGCGAACGGAGCCACCACCGTCTGGCCCCGACCGTTCTGGCCCCAGTCGATGTAGACCTTGTCGCCCCGGGCGCGCAGGGGACGGGCGACGGTCGCGATGCGGGGCGCGGCCTCCACCCCGAGCGTGGCCAGCAGCCGGGCCAGGGCGCGCGTGTGCTCATAGCTGTAGCGGGCGCCCAGCGGCACGAAGATGTGCAGGCCCGTCTTGCCCGAGGTCTTGACGTAGCTCGGCACGTCGAGACGCTCGAGGATCCGCCTGAGCGCCAGGGCGACGGCCACGACATCGGCGAAGGGCGCGCCCTTGGGATCGAGGTCCAGGACGAGCCAGTCGGGATGCTCCAGCGCGGAGACCCGCGAGCCCCACACGTGCAGCGGGATCGTGCCCAGGTTGATGATCCAACGCAGGGTCTCCGCGTCGTCCACGACCAGGTAATCGATATCCCGCTTCACTCCCTCGGCCCGGATGCGGGCCCTGCGGACCCACGACGGGGCGAAGCCCGGCGCGTCCTTCTGATAAAAGGACTTGCCTCCGATCCCGTCGGGGTAACGCGTGAGGACCACGGGCCGGTCCCGCAGATACGGCAGGAGCCACGGCGTTACCGACTCGTAGTACGCGACGAGGTCGGCCTTCGTCAGGCCCTCGTCGGGCCAGAACACCTTCCCGGGATTGCTGATCACCACGCGGACGCCATCGGCGATACGGACGCCATCGGCGTCGCCGGGGGGACCTGGCCAGCGCGGGGCGGGGTGGGAAGCGGATCTCCCGTGTGCCGCGGCCCCGCCGAGGGGAAGGGGGACTTCCCGCCGGCACTCCTGGGCGCGTTTGTCGTCCCGTAGCCCGAGGAAGGTGGGGTGGCGAAGGCCGCCGTCGTCGGTCCACTCGGTGAAGCGGACCTCACACACGAGCTCGGGCTCGACCCAGTGGTGACCGCGCCCGGCCGGCGTGCCGGTCGCGAAGGGCGACGTCGACCGCGCCAGCGGGGTCAGCCGATCCCACAGCTGCTTGAGGGTCTTGCCGTCGAAGCCGGTGCCCACCTTTGAGACGTACACGAGACGGTCCGTCTCGTACAGGCCGAGGTGCAGGGCCCCGAAGTAGCCGCGCGAGCCCTGGGGGTCGGTGTACCCACCGATCACGAACTCCTGGCGCAGCTGGCACTTGATCTTGAGCCAGTCCCGACTGCGTCCGCCCCCGTACGGGCTGTCGGCCTTCTTGGCCACCACGCCCTCCAGGCGCTGCGCGCAGCACGCCTCGAAGAACGCCTCGCCGCGCTCGGCCACGTGGTCGCCGTAGCCCAGCACCCCACGGGCCGGCAACAGCAGGGCCAGACAGGCCTTGCGTTCGTTCAAGGGCAGCGCTCTGAGATCACGCCCGTCTAGGGCCAGCGCGTCGAAGAACACGCCGCTGACGGGCACCAGGGTCCGGGCGCGCTCAACATCGGCCGGACGCGTGAGCCCCATGCGCGCCTGCAGCCGCTGGAACGACGGGCGAGCATTCTCGTCCAGGGCCACGATCTCGCCGTCGATGAGGAACCGCTCGAGCGGCAGCGCCCGGAGCGCGACCAGCAGCTCGGGGTAGCGCCCGGTCACCTCCTGGCCGCTCCGCATGTAGAGCTCCACGCGGGTGCCTTCCCGAAAGGCGAGCACGCGCACGCCGTCATACTTCGGCTCGAAGAGCCAGCCCGGGCGGGAGAAGGGCCGATCGACCAGCGTGGCCAGCATGACGGGCGTGCCCCGTGGCTTCACCTCGCGATGAGGAGCGCCGGCGCGCTGCAGCCGGCCCCGCAGCGTGCCCAGTCGCTCGGGCCCGTCCCGGACCTCCTCGACGGTGAGCCCGGACAATACCGACTCGGGGAAGCGCGCGGTCAGATCCTCCTCGCCGGCGAAGGCATCGGCTTTCTTGAGGAGCAGCCAGTCGCGCTCCTTGCCGCTCATGCGGGCCAGCGTCCAGATGCCGCGCATCTTGTAGCCGAAGAACTCGATCTCCAGCTTGCCGGCGCTCTCCTTGAGGAGGCGATACCAGCCGCGGTCCCACACGATCACGGCGCCGGCGCCGTAGTTGCCAGCCGGGATGACGCCTTCGAAGTCGGCGTATTCCACGGGATGGTCCTCGACGTGGACGGCCAGACGCTTGTCCCCCGGCCTGAGCGACGGGCCCTTGGGCACGGCCCAGCTCTCGAGCGTGCCGCCCCGCTCGAGACGAAGGTCGTAATGCAGGCGCCGGGCCGCGTGCTTCTGCACGACGAAGAGGGTGCCCGGGGTCGTGCGGGGGCCGCTGAAGGGCTCGGGCGTGCGCGCGGCGTCGCGCTTCTTCGCGTACTCCGCCAGGGTGTCCCGCGCGCGGGCCATAGGGGGCAGGATACGCCAACCCGTAGCCCCTCGCCGCGCCGGCCGACCCTACCGGTTGGCGCACGGAGAGCTGAACACTCGCGCGCCCCGGCGTGATATCGTTTCGACCATGCCGCCGCATGCGATCGGCTCCGGCGCGATCTCCTTCGGCCTGGTCACCATCCCCGTGAAGATGTACACGGCCACCTCGCCGGCCGGCGTCTCCTTCAACATGCTCCACGCCAAGTGCGGCTCGCGGGTGCGCCAGCAGTGGTTCTGTCCCACCTGCAACGTCGTCGTCGAGCGTGGCGAGCTGGTGCGGGGTTATGAGTTCGCCAAGGACCAGTACGTGCGCGTCGCCGACCAGGAGCTGAAGAGCCTGGAGGGCGAAGCCTCCCGGATGATCGACATCGCGGAGTTCGTGCCCCTGGAGAAGGTCGATCCCATCTACTTCGAGCGGACCTACTATCTGGGGCCCGACAAGGGCGGGGAGAAGGCCTACCGGCTGCTGGCCGACGCCATGGCCAAGGGGGGCCGGGTGGCCCTGGCCAAGTTCGTCATGCGTGGCAAGGAGAGCCTCGTGCTGATCCGCTCGGCCCAGGACGGGCTGCTGCTGCACACCATGTACTTTGCCGACGAGGTGCGCGACTTCGGCGAGATCGACAAGGGGCAATCGACCAAGAT
Source organism: Candidatus Methylomirabilota bacterium (assembly GCA_035457825.1). GTDB lineage: Bacteria > Methylomirabilota > Methylomirabilia > Rokubacteriales > CSP1-6 > 40CM-4-69-5. The sequence goes on from DATIAY010000124.1 coordinate 23,475, forward strand.
CCGGAGCGGCGAGATGGAGCTGGCCCAGCAGCTCATCGATGGCCTGACCAACGACGCCTTCAAGCCCGAGCAGTACGTGGACGAGTATCGGCAGCGCGTCCTGGATCTGGTGACGCGCAAAGCGGAGGGCCAGGAGGTCACGATGGCCCCCCCGGCCGCGCCCCGCGCACAGGTGGTCGACCTCATGGAGGCCCTCAAAGAGAGCCTGGCCAAGCGCAAACCCCCCGCCAAGGTTACGCCGAAACGCGCCGAGCCGGCTCGCGCCGAGCCCATCCGCGCCGCCCGCCGAGCCCAGGGCAAGAAGTAGTTCGTCAGCCGCCCTTCTGACGCGGATCGAGCAGGTCGCGCAGACCGTCGCCGAGCATGTTAAATCCAAAAACGGCGAGCGAGAGCGCCACGGCCGGCCAGATCGCCAGCCAGGGCGCCTGGTACATCCCGATGGGCATCTTCTCGTACTTGCTGAGATAGGTCGTGGAGATGTACTTGCCGTACTCCTCGGGTTTCAGCTCGGCGGTGATGCCGATCTTGCCCAGGTTATCGGCGGCCAATTCGTAGTAGCTCCGCCACGGTGGCGCATAACCCGGCCAGTGAAACATCGGCACCGTCAGGCCCCGGGGGAAGCCAGCCTCGGCGAGCAGCCGTCGGGCCTCGGCCGGGTCGTGCCCAACCAGGTACTTGGCCCGGGCCGGGTCGATCTTGGCGGTGTCCAGCTTCCACTCCGTCATGGCGCAGGGCACCGGTCCGGAGTCGATGCAGCCCTCGCCGAACGGGAGCGCCTCGTTCCAGGCCTTCCGATCGATGGCCAGCGACACGGCCCGGCGCACGCGCACGTCGTTGAAGGGGGGCTGGTCGGTCCGCATGTAGATGTGGCCCTGTCCGACGACCTGAGTCGGGGTGACCACCATCTCCGGGTTCGTCTTCTTCAACGACTTGCCTTCCTCGGGCCCCAACCATCCCCACAGCTGCCCGAGCTCGACCTTGCCGGACCGGAGGAGGCTGAGCCGGGTGGCCGCGTCGGGCGTGATCTCGAAGACGACCCCGTCGAGGTAGGGCATGCCCTTCATGGGGTAGTCGGGGTTGCGCTCGAAGACGAGCCGGACCCCGCGCTCGAAGGACTTGAGCACGAAGGGGCCGGTGCCGATCACCGCGTCGGGATGGTCGAAGTCCTTGAACCGTTCCTCGGCCTCCCGGGGCAGGATGACGGCGTACGAGGGGTTGGCCAGGTGGTTCAAGAACGGCGCGTAGGGCTCCTTGAGGGTGATGCGCACGGTATGACGACCCGTCGCCTCGATCGACTGGACCTGGTCGAAGCGCGACTTGAACCCCGACTTGGCCATGAAGCGTTCCAGCGAGTACTTGACGTCGTCGGCCGTCACCTCTCGCCCGTTGACGGGAGGCTTCTGATGGAACTTGACGCCCTTGCGGAGCGTGAACACCAGCACCGTCGGCGACTTGTACTCCCACTTCTCGGCGAGGTCGGGCAGGATCGAGAAGTCGGCGGCGTGTTTCTGCTCCGGGCCATGGGGGAAGCGCACCAGGTGGCTGTAAACCATGCTGATCTGGGTGTGGGTGATGAAGCTCACCGAGAGGTGCGGATCGAGGCTGGGCGCCTCGCGCTCGGCGAACCGCAGCACGCCGCCGCGCTTGGGCGTCTGCCCGAAGGCCGGCGCCAGCCCGATCGATCCGGTGAGGAGGACTAGCAGCGCGATCCCGAGCGCGACACGGCGACCCATGCGGTCCTCCTGGAGAGCGGTCGAGGAGCGGGAAAGTCGGCCCATTAGCCTTGACGTCCGGACCTTGTCAATCGCGGTCTCGCGGTGTAGAAGAAGCCGGGGAGAGAACCGCGATGGACTATGCCGAGTACAAGCACCTCGTCTTCGAGCACCGCAAGAACGGCGTGCTGCTCATCACCATCAACCGCCCCGAGGTGCTCAACGCCACCAACGATCGGCTGCACTGGGAGCTCACCCAGATCTGGTTGACCATCGACGCCGACCCCGAGACCCGGGTGGCGGTCGTCACCGGCGCCGGCCGCGCCTTCTCCGCCGGCGGTGATCTGGACATGGTGGAGGCCAACGCCACCGACCCCCGGCGGCTGGCCCGCACGGTGCGGGAGGCCTCGGACATCGTTTACAACATGATCAACCTCGACAAGCCGATCGTCTCGGCCATCAACGGGGTGGCGGTGGGGGCCGGGCTGGTGGTGGCCCTGTTGGCCGACGTCAGCATCATCGCCGAGAACGTGCGCTTCACCGACGGCCACACCCGCCTGGGCGTGGTGGCGGGCGACCACGCCGCCATCGTATGGCCGTTGCTGTGCGGAATGGCCAAGGCCAAGTACTACCTGCTCACCTCCGACTTCATCGACGGCCGCGAGGCCGAGCGCATCGGGCTGGTGTCGCTCTGCGTGCCGCCGGCCGAGCTCCTGCCCAAGGCGTTCGAGGTCGCCGACAAGCTGGCGCTGGGCAGCCAGCAGGCGATCCGCTGGACCAAGCGGTCCCTGAACAACTGGCTGCGCATGGCCGGCCCCATCTTCGACCAGTCGATCGCCCTCGAGATGCTGACGTTCATGGGCGAGGACGTCCGCGAGGGTCTCCAGGCCATCCGCGAGAAGCGGCCACCCCACTTTCCCTCGGCCCGCTGAGGGTGGGAGACGGCCGACGAGAGCACACATGCGTGACGGAGGAGGCAGACCCATGAAGCGGTTCCTCAGCGTTTGTCTAGCGTGCAGCGTCGCCGCGGTGCTCCTGGGACAGCCCGCGGACGCCCAGCAGACGTCCATCACCTGGTGGGAGCACAGCAACCCGCCCCACAACAACTACTCGAAGGAGCTCGTGGCCGACTGGAACAAGAAGAACCCGACCAGGCCGGTGGAGTACGAGTTCTTCGCCATGACCCCGTACTTCAAGAAGCTATCCGCCGCGCTCTCGACCAGGTCCGCGGCCGACATGTTCACGGTGATCGACACCCTGCTCCCCAGCTTCACGACGAAGGATGTCCTGGCCCCCATCCGGCCCGAGTGGCTCGGCTACAAGAACCTCGAGGACATGAAGAAGGCCTACCTGCCGGGCGCGCTGGAAGGCTACATCCACGAAGGCAAGCTCTACGCGGTCCCCATGATCGCTTCCGTGTTCAGCCTCTACCTCAACCGGAAGCACTTCCGCGAGGCCGGCCTGGACCCCGACAAGGACTATCCCCGCACCTGGGAGGACATCGGCCGGGTCGGGCAAAAGCTGGTCAAGATGCAGGGGAGCACGATGGTCCGCGAGGGCTTCGACTTCGCCATGCACTCCTCGGCGTGGACCATGTGGTACATGGAGGCCCTCACCCGACAGTACGGCGGGAGCATCCTCGACCGGGCGGGACGCAAGTGCACGGCCAACGGCGAGGCCGGCGTGAAGGCCATGCAGGTGCGTTCCATGTACGTCCACAAGTACAAGATCTCGGATCCGACGGTGAGCCAGGCCACCAACGCGCTGCCCGCCGATGACCTGCCCAAGGGCCGCGTCTCCATGTTCATCACCCACGCCGGCAGCGTGGCCCAGTTCGGCCCCAAGGTGATGGAGGACATGAAGGTCGTGCCCTTGCCGCAGGTGGATCCCAAGAAGCCCATCAGCGTCGTCTACGGCTTCGCCCTCGCCGTAAATCCACAAGTCCCCGAGGCGAAGCAGAAGATGGTGCACGACCTGATCCGCCACGTCGTCCGGAACCCCAAGGAGTGGTACGAGAAGACGTCCTATCCCTATCCCAGCGCGAATTTCCTGGAGCTCCCCGGGATGGACGAGGCCAGGAAGACCCGGTACCTCGACGTGTTCGTCGGCGACATCAAGACGGGCACCTACGTCACCCGCTCGCCCTACTTCATCGAGATCAGCGATGCCATGCACCGGGCGATGGAGCGCGTGGTGCTCAAGCACGAGGACCCGAAGGCATCCCTCGACCAGGCCTGTAAGGAGATCGACGCGGCGCTGGCCAAGCCGTAGCCGGATCGTCGGTATGGCGCGAGAGCGGGCGGCGGCGGCCCGGGCACAGCCGTGGCCGAGGTGGCTGGGATCGCTCCGGCAGGCGGTGGGCTGGAGGAGATTGTCGCTCCACACCCGCCTCTGCTGGGCGGGGTTCCTGTTCGTGCTGCCGGCCCTTCTGCACCTGATCGCCTTCAAGTTCTACCCGATGCTGGAGGCGTTCCGGTTGAGCTTCTACCAGTACGACCTCATGAGCCCGCCGGTCTTCCACGGGCTCGAGAACTATCGGTCCGTCTGGAACAACCCGCTCTTCCACCAGTCCTTCTGGGTCTCGGCCAAGTACATGTTCGGCGTCTCCATCCCCGAGTGGTTCCTGGCCCTGGCCCTGGCCCTGCTCCTCAATCGTCGGATGCCCGGGCGGTCGCTCATCCGCCTGGCCTACTTCTTCCCGATCGCGATGTCCCAGATCGTGGTCGCCCTGGTGTGGAAGTTCATGTACAACCCCCTCGGCGTGGTGAACACGCTCCTGAGCTACGTGGGCGTCGGGCGCATCAACTGGCTGGCCACCGAGGAAACCGCGCTGCCCGCGCTGATCCTCATCGGCATCTGGCGCGGCATTCCCCTCTTCGGGGTCATCTACCTGGCCGGGCTGCAGGCTATCCCGAAGGAATATCACGAAGCAGCGACCGTGGACGGCGCGGGAGGGTGGCAGAGCTTCGTTCACGTCACCATCCCCCTGCTCATGCCCACCATCCTGTTCGTCATGGTCATGTCGCTGCTGTCGGCCATGAAGGTCTTCCTCAATCCCCTGGTGATGACGGAGGGCGGCCCCAACGGAACCACGCGGGTGTTGCCGTACTTCATCTACGACACGGCCTTCGCCTACCACCGGATGGGCGAAGCCGCCGCCGCCTCGATGGTGCTCTTCGCCTTCGCGTTTGCCCTGACGCTGATCCAACTGCGGCTGCTGCGCCGGGGGGGTCTCGAATGAGCCGCAGGGCGGTCCGGCTCTGGGGCGGAGGCCTGCTGACGATCCTCACGATCGCCGGGATCGGCCTCACGCTCCTGCCCTATTTCTGGATGCTCGCGTCCTCGCTCAAGACGGGCGGCGAGGTTTTCGAGCTTCCCATCCGGTGGCTGCCCCGGGAGCCGCAGTGGTGGAATTACCCGGACGCTCTCTCCCGGGGCGCCTTCGCCGTGTACTTCTTCAACAGCGCCGTGGTCGCGCTCGCGGTGATGGCGGGAAATCTAATGTTCTGCAGCCTGGCCGGGTATGGCCTGGCCAAGTTCCGGTTCCCGTACCGGGAGGCCTCCTTCCGCCTGATCCTGAGCACGCTCATGCTGCCCCTGGAGATCGTCCTGGTCCCCACCTTCCTGGTGGTACGCGGGCTCGGGCTGGTGAACAGCTACGGGGGACTCATCGTGCCCCTGGCCGTGGACGCCTTCGGGATCTTCCTCATGCGTCAGTACATCAAGGACCTGCCCGACTCCCTCATCGAGGCGGCCCGGCTCGACGGCTGCAGCGAACGCGGGATCTTCTGGCGCATCATCCTGCCCAACTGCAAGCCCGCCCTCGGCGCCCTGGCCCTCCTCACCTTCCGCGACAACTGGGACCAGTTCCTGTGGCCCCTCATCGTGGCCTCCCGAGACACCCTCAAGACCTTTCCCCTGGGGCTGGCCCAGATGGAGGGCATCGACTCGGCCGCGTATCACGAGATCATGGCCATCGCCGTCATCGGCATGATCCCGACGGCGATCATCTTCCTGTGCTTCCAGCGCGCCTTCGTCCGGGGGATCGCATTCTCGGGGCTGAAGGAGTAGGGCCGCGGTCCCGGCGGACCTTTCCGGTACAATGACGGAGGCGAGTTCGCTATGCCGAGAAAGCCGCTCGAGCCCCGATTCTCCGTCGAGTACCTGTCGATTCTCGACGCCGACGGCAACCTTGACACGGCGCTCGAGCCCGCGATCCCGCCGGACCGGCTCCAGGAGCTCTACCGCGCGATGGTGCTGGGCCGCCGGCTGGACGAGCGCATGGTGCGGCTGCAGCGCCAGGGCCGGATCGGCACCTTCGCGCCCATCAAGGGCCAGGAAGCCTCCCAGCTGGGCAGCGCCTTCGCGCTGAGACGCACGGACTGGATGGTGCCGTCCTTCAGGGAGACGGCCGCCATGGTCTGGCGGGGCTGGCCGATCGACAAGCTCCTTCTGTTCTTCTCCGGCTACATGGAAGGGGGACAGCCCGCCCCCGATCAGCACGACCTGCCTGTCACGATCCCGGTGGCGACCCAGCTGCCGCACGCGGTGGGCCTGGCCTATGCTGCCCAGTACCGGGGCGACGACGTCGTGGTCATGACGTTCTTCGGCGATGGCGCCACCTCCGAAGGGGACTTCCACGAGGCCCTGAACTTCGCCGGCGTCTGGCACGTCCCGATCGTCTTCGTGTGCCAGAACAACCAGTGGGCCATCTCGGTCCCCCTCAAGAAGCAAACTCACTCCCGCACGCTGGCCCAGAAGGCGCTGGCCTACGGTCTGCCCGGCATCCAGGTCGACGGCAACGACGTGCTCGCGGTCTACGCGGCCAGCCAGGAGGCCGTCGCCAGGGCCCGGGCCGGCGACGGGCCCACCCTCATCGAATGCGTGACGTACCGTCTCGGCATGCACACCACGGCCGACGACCCCACCAAGTACCGCTCGGAGGAGGAGGTAAAGGAGTGGGAGCGGAAGGACCCGCTCACGCGCTTTGCCGAGTACCTCAAGAAGCGGAATCTCTGGCGAGAGGACCTGGAGGCGCAGGTCGACGAGGAGATCACGGCGGCCATTCAGCGTTTCGAGGCGGTCGGCCCGGCCGACCCGCTCCGCCTGTTCGACCACGTCTACGCCGAGCTGCCGCCGCACCTCGCCGGCCAGCGCGAGGACCTGGCCGCCTGGCTGCGCCGGGGCCCGGGCCGCAATCCGGAGCCCGAGCCGCCCTCACCGCCTATGCGGGGTCAGCGCCAGACGACACGATGGCAAAGCTGAACATGGTCAAGGCCCTCAACCTCGCCCTGCTCCAGGAGATGGAGCGGGACGGGGACGTCATCATCATCGGTGAGGACGTGGGTGTGGACGGCGGGGTGTTCCGGGTGACCGAGGACCTGCACCGCAAGTTCGGCAGCAAGCGCGTCATCGACAGCCCGCTGGCCGAGGCCGCCATCATCGGGACTTCGGTGGGGATGGCGCTCTACGGCCTCAAGCCGGTCTGCGAGGTCCAGTTCTCCGGCTTTGCCTTCCAGTGCTTTCATCAGATCGAGAACCACGCGGCCCGGTACCGGCAGCGCTCCCAGGGACGGTTTCACTGCCAGATGGTGATCCGGATGCCCTACGGCGGCGGCGTGCGCGCGCTGGAGCACCACACGGAGTCCGAGGAGCAGTTCTACGCCCACATCCCCGGGCTCACGATCGTGATCCCGTCCGGCCCTCGCAACGCCCGCGCCCTGCTCGTCAGCGCCATCCGCAATCCCGACCCGGTCGTCTTCTTCGAGCCGAAGGCCCTCTACCACGCGGCCAAGGAGGAGGTGCCCGACGAGGTGGAGGCCCTGCCGCTGGGCCGGGCCCAGGTCGCTCGCGAGGGGCGTGATCTCACCCTGATCGCTTACGGGGCGATGGTGCGGGTGGCTCGCGAGGCGGCCGAGGTGCTGGCGCGGGAGGATCACGCCGAGTGCGAGGTGATCGACCTGCTGACGATCTCGCCGCTGGATCGCGAGACGGTCGTGGCCTCGGTGCGCAAGACGGGCCGCGTGGTGATCATCCACGAGGCCCCCCGGAGCTTCGGCCCGGGTGCCGAGATCGCCGCCTCCATCGTGGAGGGCGCGTTCCTTTCCCTGGAGGCTCCTATCCGCCGCGTGACGGCCTGGGACGTCTCGCTGGTGGGGTTCGCGCGTGAGCGGGCCCACGTCCCGGATGCCGGCCGCGTCCTGGCTGCTGCCCGCGAGACGCTCGCCTACTGATCCCGTGCGACTGGCTGCCGCGCTGGCGCTCTGTGCCGGGCTGGTGGCCGGCGCGCCCGTTCTGGCATCGGAGTCCCCGGGCCGACCCTTGCGCGTGGTCACCTTCAACATGTTCCATGGCGGCGCCGCCTCGGGGCTCAACGGCAACACCGCGCGGCTCGACACCCGTCTTGATCTGGCCGTCCGGGAGCTGCGGGCCCTCGACCCTGACATCATCGCGCTCCAGGAAGCGTCGGCCGGTCCCCGCCGCGGCGACGTGGTTGCCCGCATGGCCGCCGAGCTGCGACTCAACCATATCCATGCCCCGGCCACGTCCCGGGTCTTCTCGCTCGGACCGGCGAACCAGTTCGTGGTGTGGCTCATCGGGTTTGCCGAGGGCCCGGCCATCCTGAGCCGCTTCCCCATCGCCGGCTCGGAGGTCTATGACCTGCCACGCTGCCAGCGAGCCCTCGACCCCCGCGTGCTGCTCCGCGTCGTGGTGACGACGCCCCGGGGCCCGCTGGACGTCTACTCCACGCACACCACCCGCGATACCTGCCAGCACCGTCGGGTCGCCGAGCTGGTGGCGGCCCGACGCGGTCCTTTGCCGGCCGTGGTCATGGGCGACTTCAACGCGGTCGAAGGCGGAGAAGGGATGGCCGCGCTCGCCGACGCCGGGCTCGTCGATGCGTTCCGTGCCGCCAACCCCACGGGGACCGGATCGACCGTCTGGCAGCAGATCGAGGCGCCGGCGTCCACGGTGTTCCGGCGCGTGGACTACGTCCTCGTGCTCCCGGGGACCGCGATGGCCGTGCGGGTGCGGGCCAGCCGCATCGTGCTCGACACGCCCGGCCGCCTGGCCAACGGCGGCGTTCTCTGGCCCTCCGATCACTACGGCGTGCTGGCCGATCTGGAGCTGGTCGAGCAGCGATGATGATGCTCTGCCTCCGCCGGCCGGGCCACTGCGGACTTGCGGCAAAGCTGCCGTCGGCGTAGTTACAATGGGCGCGATGGCCCGAGCGTTCCGGCTACCCGACCTGGGCGAAGGGCTCACCGAGGCGGAGATCGTGAAGGTCCTGGTGCGCGAGGGCGACGTCGTCGGGGAGGACGCTCCGCTCCTCGAGGTCGAAACGGACAAGGCTCAGGTCGAGATTCCCTCGCCGATGGGCGGGCGGGTCGAGCGCATCCACGTCCATGCCGGCCAGACGGTGCGCGTCGGTGACGTGCTGGTGACGTTCGCCGACGCAGGAGGTGGAAGGGAGGCCGGGGGGGCCGCCCCTCAGCTCAATAAAGCATTCGCTCGGGGCGGCCCCCCCGGCCTCCCTCCAACTCCCGACATCGCCAAGGTCGCCACGGCTTCCGCGAGCATGCCCGTCCCGGCGGCGCCGGCCACGCGGCGGCTGGCCCGCGAGCTCGGCGTCGACCTGCGCGCCGTGCGCGGTACCGGGCCGGGCGGACGCGTGACCGACGACGACGTTCGGGCGGCCGCCGCGCCGACATCGCGGCCGGCGCCGGCCATCCCCCGGACGGAAGAAGGCGAGCGCGGGGTCGCGAAGCCCCTGGCCGCCGTCGGTGTCGAGCCGCCTCCGCTGCCTCGCTTCGAGCAGTGGGGGCCCGTGGAGCGCCAGCCGCTGTCGCACCTGCGCCGGACGATCGCCGAACGGATGACGCTCTCGGCCACGCTGGTCCCTCACGTCACCCACTTCGATCGCGCCGATATCACCGATCTCGACGCGATCATCACCCGCAGCGTCGAGCCGGCTCGCGAGCGCGAGATCACCCTCACGCTGACGAGCTTCCTGCTCAAGGCGGCGGCCCTGGCCCTGAGCGAGCATCCCCGGTTCAACGCCAGCCTCGACCCGGCGGCCGGTGAGCTGATCCTCAAGCGCTACTGCCACGTGGGGGTGGCGGTGGCCACCGACCGCGGCCTCATCGTGCCGGTCATCCGCGACGTGGATCGCAAGCCGGTGCTCGAGGTGGCTCGGGAGCTAACCGCCCTGGCCCAGCGCGTGCGCGAGGGCAAGGCGGGCCTGGACGAGCTGCGCGGAGGCACGTTCACCGTCACCAACATCGGGGCGCTGGGGGGCACGGGCGCCATCCCCATCATCAACTATCCGGAAGTGGCCATTCTCGCCGTGGCCCGCGCGCGGCTGGAGGCGGTGGTCCGCGGGGGCGCGATCGTGCCCCGACTCCTGCTGCCGATCACCCTGACCTTCGATCACCGGGTCGCCGACGGCGCCGATGGCGCCCGCTTCGCTAGCGCGATCGTGCGCCGGCTGGAGAGCCCTGAGCAGCTGCTGCTGGAGTGGTGAGGTGCGCCGCACGCGGGCCGAGGGAGCAGGCCGACCATGGTGATGGGTGACCTCGTCCGCGAGGTGGATGTGGCCGTCATCGGCGGCGGCCCGGGCGGCTACTCGGCCGCCTTCCGGTGCGCCGAGCTCGGGCTGGAGACGGTAGTGGTCGACGGGGGCAAGCGGCTGGGCGGCGCCTGCCTCTACGAGGGCTGCATCCCCTCCAAGGCTTTACTGCACGTGGCCGCCGTGCTCGGGGAAGCCGAGCGGGCCAAAGAGTTCGGCGTGGACTTCGGCGAGCCCCGAGTGTCGCTGGACGCGTTGCGCAAGTGGAAGAGCGAGCGCGTCATCGGCAGGCTGGCCCGCGGGTTGGCCGGGGTCGCGCGGAGCAAGAACGTCGAGGTGGTGGGGGGCCGCGCCGTGTTCGAGGAATCGCGCGGGATTCGCGTCGAGGGCGAGGAGCCGCAGAAGATCCGCTTCCGGCACGCGGTCATCGCCACCGGCTCGGCGCCGAGCCAACCGTCCGGGTTGGCCCTGGCCAGCGAGCGCGTGATGGACTCCACGGCGGCGCTCGAGGTGCCGGAGGTGCCCGAGCGGCTGCTCGTGATCGGCGGTGGCTACATCGGTCTCGAGCTGGGCCAGGTCTACGCCGCCCTGGGCAGCCGGGTAACGCTGGTGGAGATGACCGACGGGCTTCTGCCCGGCGTCGATCGCGATCTCGTCCAGCCCCTGGCGCGTCGCTGCGAGCGGCTCTTCGCCGAGATCCGTCTGGAGACGACTGTCACCGGCCTGCGCGAGACCTCCGCGGGCGTGGAGGTGCGTCTGGGCGAGGGCGTGGCCACGTTCGACCGCGTCCTCGTCGCCGTCGGCCGCCGCGCCCACACCGAAGGCCTCGGCCTGGAGGCCACGCGCGTGCGACCCGACACCCGCGGCGTGCTCGCCGTGGACGAGGGCGGGCGCACCACCGATCCGAACATCTGGGCCGTCGGTGACGTCACCGGCGAGCCGATGCTCGCGCACCGGGCCATGCGCCAGGGCAAGGTGGTCGCCGAGGCCATCGCCGGTCGCCCGGCCGCCTTCGACAACGTGGCCATTCCCGCCGTCGTCTTCACCGACCCCGAAGTCGCCTGGTGCGGGCTCATGGAGGGCGAGGCCCGTCGGACGGGACGGGACGTGAAGATCGCGAAGCTCCAGTGGGCGGCGTCCGGCCGCGCCGCGACCCTGGGCCGTGGCGATGGCCTCACCAAGCTGGTCGTCGATCCCCAGTCGGGCCGGGTCCTTGGCGTCGGCATCGTCGGTCCCGGCGCGGGCGAGCTGATCGCGGAGGGAACGCTGGCGGTGGAAGCCGCGCTCACGGCGGAAGATATTGCTGTCACGATCCACACGCATCCGACACTCTCGGAGAGTCTGATGGAGGCGGCGGAGACGCTGCTCCGTTGAGGGGAGATACGCCGATGACGCCGGCTGAGCTCACTGCGCTGATGGAATCCTCCGCTCCTCACGCCGTGCTCGACGTCCGCGAGCGCGGCGCCTACGAGCGGGGCCACATCTTCCGCGCCACGTCCCTGCCGCGCCGCCTCCTCGAGCTCCGGGTGCCGGCGCTCGTCACGGCCCCCCATACGCCGATCGTGCTCTACGACGACGACGGACGCCTCAGCGCGCTGGCCCGAACCACCCTCGGGGCAATGGGCTATCGCGACGCGCGGGTGCTGGCCGGCGGTCTGCATGGATGGCGGGAGGCTGGGCGGCCGGTCGTCGAGGGCGTGAACGTGCCCAGCAAGGTCTTCGGCGAGCAGGTGCTCCACGACTTCAAGACGCCCCACATCACGCCCGCCGAGCTCGAGGCGCGAATGCGCGCCCGGGCCGACATGGTGATCGTGGACTCCCGCACGCCCGAGGAGTATGCGCGAGGCTGCGTGCCTGGAGCCATCAACGTCCCCGGCGGGGAGCTCGTCCTGCGCATCGGCGAGTTGGTCTCCCGGCCGGAGACGACGATCGTCGTCCACTGCGGCGGGCGGACCCGCTCCTACCTCGGCGCCGAATCGCTGCGGCGGATGGGCCTGCCCAATCCGGTGGTGGCGCTGGAGAACGGCACGATGGGCTGGTCGCTGGCGGGTTTCGAGCTCGAGCGGGGCGCGAGCCGCTGGGCCCCGTCTGTGTCCGGGTCGAGCCAGTCGTCCGCCGGGCTGGTGGCCACCCGCGTGGCCGCCGAGGACGGGATCCAGTTCGTGACCGCCGAGGATCTGGGGCGCCTGCTCGAGCGCCGCCAGCACGAGAACGTCGGCCTGCTCGACGTGCGAACCGCTGACGAGTACGCTGCCGGCCACATCGCCGGCGCCGTCTGGGCGCCGGGGGGCCAGGCGGTGCAGGCCACCGACGAGTATGTCGCGGTCCGCGCTGCCACCATCGTGCTGGCCTGCGATGGTTCGGTGCGCTCGGTCCTCACGGCGTCGTGGCTCATGCGCATGGGCTACCCGAGGGTGAGGGTCCTGGCCGGCGGGATCCCGGCGTGGGAGCGGGCGGGCGGCGCCATGGAGCGGGGCCATCTACAACCGGTTCCCGCCGGCTGGGAGATGGCGCGGGCCGCCGCGCCGACGGTCCGGCCGGGAGCGCTCGACACGAAGACCATCCTCAACGTGGACCCGAGCGATGTCTACACTCGTGAGCACGTCCCTGGCGCGGCCTGGCTCTGCCGGAGCCGGCTCGAGGTGCGCATCGCCGAGGCAGTACCCGATCGCCGGACGTCCCTTGTCGTGACGTGCGCGGACGGCGTGCAGTCCACGCTGGCCACGGCCACCCTGATCGGGCTCGGCTATGCCGGCGCGCGGGTCCTGGAAGGCGGCACGGGAGCGTGGGCCGCGGCCGGCCTGCCCGTCGAGCGCGGCGCCACCCGGCTCCTCGACGAGGACGACGACGTGGTGCTCAAGGCCTACGACCGCGGCCGCGAGGGCATGGTCGCTTACTTGCGCTGGGAGGAAGCGCTCGACCGCCAGGGGCGCAGCCCGCACCAGCTCCTTCGCCGCCGCTCGTGAATCCCGAACGGGATCCGCTGGTCAGCACCGAGTGGCTGGCCACTCATCTTCACGAGGCCGATCTTCGGGTGCTGGACGCCACCTGGTACCTGCCGCACCTCAAGCGGGATGCGCGCGCGGAGTACCTGGCCGCGCACATCCCCGGCGCGGTCTTCTTCGACATCGACGAGATCAAGGATCCGCAGAACCCGCTGCCCCACATGCTGCCGGCGGCGGCGGACTTCGCCCGGGCCGTGGGCGTGCTCGGGATCGGGGACGGGGATCGCGTGGTCGTCTATGGCGGCCGCAACGGGATCGCCGCTGCGCGGGTGTGGTGGACGTTCCGGGTGTTCGGCTACGACCGTGTCGCCGTCCTCGACGGTGGCCTCGCGCGCTGGCGGGCTCAGGGCCATGCCATCGACCAGGGCCCGGTCTCGCCGACGCCGCGCCGCTTCACCGCACGCCTGCGCCCCGAGCTGGTCCGCGACCTGGACGCCATGCGCGGCAACCTGAAGTCCCGCAACGAGCAGGTCCTGGATGCGCGGTCGTCCGGACGCTTTCTCGGGACCGAGCCGGAGCTGCGGCCGGGCGTGCGCAGCGGCCACATCCCGGGCAGCCTCAATCTTCCCTACGATCGGCTCTTCCGTGCCGACGACGGCACGTTGCTGGACCCGGCGGCCCTGGGCCAGGCCTTCGCCGAGGCGGGGGTCGACGTTGACAAGCCGGTCGTGACGACGTGCGGCAGCGGCGTGAGCGCCACCGTGCTCACGCTCGCCCTCTATCGGCTGGGTCGGCGCGACGTCCCCGTCTACGACGGATCGTGGACGGAGTGGGGCGGCCGCGCGGACACGCCCGTCACGACCGATCCTCCACGCTCACGGTGATCGCGACACAGGCAATCAGCGTGTCGCTGCCCGGCACCCGCAGACCGCCCGGCACGGCATGCACCGACACTTCTCCGTGGGGCAGCTCGCGCCGCACGCGCTCGCGGTCCACGGCGGCCGGGTCGGGCACCCCGACGGTCACGTCCACGAGCATCTTGCCGCCCTTGTCGCGGACGTCCCGGAAGAACGGCAGGCTCGAGTGCCGGATGGCATCCGACACCGCCCGGCACGCCGCCGTCGTACCGTCCGCTCCGTGCACGTCCACGCCCATCCCGAACTCGAGCACCATCGGCTTCGCGGCCACGGGCCACCTCCTGATCGAGGAGCGCCACGGCTTGGCCGGGGCGCTCGGAGCGGTGGGGGGGATGGGGGGCCATGTCGAGGCCCCCCATGATCCTAGTCCACGTACAGTTCGACGGTGTAGCCGTTCGGGTCTTCGATGTAGATGGCGGTGCGGCCACGCCGGCCGTTGATCGGCACGCCCGCTTGCTTGAGCCGCTCGCGCACCCGCTTCCAGCGGGCCGGCGTGAGGTGCAGACCGAAGTGGTCGAAGCCGCCGGCCTTGGGGTCGAAGGCCCGCCTGGTCTCTACGAAATTCAATAAATCGCTGCTGCCCGGGGTGCGCAGGAAGATCATGCCTTCGTGCTGGAAGGCTTCCTCGAGCCCGAGCACCTCTGTGTAAAAGCGCTCGGTGCCTCGGAGATCACGGGTCAGCAGGGCCAGGTGGCGCAGCCCCATCGCTCCTCCGGCATCAGGGCAGGACGGCGCGCGTGGCGGCCAGGGCTTCGCGCGCGACGTCCAGGGGGTTGCGGGCCCAGGCGGCGATGTTTGGCGCCTCGTAGCTCAGATAGCCGGTGTAGCCCTTGGCCGCGAGTAGACGGAAGACGTCCTTGAACGGCACCACACCGTGGCCGGGGGGCAACCGGTTCAACACCTTGCCGGGCTCGAGCCCGGTGGCCGGCACATCGCTGAATTGCACATAGAGGATCTCGCTTCCCGGGACCTCCTCCAGCGCGGCCAGGCGCCCGCCGCTGCGCTGGAAATGGTAGGTGTCGAAGAGGAGACCGCAGCGGGGATGGCCGGCCTGGGCGATCAGCTCGCGGAGGCGCTCGAGCGTGTTGATCTGCTCGGCCTGGGAGTTCGCCTCCAGCGCCAGACGCAGACCGTGGGCGGCGGCGATGTCGCCGACCTCGCGGACGCTGGCCGCCGCCGCGCCCAGGGCTCCGGTGCCCCGGTCCACCGGGCTCATCACGGTGGCGCAGCCCAGGGCCACGGCGCGCTGGCACTGCTCGGCGAAGACCCCCAGGAGCCGCCGGCGCTCCTCGCCCTGGCTCCACATCCAGCCCAGCTCCACGCCCACGCAGGCCACCGGCAGGCCGCTGGCGCGTACGAGCTCGATGACGATCTCGGCCGGGCGCCCGGCCTCGACGGCCCGTGTGAAATCCAGTCGGCGAAGCTCGACGGCGTTCCAGCCCGTCTCCCGCATGACGCGCAGCGTTTCCGCCAGCGGCGTGGTGTCCAGGGTCCAGGTATGCAGCGCCAGCCCAGTCGCCATCAGTTGATCCTCTTCTCGCGCCCCTGCCACTCCTTGTCGCGCAGGACGAACTTTTGCACCTTGCCCGTGGAGGTCTTGGGCAGGTCACCGAACTCCACGGCGGCCGGGGCTTTGAAGTGGGCGATGTGCTGCTTGCAGAAGTCGATGATGTCGCCCTCGGTGGCCTGCTGGCCAGGCTTGAGCGTGACGAAGGCCTTGGGCCGCTCCCCCCACGTGGGGTCGGGAATCGCCACCACTGCGCATTCCAGCACCGCGGGATGGCGGGCCACGCACTGCTCCACCTCGATGGTGGAAATGTTCTCGCCGCCCGAGATGATGATGTCTTTCTTCCGGTCGCGGAGCTCGATGTAGCCATCGCGGTGCCACACCGCGATGTCGCCGGAGTGGAACCAGCCGCCGCGGAAGGCCTCGGCGGTGGCGTCGGGCTGCTCGAAGTACCCGCCCATCACGTTGTTGCCGCGCATGACGACCTCGCCCAGGGTCTCGCCGTCCTGGGGCACGTCGTTCATCTTGTCGTCCACGACTCGCACCAGGTCGAACACGGCGTAGCCCTGACCCTGGCGAGCAGCCAGCCGGGCCTGCTCCTCCGCGGGCATCGTGTCCCACTCCTCGTGCCAGGCGCACACGGTGTGGGGACCATACGTTTCCGTCAAGCCGTAGACGTGCACCGGGCGGAGGTTCAGCTCCCTGAGCTTGCCCAGCAGCGTGGGCGAGGGCGGCGCGCCGGCCACCGTGACCGTCACCGGGCGGGCCAGCCGGTGCGCGCGGGGATGGTTGACGATGCCGATCTGCACGGTGGGGGCCCCGTTGTAGTGGGTGATGCCTTCAGCGTCGAGCAGCTCCCAGACGCGGCCGGGATCGACCCGGCGCAGGCAGAAGTGGGTCCCAGCCACCGCCGTCACCCCCCAGGTGAAGCACCAGCCGTTGCAGTGGAACATCGGCAGCGTCCACAGATAACGGGCGTCCCAGCTCATCCCCGTCTCGAGGATCTCGCCCACGGCGTTCATGTAGGCCCCTCGGTGTGTGTACATGACGCCTTTGGGCCGACCCGTGGTGCCGGACGTGTAATTGATGGCCAGCATCTCGTCTTCGCTCTCCAGCCACGACTCCACCGGGGCCGGCGAGCCGCCGCTGAGGAAATCCTCGTAGGGATCACCGACAGAGCCGGTGTCGTCGACCCGGACGACGCGCACGGCGTGTAGATCCAGGGGCTTGAGCACCGGCTCCAGCTCGGCGTCCACGAACACGAACCGCGCGCCGGAATGGTGGAGGATGTACCCAATCTCGTCGCTGCTCAGCCGGATGTTGATCGCCACCAGCACGCCACCGGCCGCGGGCACGCCGAAATGGGCCTCCAGCATGGCCGGGATGTTCGGGCAGAGGAAGGCGACCCGATCGTGCTTACCCAGGCCGGCCCGACGCAGCGCGGAGGCCAGCCGGTTGACCCGGGCTTCGAACTCCCGGTACGTGTACCGCCGCTCGCCGTGGACCACTGCGGCCTTGTCGGGGAACACGTAGGCGCTGCGCTTGAGAAAGCTGATCGGCGTGAGCTCGGTACGATCGACCCTGGTCGGCTGCGCCATACCCTCCTCCGGGCTGGGATGCGCGATTGTAACTGGGAACGGTGAAGCTTGGCGACAGGCGTACACTGAGGGGCTAGGGAGGCTGCTATGTCGAAGAAGACCGTGGCCGTGGCGCTGCTGATTGCTGTGGTGATGGCCGCGCCCCTGGGGGCGAGCCAGCGTCTCACGCCGCTGGTTGGCGGCTGGGAGCAGTTCTTCAAGGTTGACTGGCAGCTGGGCGAACGTGGCCAGCAGCGGATCGTGTGGGGCCACCTGCTCAACGACTGGGGAATGCCGGCAGCCAAGATCCAGCTGCTCGTCGAAGGCGTGGACGCCTCCGGCGGCGTGGTCGGGCAGACGGTGGCCTGGTTCGGTCCCACGCTGACGCCGGGGACGCGCGGCTACTTCGAAGTGCCCGTCCCCTGGCCGGCGCCCACCTACCGAGTGAGCGTCTTCGCCTTTGACTGGGTCCAGGCCGGCGGGGACCACTTGCCCTGAGGCCGACGCTGGCCTGACGCGGCCCGCGCGGGAACGCTCCTGTGCGACACTTACCTAGCCGCGCCAGACCCACCAGAGGAATAGTGCGACCATCACCAGCGCCGCGACGAAGTCGGCGAGGATCCCGGCGAGCAGCCCGACCGCCGCCCCGAATCCGCTGCGAAGGCTGCCCTCGAGGTCGGCGCCCCGGAGGAACTCCCCGGCGATGGCGCCGACAATGGTGCCGATCAGCAGTCCCAGCGGCCCGAAGAAGAAGCCGACCACCGCGCCCACAAGGGCGCCGACGACTCCCCAGCGGGTGCCGCCGTAGCGGCGGGCCCCGGCGGCGCCGGCCACGAAGTTCAGCAGAAAGGTAGCCAGTGCGATCGCCATCAGGATCGCCAGGCGGCCGACCCCGATCTGGGCGAAATCGGTAGCGAAGGCCCACAGGACCGCGCCGGCCAGGATGAAGAGCGGCCCCGGCAGCCAGGGAATGACGGAGCCCACCAGCCCGACCAGGAACAGCAGGCCGACGACAACACCCACAGCCGTGAGCATGTCCACGCCCCGTGTGTGACCCGGGCGCGCGCGGGTGTCAAGCCCGTTGAAGGCGGCGGCGCCGCGGAGTACTCTGCCCGCTGCGATGCCGGCCGCCACCATGTTCGAGAAGATCTGGGCCCGCCACGTTGTGGCCGAGGCGCCCGGCGGCTATTTTCTGCTCTACGTGGATCGGCACCTGGTCCATGAAGGCGGGACGCGGGCCCTGGCGCGATTGGAGGCGGCGGGACGGCGGCTGCGGCGTCCGGATCTGACGTTTGCCACTGCGGATCACTACGTCCTCACGTCGCCCGGCGCGTTTCCCACCGATCCCGAGGTCCGAGCCATGATCGACGCGCTCGCCCGGCACGCGAGAGAGCAGGGCATCACCTATTTCGGTCTCGGCGATGAGCGGCGGGGAATCGTGCACGTCGTCGGGCCGGAGCAGGGGTGGACCCTTCCGGGCGTCACGCTCGTCTGCGGCGATTCGCATACCTCCACGCACGGCGCCTTCGGGGCCCTGGCCTTCGGCATCGGCTCGACCGAGGTCACGCACGTGATGGCGACGCAAACCCTGTGGCAGGCCAAGCCCCGCGCCATGCGGGTCACCGTCGAGGGCCGGCTAGGCTTCGGGGTGACGGCCAAGGACGTCATCCTGGCGCTCATCGCCCGGATTGGAGCGGCTGGCGCCACCGGGCACGTCATCGAGTACGCGGGTGCTGTCATCCGGACGATGTCGATGGCCGAGCGCATGACGGTGTGCAACATGTCGATCGAGGCGGGGGCGCGGGCCGGGATGGTGGCGCCGGATGAGACAACGTTCGCCTACCTCGAGGGTCGCCCGTTTGCCCCTTCGGGCGAGCACCGGCTCCGCGCGCTCGCGGACTGGCGCGGCCTGCCGACGGAGCCCGGCGCGGTGTTCGACCGCGAGGTCGCGCTGGACGGGGGAGAGCTGGCGCCAACTGTCAGCTGGGGTACGAGCCCCCAGGACGCGCTGCCTATCACGGCAAACCTGCCGGACCCCCTGGACTTCGGTGATTCCGTCCGCCGCCAGGGTGTGAGCCGGGCGCTCGCCTACATGGGGCTCCGACCCGGTCTGCCCCTCGAAGGGATCCCCGTCGATCGCGTGTTCATCGGCTCCTGCACCAACAGCCGGCTGGAGGATCTGCGGATCGCCGCCCGTGTGGTCCAGGGCCGCCGGGCCAGGGTGCCGGCGTGGGTGGTACCGGGCTCGGGGCTGATCAAGCGCCAGGCCGAGGCCGAAGGGCTCGACCGGATCTTCCGGGAGGCCGGCCTGGAGTGGCGGGAACCCGGATGCTCGATGTGCGTGGGGATGAACGGTGAGGTGGCGCGCGAGGGCGAGCGGGTGGCGTCCACCTCCAACCGGAACTTCGAAGGGCGCCAGGGCCGGGGCGCGCGCACGCACCTGATGTCGCCGGCCATGGCCGCCGCGGCGGCCGTGACCGGGCGCCTGACCGACGTGCGCGCCTGGGGAGCGTGAATGCGGGCATTCACCCGGCTGACGGCCGTGGCGGCCCCGCTCGACCTGCCGAACGTCGACACCGATCGCATCGTGCCGGCCCGCTTCCTGAGAAAGCCTCGGGGGCCGGAGTGCGCGCGGTTCCTTTTCCACGATCTCCGCTTCGGTCCCGACGGCTCCGAGCGCGCCGACTTCGTCCTGAACCAGCCTGCCTACCGCGGCGCCGGGATCCTGGTCGCGGCCGCGAACTTCGGCTGTGGCTCCTCGCGGGAGATGGCCGTCTGGGTGCTGGAGGCCTACGGCATCCGCGCCGTCATCGCGCCGAGCCTGGGCGACATCTTCCACCAGAATTGCTTCAAGAACGGCCTGCTCCCGGTGCTCCTGCCCGAGCCGGCCGTGGCCGATCTGCGGCGCCAGCTTCACGAGCGGCCGGGGGCGAGCCTCACCGTGGACCTGCCCGCGCAGACCGTGACCACGCCCGAGGGTGGCGTGGCCCGGTTCGAGATCGATGGGTTCCGCAAGCAACTCCTGATCGCCGGCCGGGACGAGATCGAGCTCACGCTGGGCTACGAGGCGCGCATCCGAGAGTTCGAGGAGCGCCAGCGGTCCTCGATGCCGTGGCTGGCGGAGCGCTACCGGGTCTGAACGCCGGGCCGCGCCGCGGGGAGCTTGCGCGAGGCGGTCCGGGACGGCTAGCCTTGTCGGGGCCGCCAACCGCGGCAGGTCAGGAGGGGGCGAGATGAAGAGCCTCTACGACGAGGTATACGCGCGCTCGATGCGCGATCCCGCGGGGTTCTGGGGGGCGGCGGCCGAAGACATCTACTGGGACCGGCGCTGGGACAAGGTCTTCGACGACTCACGCCCGCCCTTCTGCCGCTGGTTCGTGGGCGGGGCGCTCAATACGTGCTACAACGCCCTCGATCTGCACATCGATCGCGGCCGCGGCAAGCAGCGGGCGCTGATCTACGACAGCCCGGTCACGAGCACGGTCACCGAGTTCACCTACCAGGAGCTGCGCGACCGGGTCGCCGTGATCGCCGGCGCCCTGCGGCGGCGTGGGATCGTCAAGGGCGACCGGGTGATCATCTACATGCCGATGGTTCCCGAGGCGGTCATGGCCATGCTGGCCTGCGCCCGCATCGGAGCCGTCCACTCTGTCGTCTTCGGCGGCTTCGCCGCCCACGAGCTGGCCAAGCGCATCGACGACGCCAAGCCCCGGCTCGTGCTGTCGGCCTCGTGTGGCATCGAGGTGAACCGCGTCGTCCCCTACAAGCCCCTGCTGGACGGCGCCATCGAGGTGGCCCGCCACAAGCCCGAGCGCTGCGTAATATTACAAAGGCCTCAGGAGCGGGGGACGCTGGTGCGGGGCCGCGACATCGAGTGGGACGACTTCATCGCGGGGGCCCCGCCCGCGGAGTGCCTGCCGGTCGCGGCGACCGATCCGCTCTACATCCTCTACACCTCTGGGACCACGGGACAGCCCAAGGGGGTCGTCCGTGACAACGGCGGACACGCGGTGGCCCTCAAGTGGTCGATGGCGAACATCTACGGTGTGGGCGCGGGTGAGGTGTACTGGGCGGCCTCGGACATCGGCTGGGTCGTGGGCCACTCCTACATCGTCTACGCGCCCCTGCTCAAGGGCTGCACCAGCATCCTCTACGAAGGCAAGCCGGTGGGGACGCCTGATCCCGGGGCCTTCTGGCGCCTGTGTGCTCAGCACGGCGTCAACGCCCTGTTCACCGCGCCCACCGCGTTCCGGGCCATCAAGAAGGAAGATCCCCGGGGCGCCTACATGGCCAAGCACGATCTCTCCCGGTTCCGCACGCTGTTCCTGGCCGGCGAGCGGTGTGATCCCGACACGCTGCTGTGGGCCCGGGAACGCCTGGGCGTCCCGGTGATCGACCACTGGTGGCAGACCGAAACGGGCTGGCCCATCGCCGCCAACTGCGTGGGACTGGGGATGCTGCCTGTGAAGCCCGGTTCGCCGACCAAGGCTGTGCCCGGCTATGACGTGCGGGTACTGGGTGAGGACAACCGGGAGCTGCCGGCCGGCCAGATCGGCTCCATCGCCATCCGGCTGCCGCTGCCCGCGGGCTGCCTGCCCACGCTGTGGAACAACGATGCCGGCTACGCGACGTCCTACCTGACCAAGCACCCCGGCCACTACCTGACGGGCGACGCCGGCTACAAGGACGAGGACGGCTACGTCTACATCATGAGTCGCGTCGACGACATCATCAACGTAGCCGGACACCGACTGTCCACCGGCGGCATGGAAGAGGTCCTGGCGTCCCACCCCGACGTCGCCGAGTGCGCGGTGATCGGGGTCGCCGACGAGCTCAAGGGCGAGGTTCCTGTCGGCTTCGTGGTGACCAAGGCCGGTGTGGAGCGCACCGATTCTGACGTGATCAAGGAGCTGATCGAGCGCGTGCGCGAGCACATCGGCCCGGTGGCTGCCTTCAAGACGAGCGTCGTCGTCAAGCGCCTGCCCAAGACGCGCTCGGGCAAGATCCTGCGCGGCACCATGAAGCGGATCGCCGAGGGCGCGGACTACACGGTGCCGGCGACGATCGACGACCCTGCGATCCTGGGGGAGATCGCCGAGGCCTTGAAGCACGTCGGGTACCCCCGGGGGAGCTGAGCATGCGATGGCTGGCTGTGATCCTCGCGCTGTTGCCGTTGGCCGGCTGCACGGCAGCCTTCGACGTGGCCGGTCGTGACTGGACCCGGGACAACACCTCCCATCCCCAGATCACGCTCGACCAGACGGAGTGTGCACGGGATGCCTACGAGGCCGGGGACACGCCCGATCTGCTGCTGGGCGGCCTTCTCGATGTTCTGCGCCTGGGCATCGAGAACGGATCCCAGGCCCACGCCTACCGCGAGTGCATGACGTCGCGGGGATACGAGGAGCGCGAGGGCTAGCCCTCCGACCCCATCCGCCGGGCACTCAGGCGCCCGGCGGCCAGCAGGCCGGTCAGCGCCAGTAATCCGGCGGCGCCGTTGACGAAGAACGCGGTGCTGACGCCCCAGCGCTCCGAGATGGCGCCGACCACGAAGGCGCCGACGGGGACGGAGCCACCGAACACGAGGACGTGCAGGCTCATCACCCGACCCCGCAGGTGGTCGGGGGCGGCGATCTGCAGCGCGGTGTTGCCGCCGGCTACGGTCATGATGCCGGCGAAGCCGGTCACGAAGAGAGCGAGCGCGGCCAGCCAGACGTGTTGCACCAGGGAGATGGCCATGAGCGCCGCGCAGGCCAGGCCCGCCGTGGTGAAGAGCAGCGCCGGGGGCGGCGAGCGGCGCACCGCGGCTCCCAGCGTGAGCGCGCCGGTGACCGCCCCCACACCCACGGCCGCCATCAGGAAGCCGAACCCTTCCGCGCCCAGCCCGAGCACCGTGCGCGCGAGCAGCGGCACGTAGATGCTGAAGTTGAAGACGCACAGGCTGACCACGAGGAGGACGGCGAGGATCAGCCGGATCTCCGGGGCGCGCAGCGCGTAGCCCAGACCCTCCAGGATTTCCCGTCGCATCGTGGTGTCCCCGTGACGGCGGGGCCGGCCGGCGGCCCGGACTCGACCCAGGGTCACCAGCACCCCCAGGAAGCTCGTGCCATTGACGACGAAGGCGGGCACCACGCCGAAGCGCGCGATCAGCAGACCCGCCGCGACCGGGCCGATGATGCGGGCGGCGTTGAAGGCGGCCGAGTTCAGCGCGATGGCGTTGATGACGTCGTCCTTGCCGACCATCTCCACCACGAACGATTGCCGGGCGGGATTGTCCAGCGTGTTGGCGAAGCCGGCGAGCGTGGCCAGGACCCCGACGTGCCAGTACTGGACGTGGCCGCTCCATACCAGGCTAGCCAGCGTGAGGGCCTGGGCGGCCAGCGCCGTCTGGGTGGCCATGAGGAGCTGCCGTTTGGGAAGCCGGTCGGCGAGCGCCCCGCTGACGACCGCGAAGAGCAGCATGGGTCCGAACTGCAGCGTGCCGATGAGCCCCAGCAGGAGCGGGGAGTCCGTGAGCTGGAGCACGAGCCAGGCCTGGGCCACGGACTGCATCCAGGTGCCAACCTGGGAGACGAGCTGGGCGCTGAAGAAATGGCGGAAGTCGGCGTGGTTGAGCGCCCGCAGCCCGTTGGGGAACGGCATGCTCGCCGTAGAATACCCTGTGTGAGCCTGGCCTGGGCCGCTGCCGCCCTCATCATACTGGCGGCGAGCTTCGTCATGGGGCTGGCGGGATTCGGCATCGCTATCGTCTCGCTGGCCTTCCTGCCGTACTTCATGCCGCCGGCGGCGGCGGTCGCGCTGCTGACGGTCTATGCCTTTGCCTTTGCCGTCGCTGTTCTCATTCAGCTCCGGCGAGACGTTGTGCCCGGCGCGATCCTGATGCTGATCGTGGGGACGCTGATCGGCATGCCGTTCGGTGTGTGGGCGCTGTCTGCGCTTCCGTCCTCGATGCTGACCCGTCTGATCGGGCTGATGCTGCTGCTCGCGGTGGGGCTGGAGTGGCTGGGCCGTTACCCACGCGGGCTCACCGGCCCGGCGTGGGGACTCGGGGCTGGTGCCCTGGCCGGCGTCGCCGGGGGCGCCGTGGGAACGCCGGGACCGCCGATCATCCTCTACGCGGCCGCGCAGCAATGGAGCAAGCGGACGTTCAAGGCCAACTTCCAGGCCTTCCTCGTCGTCAACCAGGGCACGATCTTGCTCGGCTACTGGTGGCTGGGGCTCCTTACCCCGGAGGTCTGGCGTCTCGTGATCGCCTTTGCCGTTCCGGCCGTCCTGGGAGTGCTGGGAGGCGTCATCCTGTTCAGCCGCATCGACCACAACACCTTCCGGCGAGTCATCTTCGCCCTGGTGGCGCTTTCGGGCCTCGTGCTGCTCGTGCGCGGCTGACGGCTCGCGCGGGGGACGACGCCACCCTTGACACAGATGGGGCCGGCCTCTCTAATGGCTGGCACCGAACGGCGAGCCTCACCATGGTGTTCCATCTAACGGAATGGCGCGGCGTCGCCGTTGCCTGATGATGATCGTGTTCCATACCCAGGGGAGGCCCCGCGATGAGAAAGTGGGTACTTGCGCTCACGGTGGCTGGGCTCGCTCTCGCAATTCTGCCGCTGCTGTGGTGGCTGCACCAGGTGGTGCCTGTGGCCGACGCGCAGGCGCCCACGTTCCGCATGCGCATCCAGACCAGTGTGCCCGCGGCCGCCACCCAGTTCGAGGGCATGCAGAAGTTCGCCGAGCGCGTTCACAAGATGTCGGCCGGTCGGGTGAGGATCGACGTGCTGCCCATCGGCGCCGTGGTCGGGCTGTCGGAGATCCTGGAAGCCGTAGACAAGGGTGTGGTGGAGGCAGGCTTCGCCTGGACCCACGTGTGGTCGGGGAAAAACTCGGCCGCCGGCCTGTTCGGCTCACCGCCGGCCGGCGCGGCCACCGGGCTGGATCAGACCACGCATCTGTCGTGGCTACTATCCGGCGATGGCGGGCCACTCCTGCGAGAGCTGTACCGCGACGGCCTGAAGACGGGCGTGGTGCCGTTCCCGATCATGGCGGTGGGCCCCGAGGCCCTGGGCTGGTTCAAGCAACCGATCCCGAGCCTGGCGGAGTTCCGCAAGCTGCGGTTTCGTACCCCTCCCGGTCTGCCCGGTGAGATCTACCTGGAATCCGGCATCACGGCGGTGAGCTTGCCCGGTCCTGAAATCCTGCCCGCCGCCCAGCGCGGCGTGATCGACGCCGCCGAGTGGGGCTTCCCCTCCGACGACCTGGCCTTTGGCTTTCACCGCGTATGGAAGAACTACTATTTGCAGGGACTGCACCAGGTCACGGTGGTGGCCGACCTGATCATCAACGGCGACTTCTGGAAGAAGCTGCCGCCGGACGTGCAGGCCATGATCGACACGGCGGCCATGGCGACGAACCTCGAGCACTATGCCATGCTGATCCACAAGAACGGCGTGGCCCTCAAGGAGCTGGTGGACAAGCACGGGGTTGTCCTGCGGGAAACGCCCCGCGAGTACTTCGCGGAGTTCCCCAAAGCCACCAAGAGGGTTCTCGACAAGTACGCCGCGGCCAACCCGCTGTTCAAGAAGGTGCTGGACTCTCAGCAGCGCTTCGCCCAGCTGGTCATGCCGTATCGCATCAATGCGCACAAGGTCGACCTGTTCCTGGCCGAGGAGGCTCTCAAGAGCAAGTAGGCAGCCGGGCGGGAGGATGGCAACCCTGGAGCCGACCCTGCGGGCTCTGGATGCGATCAGCGTTTGGACGGCCCGCATCTCCGGGTGGTTGATCCTCCCGCTCACGTTCGTCCTCGTTTACGAGGTGTTGTCCCGGAAGTTTTTCCAGCGCCCCACGACGTGGGCCTCCGATGTGAGCTACATGCTCTACGGCGCCCTCTTCATGCTGGGCGCCGCCTACGCGCTGCAGCGCGGCGCTCACATTCGCACCGACTTCCTCTACCGTCGCTGGCCGGCCCGGGTTCAGGGTGCGGTCGACGCCCTCCTCTACCTCCTCTTCTTCTTTCCCGGCATCGCGTTGTTCCTGTGGGTCGGCGGGGAGTTCGCCTGGACCTCCTGGCTCCAGGGCGAGCGCGCCATCACCAGCCCGTGGCGCGCCCCGATCTACCTGCTGAAAGCGGTCATTCCGGTGGCGGCCGCCCTCCTCCTTGTCCAGGGCGTCGCCGAGTTCCTCAAGAGTCTGCACACCGCCCTGCGCGGCCGGCGGCGATGAGCCCGGAGGCGCTCGGCGTTCTCCTGCTGCTCACGCTCCTCGTCGCCATCTTCGTCGGGTTTCCCATTGCCTTCACCCTGATCGTCCTGGCCCTGGTCTTCGGGTACGTCGGGTTCGGCCTCCAGGTCTTCTCCCTTATGGTGTTCCAGTTCTTCTCGGTGATGCAGGAGAGCGTGTTGGCCGCCGTCCCCCTGTTCATCTTCATGGGGGTGTTGCTGGAGCAGGGCGGGCTCATGGACCGCCTGTTCCGAGCCTTCCAGTTGATGCTGGCCCCCGTGCGGGGATCGCTCTACCTGGCGGTGATGTTCACGGCGACCATCTTCGCGGCTGCCACCGGCATCGTGGGCGCGTCGGTCACACTGCTCGGGCTCATGGCCAGCCCGGCCATGAAGCGCAGCGGCTACGACGTCAGGCTGTCGGCAGGGATCATCACGGCGGGGGGGACGCTCGGCATCCTCATTCCACCCAGCGTCATGCTGGTCGTCATGGGGCCGGTGGTGGGGGTGTCAGTCGTGGATCTCTTCGCCGCAGCCATCCTGCCCGGGCTCCTGCTCTCGGGCCTCTTCACCACGTACGCCATGGTCCGCAGCTTCCTCAATCCGCGGCTGGGTCCGCCCCTGGCCAAGGCCGAGCGGGCGGCCTCGTACGGCGCGATCGTCCGGGAGCTCGCCGTCGGCCTGGTGCCGCCCGCGGTCCTGGTCGGAGCCTCGCTGGGCAGCATCTTGAGCGGACTGGCCACGCCCACGGAGGGCGCCGCCATGGGCGCCTTCGGCGCGCTCGTCCTGACCCTCGCCTATGGGAAGCTCACGTGGCGCAAGCTATCGGTGGCCGTGCTCCAGACGGCCGAGGTCTCGGCCATGGTGCTGTTCCTGGCCGCGGCGTCGAATTTCTTCGGCGCGGTATTCTCGCGCCTGGGCACGCCGCAGATGATCAGCGAAGCGGTGGCCACCCTTCAGTGGCCTCCGCTGGGAGTGCTTCTCGTCATCATGGCCCTGGTGTTCCTGCTGGCCTGGCCGCTGGAATGGGTGCCCATCGTGCTCATCGTGGTGCCGATCCTGCTCCCGGTGATCCGGGATCTCAAGATCGACCTCGTGTGGTTCTGCACGCTGATAGCCGTCAATCTGCAGACGGCCTGGCTGTCGCCCCCGGTGGCGCTGTCGGCGTACTTTCTCAAGGGCGTCGTGCCGGATTGGGATCTCAAGGACATCTATCTCGGCATGATGGAATTCATGCTGCTCCAGCTCGTCGGGCTTCTGCTCGTGCTGCTCTTCCCGGCGATCGCCTTGTGGCTTCCGTCCGTGCTGCTCGAGTGAGCGCGTTCCCCCGAAGAAGCCCCTTGACAGCGGCCTGCCGGGCGCCGCCTAATGCCGCCCACCGGTCAACCGATGGAACAAAATGTTCCATTCAACGGAATGCGAGCTTCGCCGGTCCTCAAGGCTCTGGCGATCCTCGCGCACGTCGCCGGGATGTCTGCTCCCCTGACCCTCACGGCGTTGAGCACGGCCGCCGCGCTGCCCAAGCCCACCGCCCATCGCCTGGCCCGCCTGCTGGAGCGGGCCGGACTCCTGGGCAAGGATGGGCTGACCCGACGTTACGTCGTGGGCCCCGCCCTGCTCGAGCTGGGCTTCAACGCCCTCCGCAACGCGCCGGCGCAGCGTAACCGCCGGCTCATTCTGGAGCGGCTGTCTGAGAAGCTCGGCGAGACCATCAACCTGGCCATCCTGGCCGGGGACGAGGTGCTCTACCTCGATCGCGTGGAGGCCTCCTGGCCGCTGCGGATGGACTTCAAGCCGGGCAGCCGCGTGCCCATCCACGCTACCGCCAACGGCAAGCTCCTGCTCGCCCATGCCGAGTCGGCCACCCGGACGCGTCTGCTCCGGACGCTGCGCCTGTCCCCGGTCACCGCGCGGACGATCACGGATCGGGGCCGACTGGAAGCGGAGCTCGTCGAGATTCGCCGGCAAGGCTATTCCGAGGACGACGAGGAGTTCCTGGCCGGCGTGTGCTGCCTGGCCGTCCCTGTCCGCGCCCGTGGGGGTCACGTCATCGCCGGGCTGGCCGTCTCGGCGCCCTCGGCGCGTTTCAATCTGGAGAGGGCCCGTGCCCATGTCGGCGATCTGCAGAGCACCGCCACCGAGCTCGGCGTCGCGCTGCACGGCGAACGTGACGACACCACGAGGGGGATTCGCGCATGAAGAGCGGCTTTCGCATCATCGACTCCGACATGCACATCATCGAGCCGCCCGAGATGTGGGACAAGTACATCGACGGCGACTTCAAGGACCGGGCGCCGAAGATCGTCGGGAACTACCTGGTGGGCTTCTACGGGTTGATGGAGGACCAGATGCTGCCGACGGTTGACTCGCACGCCCGTGAACGTTGGAAGGGCATGTTCGGCCACGTCGGGCCCCACCTCCGCGAGCCGGCGGCCCGAGGCTTCGACGCCCTCTCGCAGCTCGAGGCCATGGACCGCGAGGGCCTCGACATCGCGGTCCTCTTCCCCTCCATCGGGCTCTACGTGATGGGGTTCGACGGGCTGGCCCCCCGGTTCGCCGCGGCCATCAGCCGCGCCTACAACAACTGGCTCTATGACTTCTGCCAGCGCGACCCCGAGCGGCTGCGCGGGGCGGCCATGATCCCGCCGCACGACATCGGCGAGGCGATCAAGGAAACCCGCCGGGCCGTGCGGGAGCTGGGGTTCGTCGCCGCCTTCCTCCACCCCAGCCCCGTCAACGGGCGGCAGTGGCACGATCGTTACTACGATCCTCTGTGGAGCGAGCTGCAGGAGCTCGACGTGCCCGTGTGCTTCCACGAGGGGACGGGGACGGTCATCTCCCAGCCCGGCGAGCAGTTCGGCAAGAACCGACTCATGCGCCACGTGGCCTCCCACCCGATCGCCATGATGGTGACGAGCCTGGGCCTCATTGCTGGCGGCGTCCTGGAGGCCTTTCCCCGTCTGCGGGTGGGGCTGCTGGAGTGCAACGTGGGCTGGGTACCGTTCTGGCTGGACCGCATGGATCATGACTACGAGCGGCTGGCCGAATGGGACACGCCCACGCTCACCATGAAGCCGAGCCAGTACTTCCTGCGCCAGTGCACGGTGGGCGCCGAGGAGGAACGGGGCCTGCCCCACGTGGTGGCCCAGATGGGCAACGACAACATCGTCTGGTCCACCGACTACCCGCACTGGGACTCGGACTACCCGGAGGCGTCGGACGAATTTCTGGCGCTTCCCCTCGACGACGAAACCCGGCGAAAGATCCTCTGGGACAACTGCGCCAGGCTCTACAGGCTGTGAGCGGCCGGTGACGACAAGGAGGGCTCGGACTATGCGGCGGCGACAAGGGTGGCGCATCATCGAGGTCGCGGCGATTGGGGTGGCGCTGGTGACAATCTTGATAGCGGGGCTGGTGGCCGACCGGTCCGAGGCTCAGCGAAAGCCCGAGACCATCACGGTGCTGCGCTGCCCGCTGGGCTGCGGCATCGTGGAAGGCGACACGATTCTCGGCAGCTTCTTCGCCAAGGCGCACCCGTGGCTGCACTACCAGACGCAGGAGACGCCCGGCTACCTCTACAACATCCGGGAGGTCGCCAAGAACCAGGCGCGCTGGAAGACCACGGCCTTCGGCACCGAGGACACGATCATCCAGCTCGCCGTCAACGGCGGCAGCCCCGAGCTGAAGGAGTTTCTGCCCGAGCCCATCAACATCAAGTGGAAGCTGCTGTTCGGGGAGGCGTGGTGGACCCAGGGCATGTGGTGGGTCACGCTCAACCCGAGCCTCAAGACGATCGCCGACCTCAAGGGCAAGCGGTTGGGGCTCGGCCTCAGGACCCAGAGCGATTGGGGCATGGACGCGCGCCTGTTCCTGGAAGTCGCCTATGGGATCAACCCTGGGAACACCGATATCCGGCACCTGGGCCCGGTGGCGGCTACCGAGGCCATGCTCGATGGCAAGGTCGACGCCGTCGTGATGGGCGCCGGT
>DATIAY010000125.1:0-3949 GCA_035457825.1 Candidatus Methylomirabilota bacterium
CGGCTGGTTCCGCACGGGCGACGTCGCCGTCATCGACCCCGAGGGCTACGTGCAGATCACCGACCGGACCAAGGACCTGATCAAGTCCGGCGGCGAGTGGATCTCGTCGATCGACGTCGAGGTCATGATCATGGGCCACCCGAAGGTGCTGGAGGCCGCGGTCATCGCCGTGCCGCATCCCCGGTGGATCGAGCGCCCGCTGGCCTGCGTCGTCCCCAAGCCCGGCGTGACGCTCGAGCCCGCCGAGATCCTCGAGTACCTGCAGCCCAAGCTGGCGAAGTGGGCGCTGCCCGACGAGGTCGTGCTCATCGAGGCCGTGCCCAAGACCAGCGTCGGGAAGTTCGACAAGAAGGCGCTGCGCGAGCGCTTCAAGGGGTGGAGCCCGCCGAAGGCATGACCGCCATTCCTTGACAGCCGCGCCCCCACCCTCTAATCTCACCGGCCAAAGCCGTCCGACGCAAAGTGTCTTGACCGCTGCGATCCCGACACAGGAGGCACCCATGGAACACCCGAGCCGCCGTGAGTTCCTCGCGACCACCGCCGTCGGAGGCCTCGCCGGCATCCTCGCCGCCGGCGTCCCGCCCGCGCGTGGCCAGCAGCGCGAGATTTCGTACCTCTGCTGGAACAACTTCGCGCCGGCCATGGACAAGAAGCAGAACGAGATAGCCCTGCGCTTCACGAAGGACACCGGCATCAAGATCAAGATCGACTACATCTCCCACATGGGCCCGCAGCAGCAGAAGCTCGCCGCCGAGGTGCAGACCCAGGCCGGCCATGACCTGGTCGAGCTGCGCATGCACTATCCCTGGCTCTACGAGCCTCAGCTCGCGGACGTCTCCGACGTCGTGGCCGAGTTGGAGAAGAAGCACGGCAAGGCGCTATCCTCGGGGTACGAGGGGGCTTACGTGAAAGGGGTGTGGCGCGCCGTCCCCATGTACCACGGGCTCTTCGTGGCCACCTATCGCGAGGACCTCTTCAAGAAGGCCGGGCTCAAGGTGCCCGACACCTGGGAGGACCTCTACATAGTCGGCAAGGAGCTGAAGAAGATGGGGCACCCGGTGGGCATCCCCATCGCGCAGAACTACGACAGCATCTCCACCGGCGGGCCGGTGCTCTGGTCGCTGGGCGGCATGGAGGTGGACAAGGACGGCAAGACCGTCAAGATCAACTCCCCCGCCACCGAGCAGATGATCGAGTGGTACAAGAAGATGTTCCGCGACTGCATGGAGCCCGAGGTGCTCTCCTGGACCGACGCCAGCAACAACGAGTCGATGCAGCAGGGCAAGGCAGGCTGGATCCACAACCCGGTCAGCACCTACATCGTGGCCAAGAAGCGGAACCTGCCCACGGCGGACCTGATCAACCACCACCGGAGCCTCGGCGGGCCCCAGGGCCGCCACGAGACCGACGTGCCGCGCGCTATGGGCATCTGGAAGTTCTCCAAGAACATCGGGCTGGCCAAGGAGTGGATCCGCTACCTCGTCGGCAAGCGCGAGGTCTACGACGAGTGGATCATGACGGCGGACGCCTTCAACCTGCCCATTTACGAGAAGCTCGTGGACCACCCGGTCCTCAGGACGGACCCGAAGTACGCGGCGCTCACCGCGCCCGGCGTCCAGTACCATCTCTACGGCTGGCCCGCCCCTGGGACCGACAAGGTCCAGCGCATCACCAACGAGTACATCCTGCCCAACATGATTGCCAAGGCCGTGACCGGCACGGCGACGAAGGAGGCGGTCGCCTGGGCCGAGAAGGAAATGAAGCGGATCATGGCCGGGTAACGTTCCGTGGCCGTCGGGAGTGTCCGCGTCGGCTCCCCTCCGCCCCCGGGTGGGCTCCGGCTCCGGGAGTTGCTCGACCACGAGCGGTTCCTGGGACCGGCCTTCGTCACCCCCGCCCTGGTCCTGATCCTCGTGCTCGTGGCCTACCCGTTCGTCATGGCGCTCTACTTCGCGATGTCCGACGCCTTCATCGGCCGCCCCAGCCACTTCGTGGGCCTCCGCAACTTCGTGGCCCTGTGGGAGGCCGATTCCTTCCGCCAGACCTTCCAGAACGCCTTCGTCTTCACGGGCGCCGCGGTGGCGTTCAAGCTGGTGCTGGGCATGGCGCTGGCGCTGCTGCTCAACGAGCAGCTCTGGTTCAAGCGGATGATCCGCGGGGCGGTGCTGCTGCCGTGGGTGATCCCGACCGCGCTCAGCACGCTCGGCTGGTGGTGGATGTTCAACTCGCTCTACAGCGTGGTGAACTGGACGGGCATCGCGCTCGGTCTCATGGACCCGCCGGGGCCGAACTGGCTGGGGCAGAAGTACTACGCGATGACGGCGGTGGTGACGGTCAACGTCTGGCGCGGCCTGCCGTTCTTCGCCATCACGATCCTGGCCGGCCTCGTCGCGATCCCGAAGGAGCTGTACGAGGCGGCCGAGGCCGACGGGGCGGGCCCGGTCGCGCGGTTCTGGCACATCACGCTACCGTTGCTCAAGCCGGTGATGGCCATCGTCATCCTATTCTCGACGATCTTCACCTTCAGCGACTTCAACATCGTGTACGTGCTGACCCACGGCGGGCCGATCAACTCCACGCACCTGTTCGCCACGCTGGCGCGCCAGGTCGGGCTGGAGTCGGGGCAGATCGGTCAGGGCGCGGCGATCTCGCTCTATCTCTTCCCGGTGCTCGTGTTCGTCGTGTGGATCCAGCTGCGGTTCGTTCGCCGGCAGGCCTACTGATGGCGGTCAGGCGGCGGCCGCTGCGCGCGAAGATCCTGCTGCACCTGGGCCTCCTGCCGTTCCTGATCTTCGCGCTGTTCCCCTTCTATCACATGGCGATGACGTCGCTGAAGACGGACCGGGAGCTGTACGACCGCGCGTCGGTCCCGCTGCTGATCCGCCAGGGTCCCACGCTGG
This sequence comes from Candidatus Methylomirabilota bacterium, assembly GCA_035457825.1. Classification (GTDB taxonomy): domain Bacteria; phylum Methylomirabilota; class Methylomirabilia; order Rokubacteriales; family CSP1-6; genus 40CM-4-69-5. The sequence continues at coordinate 2,901 of DATIAY010000125.1, forward strand.
CGCACTACCAGAATCTACTGTGGGAGACCGGGTTCCTCACGTGGATCAAGAACAGCCTGCTGGTGACGGTGATCGCCACCACGCTGTCCGTGGTGATCGGCACCATCGCCGCCTACGCCCTGGCCCGGCTCAAGTTCTTCGGCGTCGGTCCCTTCGGCACGGGAATCTTCGTCACCTACCTGGTGCCCACCTCGCTGCTCTTCCTGCCGCTTGCCCAGGTGGTGCACTGGCTCGGCCTTGCCGACTCGAAGTGGGCGCTGGTGGTGACGTATCCGACGTTCCTCGTGCCCTTCTGCACCTGGCTGCTCATGGGCTACTTCCGCACCGTGCCCAAAGAGGTCGAGGAGTGCGCGATGGTGGACGGCGCTACCCGGGTCCAGGCGCTCATGCGCATCGTGCTGCCCATCGCGATCCCGGGACTGGTCTGCGCGGTGCTGTTCGCCTTCACGCTCTCCTGGAACGAGTTCATCTACGCGCTGACGTTCACGTCGTCGTCCGAGGAGATCACGGCCAGCGTGGGCGTCACCAGCGAGCTGATTCGCGGTGACATCTACTTCTGGGGCGGGCTCATGGCCGGCGCCGTGCTGGCCTCGGTGCCGATCGTGCTGCTCTACGTGTTCTTCCTCGACTACTACGTCTCGGGGCTGACCGCCGGCGCGGTGAAATAGCTTGCTCGGAGGCGGACTCGACGGCCCCCCTCCCCCGCACTTCGCCGGCGCCGTCCTCGGCGTGGTGCTCGACGGCCCCCCCAAGACCCCCAACGCCTGGATTGCTCTGAAATTCGAGGGGGCCCCCCGCAATTGTCCAAAGAGCAGGGTCGTCCCCCAGAGGGACACGACCGATTGCGCCGCGAAGCCAGGGCTCGAAGCGGTGAGGCACTCGCGTATTGGGCCGCTCCGGCCCGGCTTCCGCTTGACGGCAGCGCATCTGGGGCAAACTGCTGGCGAGGGCGCAGACTCGTCGTGAGGTGACGCGATGATCGAGCGCAAGACGTTCCCGGCTGCCCGGGACTGCCAGATCGCCGTGGTGACCGAGCGCATGGACGACGG
>DATIAY010000126.1:0-23226 GCA_035457825.1 Candidatus Methylomirabilota bacterium
TGGCGATTCACGTGGCCACGATCGCGGATCCTCACGACCACCTCCTGGCCGAGATAGCATCCCTTCGTGTTCGAGACGAGGTCCGGACACGCGAGCTCGGGAAGCAGCACCGACTGGTCCACGTCGTGGCCGAAGCGTGGCGTGCCCGTCTCGATGCGGAGCGACTCGTGGGCCGTCAAGCCCACCGGCCGCGCGCCGGCCTCCAGCAGCGCCGACCACAGCTCGTCGCCGGCCGTGCCCACCACCCACACTTCCGGCTCGCCCGTCTCGCCGGCCCCGCGGATGAGCCGTACGTCAGTCCCGCTCAGCCTCGCCGCGATGTGGGCCCAGGGCTCGACGGGGACATCGCTGCCGGTCAGGCGCCGGACCAGCGCGGGCGCGGCAGGACCGGCGAGCAGCAGCAGGGTCAGCTCACCCGTAGCGTCACGAAAGGTCACTTTTTCCGAGAACAGGTACTGGTCGAGATCCCCAATCGTCTTGGCGGCCATCCCGTGCGGGCTCACCAGCAGGATGCGCGCTTCCAAGATTAAGACCACCAGCAGCGTCTGGACCTTGCCGTGAATGTCGAGGAACGCGGCGGCGCAGCCACGCCCGGGCCCGAGCGTCTTGATGTCGTTGCTGAGCATCGCGTGCAGGAACGCGGCCCGATCGCGCCCGGTCACCTCGACGAGGCCGGCGTCGCTCCTGTCGATCAGGCCCACCGCCTGGCGGACCGCGGCGTACTCGGCGGCCGGGTCGCCGTAGTCCAGCGCCAGCTCGAGCTCGCAGGGCGCCGCGAAGCGCGCGCCGGCCGCCGCGTGCTGGTCGTGGAGGGGCAAGCGATTCGGCGCCATCGGCCTTATTCTACGCCGCCGTGCTAGACTGCGCGCCGTGCTGAAGCTGGACGCTGCGACGGCGCGCGCCTTCCAGCGTCGGCTGCTCGCCTGGTACGGCAAGCACGGACGGGACCTGCCGTGGCGACGCACCCGCAACCCCTACCGCGTGCTCGTTTCCGAGATCATGCTGCAGCAGACACAAGTGGGCAGAGTCATTCCCAAGTACCACGAGTTCCTGCGCCGCTACCCCACGATCGAGCGCCTGGCGGTCGCCCCCGTGAACGAGGTGCGCCGCCTCTGGTATCCGCTGGGGTACAACGCTCGGCCCGTGCGGCTCCGCCAGATCGCCCGCGAGACCCTTGCGCGGTACGGCGGCCGGCTTCCCGACAGCGATGACCGGCTGCGCGCGCTGCCCGGGATCGGTCGCTACACCGCCGGCGCCATTCTGGCCTTCGCCTATGGCCGTGATGCGGCCGTTCTCGACACCAACGTCCGCCGCGTGCTCCGCCGCGTATTTGTCGGGAACGAACGCGCCCGACGCCTGCGCGGTGACAGGCCGTTCTGGGAGCTGGCCGCCCGGCTGGTGCCCCGCGGGCGTGGCTATGACTTCAATCAAGCTCTCATGGACTTCGGTGCAACTCTCTGTACGGCAAGACGTCCCCACTGTCCGAAATGTCCCATGCAGGATCTGTGTCGCAGCTATCCCTTCGAGGGGACGGCCTCCCCCTGAGGACACCGTCGGTCATCGAAGTCGCCGCGGCCCTCATCCGAGACGCTCACGGCCGGTACTTGATCACGCAGCGACGCCTCGGGTCACATCTCGCAGGTCTGTGGGAGTTTCCTGGCGGCAAGCTCGAACGCGACGAGACCCCCGCTGCATGCCTGCGACGGGAGCTGACGGAAGAGCTTTCGGCGGCGTTCACCGTCGTCGCTCGGGTGGACACGGTGCGCTGGGAGTATCCGGAACGCACGGTGGTGATCCATTTCTACGACTGCCAGTTGGAGTCCGGCGCCATCGTGCCCCGAGAGGCGCAGCGGATGGAATGGGTCGAGGCCAGCCGCCTCCGCGACTACGACTTCCCGCCCGCGGACCGGAGCCTGATCGAGCGTTTGCTCGCCCGGTAGCGTCGACCGTCTAACCTGTGGGGGGCGGATCGGTGGTGACAGGGGCCGGGCTAGGGCCGCTGCGGACCCGCAAGAGATCCAGGGCCAGGAGGCCGACGGCGCCGAGGATGAGCAGGAGGCCCACACCGCCGACGGCCTGACCCAGCCCGGGCGACGAGTCCAAGACACCGGCCCGGCTCAGCAGATAGTTCCAGTCGTGGATGACCCCCGGTCCGCCGTGAAGCGGCAGGGCCATAGTGCGGGCGTCGGCGATGTAGATCGCCACGTGGGTCACGCTCTCCCCTGTCCAGAACAGCGTGGCGGCGGCCGCGGCGAACCGTCGGCGCCTCCAGAACGACAGGGTGCACGCGATGGGAATGCCGACCTGGGTCAGCGAGCCGCCGAGCACGTGCAGGGTCTGGCCGAAGAACAAAAACAGCACGTGGCCGGCCTCGTGAAAGACGAAGTTGGCGCCATCCAGGACACCGACGAGAACGCCGGGCGATCGGTACCCCACGCCACGGGCCGCCACCTGCCAGGCCAGAAACAGCATCACCGCCAGCCCGAGTCCGCGCGCCCAGGTGGCCCCAGTCTGACCCAGATTCAGCGGCCCAGCTCGAGCAGGTACTCTCGGATTCGTCCGGCGTCAGGCGCGTCCGGCTTGAGCGCCAGATACTTCTCGAACGCGGCTTTGGCCCGGTCCGTCTCCTTCTGCTGGTAATAGAGGAAGCCGAGCTGGCGCCAGGGGTCGGGCAGCGCGGGGTCGAGCTCAACGGCCCGCTCGTAGCGCTCCCGCGCCTGGCGGGCCTGGGTCTTCTTGTCGTCGAGACTCTTGACCCGCTGCGATCGGAGCCGGTGGAGGTCGCCGTAATAGACGTGCGCGATGGGGTCCCGCGGCGTGACGCTCAGGACCCGGTCGAGCTGGCGCTGGGCGAGCGCGAAGCGTCCCATGCGGATATCCTCGTAGGCGTTCTCGCGCACGACGGTCCGCGTCCTCAGCGCGAAATCCTCGGTGTCCCGAATCCGCGGAGGATCGAGCACCGCGTACCTGGTCCTCACCAGCGCGCTCGTCGTTTCGATCCGCTCTTGTAGACGGGGATGGCTGCCAAAGAAGAAGGTCTCCACCGCTCCCCGCTCCCCTGTTTCCTCGCGCAGCAGCGCGAACACCTTCGGGGCTTCCTGGGGATCATAGCCGGCCCGCACGAGCTGCTCCATTCCCTCGTGGTCGGCCTCGCGCTCGAGGTCGCGACCGTAGCCCTGAATGGCCGCCACCGTGGCCAGGGCCAGCCCCAGCCCGAGGACGGCGTTGGCGGTCTGGCTCAGCACGGCCGCTCCCACATGGTCGCCGGATCGCGCCGTGGAGCCGGCGGCCACGGCCACGCCGATGCTGGCCGCGACCGCGGCCGCGGTGTAGACCGTCTGCTTAGTCTGGGCGTCCCGGGAATATCTGAGCGCGTGACGGTGGGTGACGTGCGTCAACTCGTGGCCGAGGATCGTGGCGAGCTGAGCCTCGTTCTCCAGCCGGCTGAGCAGCCCGGTGTGGACGTAGATCCTGCCGTTCGGCATCGCGAAGGCGTTGAGGGTGGGATCGCGGATGACGCCGACCTTGATTCCCGGCCCCCCGGCCGCTCGTACCGTGTCGGGCATCAGGCGGTCGGCGATGACGCCCAGATACTCTTCGAGCAGCGGGTCGTCGTAGGCCCTGGTGCGCTTGGCAAGCGCCTGCTCCTCCTTCTCGGCCCGGTCCCACAGCGTGCGCTCGTCTGCCTCCGGGCGGAAGGGTTGGCCACCGGCGCCGATGGGAGCCACGTTGCGCGAGGCGCAGGCGGGCAGGAGGAGCGTGGCCATCACCATCCAGGCGACCACGCGCATCAACCGGGAATTCACGGCTCCCAGTCGGGCCCCCCCGTCCTCCTAATTGAGCGCGGCCAGTTGCTCGCGGACCCGCCGGAGCTGTTGGCGAACGTTCTCGGCATCGTGGGCCTCTGGGCAGGCCTCGAGGTAACGCCCCCAGTCGATCGCTCCCTGGTGGAGCTGGCCCAGCTTGACGAGGACTGTCCCACGATCGCGCCGATGGGTCACCACGCGCTCATCCAGGGTCAGGAGCCGATCGAAGACGGCCAGGGCCTTGTCCCAGTCCCCGCGGCGGCAGTAGATGCCACGCAGGTTCATCAGCATCCGGCCTAGCATCTGCTGTTTGGTCGCCGGGGCGAAGTGGGCTTCGGTCAGCCGCACGGGGCGGCCGGTGGCCCGGGCGACCAGCTCGGCGGCGCGCTCGTGCGTGAGCACAGCGCCGCCGTCGAAGGGGTCCAGCAGGACCGGATCTGACCCGACTTCGGCGCGAACGACGAAGTGACCCGGCAGGCCGACCCCCACGATGCTCAGCCCCACGCGGCGGCCCACTTCCATCAGCACCAGCGACAGCGTGATGGGAATGCCTACCCGTCGCTCCAGGACGTCGTTCAGGCAACTATTGCGCGGGTCGTAGTAATCCTCGGCGTTGCCGCTGAAGCCCTCCTCCTCGAACAGGAACTCCCGCAGGCGGTGCAGCGCTTTGAGCGGGTCGCCGACACGGGCGGCGCCGGAGGCGGACGCCATCTCGTCCAGGTGCATGAGGGAGTGCGCCGGCATCAGGCGGGGATGCTCCACCTGCGCGATGAGTAGCGCCCCCAGTCCCAGGTCCAGGGCATCCTCCGGGAGCCGGACGAGCTCGGCGAACTGCTCGAGCCGTTCTCCCATCAGCAACCCGGGGCGTGATGGATCCCGGCGCCCGCCAGCGCCATCCGCTGCAGCTCGTCGGCGAGGTCGAGGGTCCGCCGCGCCGCCCGCGCCGCCGCCGCTTGAGCCTCGGCGGTGGTGGCCAGGCGCAGGAGCAGCCGCCGGCCAAGCTCATGGTGGTACGTCTCGTCGGGCTCGATCACGTCGCGATAGAGACTAGCGGTCTCCCGGTCCCCCGCCCGCTCGCAGAACTCGATGAACTGGCGGTTCTTGACGACCGCGATGGCCTCGCGCGTGAATTGACCCGCCGCCACGCGCTCCACCGTCGTCGGCAGCGTGTCGAGGTAGGAGAACAGCGGCCCCCAGCCCTTGGCCAGCGGGTTGAAGCCGGTGAGGTCCAGGCCTAGGCCGCGCAGCCGGTCCGCGATCAGGCGGTAGTGCTTGGCCTCGTCACCGACCTGGCGCGCCAGGGCCAGCTTGACATCGACGTCCTCGGTGGTGACGAGCCAGCGCGCGGCGATCTCCGTGGCTTCGATCTCGTTCTTGAGGGCGACCTTCAGCAAATTGGGCACCGTGAGGTCGCCCTCGACCTCCGGCTTGAGCGTGTCGTCGGGCGCCAGCCGGTCGAGCAGCGCCCGGTTGTCGGCGTCGAGCTTGGCCACGAACTCCGCAGCGTTCATGCCGGCACCCCCTCGCGGAGCAGGGTCGGCAGCTCCGCCGTCAGTGTCTCCTTGGTCACGACGCGGGCACAGCGGCCGTGCCAGGGCTGGGTCTGGCGAGCCAGGGCGTGGGTGGTGAAGGCGAGCACGGGCACCGCGGCCCCCGCCAGCATCCGGAACAGGCCCTCGTAGTCGAATCCGGCCGTGAGATCGAGCAAGACGAAGCGCGGGCGCCCCGACAGCTTCGTCGCGACTTCCTCGAGGCTGCGGGCGAAGGTCAGCTCCACTTCGGCCAAGCGCGCGGTCTCGCGGATGCGCGCGACGAAAAAGAGATCCTTCACCACCGCCAGCACGGAGCCCTGGGGAGAGCCGGAGCGGGGCGTCCGCCCCGCGACGGCCTGGGGGGTTTGGGGGGCCATTTCGGGGCCCCCCAAGTCACCAGTCTGGGGGGCCATTTCGGGGCCCCCCGTGTCGCTAATCGGATTGCTCCCGGATCCCAAGCCAGTGTTTCTGCCACTCGGCGATGTGGCTCAGGGTGGCGAGATCACGCATGCGGTCCAGGTACACGATGCCGTTGAGATGATCGGTCTCGTGCTGGATCACCCTGGCGAAGAAGTCCTTGGCGACGATGTCCACACGCTGGCCGGACCGATCCAGGCACTCCAGCCGCACCGCGGTGTACCGCGGCACCATGCCTCGCATGTCGGGGACGCTGAGGCAGCCCTCCCAGTCCTCGTCAGTCTCTTCCGTGAGTGGCGTCACCACCGGGTTGACGATCACCGTGAGCGGGATCGGCGCCGCCTGTGGATAGCGAGGGTTGGCCTGCACTTCCATGACGGCGATCTGCTTGAGCGTGTGAACCTGGGTAGCGGCCAGTCCGGCGCCGTCGTACTCGCGCATTGTCTCGATCATGTCGTCGATGAACTGCTGGACCTCCGTCGAGCGCAGTATGTCGACCGGCACCGGCTGGGCTTGCTGGCGCAGCACGGGGTGGCCCAGCCGGGCGACTTTCAGGATGGCCATGACGCGAGAAATTGTAGCACGCGGGCCTACTTCTTCTCCTCGATGCGGCCCACGCGGCGAATACCCTCGGCCAGGCGTCTGGCATCGGCCTCGAAGAATGCCTTGAACTCCGCGCCCTGTTTGAAGGCGATGGGCGTCTGCATCTTGTCCATGGCTCCCCTGAAGTCCGCATCGTTGGCGACGGCGCGCGTGGCCTCCCGCAGTCTGGCCATTACTGGCTCGGGCGTGCCCCGGGGCGCGAAGAGCCCCGCCCAGATGTAGAACTCGGCATCGGGATAGCCGAGCTCCTTGAACGTCGGCACGTCGGGCAGCGCGGCCACGCGCTTGTCCCCCCACCCGGCGAGCGGGCGTAGCTTGCCGGCCTTGATGTGCGGGATCACGACGGCTGGTCCCGAGGCCAGCGCGTCGACGTGGCCGCCGAGGATGGCGGTCAGGGCTGGACCCGCTCCGGCGGTCGGCACGTGGCGCATCTTGATGCTAGCCGCGTGGGAGAGCAGTTCCATGGCCATGTGCAGCGTCCCATAGATACCGGAGGAGCTGTAGGTGATCTGTCCCGGCCGCTTTCGGGCGTCGTCGATGAACTCCTTGGCCGTTTTCCAGGGGCTCTCGGCGCGGACGACGAGGATCGTCGGATCCGCCGAGATGAGCGCGATGGGCTCGAACTGATCGACGGTGAAGGCCGGCGGGCGGCCGAAGAGCTTGTCGGCTTCGGGAATGATCGAGATGGAGGACAGCGCCAGCAGCAGCGTGTAGCCGTCCGGCTTGCTGGTGGCGACATACTGCATCCCGACGGCGCCGGCCGCGCCCGTCTTGTTCAGGACACTCACCGGGGACTTGAGGACCTTCTCCATCGCCGCCGCCACCGGGCGGGCGGTGAGGTCAGCCACGCCCCCGGGCGGGAAGGGCGCGACGATCGTGATGGGACGCGACGGGAAAGCGTCCTGGGCGGTGACACCAGCGGTCACGGCGGCCAGGGCGAGGACAGTCAGGACGGCGATGCGGCCCATACCTACTCTCCTTTCTCGGCCAGGGTCAGCCGCGCGCGCCAGTCCAGGCCCCGTGTCAGCAGGGGCCGCAGGCTCAGCAGCATGAGCGCGGCTCCCACCGCCAGTAACGTCGCGGCGATGGGACGGGTGAGGAAGATCGCGTACTGCCCATCGGACATGGCCAGGGACTGGCGCAGACTCATCTCGATGATGGGGGCCAGGACGAGCCCCAGCACGATGGGGGCAGTCTCGAAGTCGAGCTTGCGTAGCCCGTAGCCCACCAGCGCCATCCCCAGCATGATCCACACGTCGACCACGCTGTTGTTCACCGCGTAGACGCCCACGATGGAGAAGACCAGGATAGCGGGATAGAGGAAGTGGTAGGGAATCCTCAGCAGGTTCACGAACAACCCCACCAGCGGCAGGTTGAGCACCAGGAGCACCACGTTGCCCACGTACATGGAGGCGATGAAACCCCAGAACAGCTCCGGCTGCTGCCGGATCAGCAGGGGTCCCGGGCTCACCCCGTGGACCATCATGGCCGCCAGCATCACCGCCGGGATCGGCCCCGACGGCACCCCCAGGGCCAGCATCGGCACGAAAGCCCCTGAGGTCGCCGAGTTGTTGGCCGACTCGGGCCCGGCCAGGCCCGCCACCGCGCCCTTGCCGAACTGATCGGGCGTCCGGGACCACCGCCGCTCCACGGCGTAGGACACGAAGCTGGAGATGATGTGTGCCGAGCCGGGTATGATACCGATGAGAAAGCCCAGCGCGGTTCCCCGCCCGATGGGGCCGGCCGACTCACGCCATTCCTGCCGCGACGGCAGCAGCTCGCGCAGCCGGGGCTTGACGACGTCGGGACGGACCGCCTGCCCGGCCGTGAGCATGATCTCGCTCAGGCCGAAGAGCCCCACGGCCGCGGGAACTACGCCCAGGCCGTCGCCGAGCTCCATCACGCCATAGTGGTACCGGAAGTAGCCCGACATCTGGTCGATGCCTACCATGCCCAGCAGCAGGCCGAACACGGCCATGGCCAGGGCCTTGATCATGGAGCCGGTGGACATGTAGGCCAGCACCAGGAGGCCCAGCACAAGCAGGGCGAAGTACTCGGGCGGCCCGAAGCGCAGCGCGAAATGGGCCAGCGGCGGGGCCAGGAACATGAGGGCGACGACGCTGGCGGTGCCGGCGACGTAGGAGCCGACGGCGGCGATCGCCAGCGCCGGGCCCGCCCGTCCTTTGCGGGCCATGGCGTAACCGTCGATGCAGGTCATGACGGAGGCTGCCTCGCCGGGGATTCGCATGAGGATCGAGGTGGTCGAGCCTCCGTACATCGCGCCGTAGTAGATGCCGGCCAGCATCACGATGGCCCGCGTGGCGTCCAGCCCGAAGGTCGCCGGCAGCAGCAGGCTGATACCGGCCAGGGGCCCGACACCGGGCAGGACGCCGACCAGGGTGCCTACCACACAGCCCAGGAAAGCGTAGAGCAAGACGCCCGGTGCGAGCGCCACTGCGAAGCCAAGGTAGAGGTTCTGGAACGTCTCCACCATCCCGTTCAGAACCCCAGCGGCCCCCGGGGGAGCGGGACCCTCAAGACGGTGCCGAACAGGAAATAAGAGCCGAAGGCCAGGGCCACCGCGAACAGGGACGTCGCGAGCACTCCGCGGCGCTCCACCACAGCGAGCAGGAACACCATCACGATGAGGATGGTCAGGCGATAGCCGAGGCGCTCGAGGGCCAGCGCGGCGAACGAGCAGGCGGCCAGGATCGCGACAGCATGGCGCCAGTCCGACCATCCGGCACTGGCCGCGCGAGCCGCCGACCCGCGGCGGGCGATCAGAAGAATCCCGAACCCGAGGAGCAGGAGAGCCAGTACGACCGGCATGTAGGCCGGGCCAGGGTTGCGAAGCGAGCCGATGGGCAGCACCCGGCTCTCGATGAGGACGCCCAGCGCGAGCGCGACGAGGATACCACCAGCGACGCGATCACCAGTGAACATCAACCGGGCGATTCTACTCTATAACCCGGCGCGGGACCGCCAGCGGCGGTCACGCCGATGGCAGATCAGAACGGTCTCGCCCGTCGTGGATGCGCTCGAGAGCCCAGGCCGCTGCCCGCCTGACGACCAGCTCGCGGTCGTTCAGCAAGCGGCGCAGCGCGGGCGCCGCCGAAGCTTCGCGCCGACTGCCGAGCGTCAGCGCCACGTTCCGAACGAGGCCCCGCCGCTTCGCGCGCCAGATGGCGCTACCCTTGAAGCGGGCCCGAAAGCCATCGTCGTCCAGGTCCAGCAGCGCGCCCAGTGGGCCGAGCGGTGCCTCCGGGGCCAGCGCGGGCTCCCGCGTCGGCGGCGCCTTGCGGTTCCAGGGGCACACCTCCTGGCAGACGTCGCAACCGAAGATCCAATCCCCCAGACTGCCGGCCAGGTCAGGCGCGACGTCGCCACGGTGCTCGATGGTCAGGTAGGAGACGCAGCGCCGGGCGTCGAGGACGTTCGGCGCCACGAACGCCTGCGTGGGGCAGGCGTCCAGGCACGCGGTGCAGGTGCCGCAACGATCGGGCTGAGGGGAGTCCGGCGCGAGGGAAGCTGTCGTCAGGACGATTCCGATGAAGAAGTAGGAGCCGAGCCCGGGTGACAGCAAGTTCGTGTTCTTGCCGATCCAGCCGAGCCCCGCGCCCGCGGCCAGGTCACGCTCGAGTACCGCGCTGGTGTCCACGGCCGCGCGGCTCCGCACATCGGACCCGGCCTTCTCCTCGATGAGGGCGGCCAGGGCCGCGAGCTTCGGCCGCATGACATCGTGGTAGTCGCGTCCCCAGGCGTACCGCGCCACCGGTTGCCAGTCCGTCGGCATCGCGTCTGGCGGAGCATAGTTGAGGGCCACCGCTACCACCGAGCGCACACCGGGAAGCAACCGCCCGGGGTCGGTACGCTCGGTCCGGGTCCGGGCCAAATAGGCCATGTCTCCCGCATATCCGGCGTCGAGCCAGCGCGCAAAGGCGTCCGCGTGCGCCGGTGGCGTGGCCGGGCCCACCGCCACCCGGTCGAATCCCAGGTCCAGCGCTCGATCCTTGATCGTTCGGGTGAGCACCGCGCTCGCGAGGTTCACCGGCGCCTGGCCTTCACGATGAGGGCGGCCCGCGTCAGCTGGCGTCCGCCCTCCTCTAGATACGCGATGTAGCGAAACCACCGGCCGTCCGCGCGCCATCTGTCCTCCAACGCCACGACCGCGGCCAGCGCCGCTTCCAGCGATGCGAACGTCCGCACGTCGCGCTCGACCTCCAGGTGCTCGACCGCGAAGTCGCCCGCGTCAAGGACGCGCGCCATTTGGTCTTCGTCGTAGGCGAAGCGTGACCGGCGTCCCGTCTCTCGCCACTGGTCGGCATGAAACCCCACGCACGCCAGCACACCGCCTCGGAGTAGCGCCTGGCTGGCCTTCGCCACGAGCGTGTCCGACAGGTAGAGGTGGGCGGTGACCATGTCAGGGTGGGCGCGAGGCCGCCCGGACAGAACTTCGGTGAAATCGACGTGGTCGGCGTCGGCCACCGTGAACGCGATGTTGGCGAGACCGGCCGCTTGGGCCCGGCGCCGCGCCTCGTCAATCAGGCTGGGCTCGCGATCGATGCCGATCACGTTCCGGCAATGGGGGGCCAGGGCCAGGGCCAGCCGACCCTGGCCGGTCGCCACGTCGAGCACGCTCATGGCCGCCAGCGGCTCGCTCTCGAGCAGGCTGAGAAAGCGGGGACTGATCCCTTCGGCCGTGAGCATCCGGCCCCCTGCGAAACGGCTAGCCCGTGACGGCGCCTTCTGACGCGCTCGAGACCAGCCGCGCGTACTTCGCCATCACGCCCCACCGATAGCGGAGCTTGGGGGGCTTCACGGCCTTGAGCCGGCGCTTGAGCTCGGCCGCCGAGAGCTCGACGTCGAGCCGGCGCTTCTTGATGTCGATGACGACGACGTCTCCGTTGCGGAGGGCGGCAATGGGCCCGCCGTCGGCAGCCTCGGGGGCGACGTGGCCGATCATGAAGCCGTGGGTGGCCCCGGAAAAGCGCCCGTCGGTCATCAGCGCGACCGTCTGACCGAGGCCGGCACCCTGAATGGCCCCGGTGACGTGCAGCATCTCGCGCATGCCCGGCCCGCCCTTGGGTCCTTCCCAGCGGATCACCACCACGTCGTTGGCCTTGACCTTTCCGGCCTTCACCGCCGCGAAGGCGTCCTCCTCACGGTCGAAGACCCGGGCCGGGCCGCGGTGGAGCTCACGGGTCTGGCCCGAGACCTTGGCCACGCACCCCTCGGGAGCCAGATTGCCGCGCAGGATGGCCATCCCTCCATAGCCCTTGAGGGGGTTGCTGAGCGGACGAATCACCTTCTGACCGGGCGCTTCCCGCGCCGCCCGCGCTTCCTCGCCGATGGTCCGACCCGTCACGGTCTTCTCTTTGTCGTGGAGCAGGCCGGCCTCCAGCAGCCGCTTGGCGACCACCGCCATGCCACCCGCCGCGTGCATCTCCGGCGCGGTGTAGGTGCCCCAGGGCTTCATGTCGGCCAGCAGCGGAGTCTTGCGGGACACCTGGTCGAACTCGTCGATGGTGAGCTTGACCTGGGCCTCGCGGGCGATGGCCAGCAGATGCAGCACGGCATTGGTGGAACCACCGGTCGCCATCACGCCGGCGATGGCGTTGTGCAGCGCCTTCTTGGTGATGATGTGCTGGGGAAGCACGCCTTGCCGGAGCAGATCCATGACCAGGCGACCCGTTTGGAACGCGACCTCGTCCTTCTGGGGGTCCACGGCCGGCACATCGTTGAAGCCCATGGGCGACACGCCGAGCATCTCGAACGCCGTGGCCATGGTGTTGGCAGTGAACTGTCCACCGCAGGCCCCGGCTCCGGGACAGGCGCGGCTCTCGATCTCCCGCAGCTCGCGGTCGTCGATGCGACCGGCGTTGAAGGCCCCGATCGCCTCGAAGACGTCCTGCACCGTCAGCCGCTTGCCCTTGTGCTCCCCATAGAGGATCGATCCGCCATACAGCATCACGCTGGGCAGGTTGAGGCGCGCCATGGCCATCACCATGGCGGGAATGGTCTTGTCGCAGCCGGAGATGCCCACGAAGCCGTCCAGAAGGTGGCCGCGTACTACCAGCTCCACGGAATCGGCGATGATGTCCCGGCTGATGAGCGACGCCTTCATGCCTTCGGTGCCCATCGAGATCCCGTCGGTCACCGAGATCGTGTTGAACTCGATCGGCGTGCCCCCGGCCGCCCGGATGCCCTCCTTCACCTTCTCGGCCAGCTTCCGGTGGTTCCAGTTGCAGGGCGTGATCTCGATCCAGCAGTGGGCCACGCCGACCAGGGGTCGGGCGAGATCCTCGTCGGTGAAGCCGATGGCCTTGAAGTACGAGCGGGCGGCGGCGCGGTCGGCGCCGTCCAGGAGGACGCGGCTCTGGTGGCGTGGGTCGAAGGTCATGATGAGTGGGCCCCCCTCGGGAATGTTGGCGGCGGCCAGTCTAGCACGGCTGCGGAGCGGGAGAGCGGGGGCTCAGGCCGTCGGCCGCTTGGCCACCAGGAACGTGAAGCGTCCCTTCTGGACGACCTGGCCACCCTGATTGACCAGTTCGCGCTCCTCCACCACGAGACCGCCCTCGCGCATCGACCGCTTGAGAGCTGTCCGCGAGCGGCTGTGGATGGTATCGCCCACGCGTAGGGGCGCCACGATCTCCCACTCGATGTTGAGGAAGGCCAGCACGGCCAGCGGCGGCTGGGGCGACCGCCAGCCCAGCCCGGTGGCGAGGCAGAGGGGGAGGAACGCCGGCACGTCGGAAGGAACCTCGAACGGCTCCTGAGCGATCCCGGCGTAGAGGCCGACGTGGGCCTGGGTGACCGTCATGGCCGGAGTTTCCAGGTTGCCGGGCACCTGCACGTCCTCGAAATACAGGCGGGCAGCTCCGGTCATGGTGTCGCGACCTCAGCCTTGCCGGGATGGCCGGCGCTCGACCATGAGGTCCGTCTCACCCTCCTGCACCACCTCGCTTCGCTGGTTCAGGACTTTGCGCTCCAGCGTGATGAGACCACGGTCGGGTCTGGCGGTCTCCTTCTTGGCGAGGACCCTGGCCAGAACGCGGATGGTGTCGCCAATCTTGATGGGGTTCTTGAATCTCCAGCGCAGCCCCACGAAGGCCAGTGTGGCGTAGGGTTGCGTGGCTCGCGTGAACAGCCCGGCCTGGATGGCCAGGCCCAGCAACCCGTGAGCGATGCGCTCACCGAAGATAGACTGCTTCATGAACTCGGCGTCGGTGTGCAGGATGTTGTAATCACCGGACAACCCGGCGAAGAGGACGATGTCTGTTTCGGTGACCGTTCGCCCCGGCGACTCGTACTCCTCGCCCACCTGGATCTCGTCGAAGTAGCGTCGGCCGGCGGTCATGAGTCGCGTAAGAGGATAGCACAGCGCTTTCGCGGGCTCGCCGTCGCCTCGCGCTTGACGCCCCCCAGCGCGCGTGATGAAATCCCCCGGTCCGCGGGCGTGCCCCGACCGGCGCCCGCTGGGGAGGGCCCGGAGCGACGTGGGATTCTTGCGGCGACTCTCCCTCGCTATCGACGGGGTGAACGACCGCGTCGGCCGCGCCATCCGCCTCCTGAGCTTGCTCCTCGTCGCCGTGACGACCTACGACGTCCTCATGCGTTACCTGTTCAACACGAGCTTCGTCTTCATCCAGGAGCTGGAGTGGCACCTCTTCGCCGTTCTCTTCCTCCTCGCCGCCGGCTACGCGCACCTCAAAGGTGACCACGTGCGCGTGGACATCTTCTACGCTCGCCTATCGCCACGAGCCCGGGCCCGGGTCGATTTGATCGGCGCCGTCCTGTTCCTGTTCCCGACCTGCTTCCTGCTCGTCTCAACCTCCATCCCCTTCATCCAGGCCTCGCTGGCCGTGCAGGAGGGCTCGCCCGACCCCGGCGGGCTCCCCGCCCGCTATCTCCTCAAGATGGCCATCCCGGCCGGCTTCGTTCTCCTGGGCCTGCAGGGCATCTCGGAGCTGGTGAAGAGCTTCGACGCGCTGCGCGTCCCCAGCGAGCGGCCATGAGCGAATTCTTGCCGGTTCTCATGTTCGGGGTCTTCACCGTGCTCATCCTGCTCGGTTATCCGATCGCGTTCACCATCGGGGGCACCGCGCTGATCTTCGGGCTCTATGCCTTCGGTCTCAATTTCTTCAATCTCCTCCCCCTCCGCGTCTACGGCGTCATGAGTAACTTCACCCTCATCGCCGTCCCCCTTTTCATCTTCATGGGAGTCGTGCTGGAGCGCTCCGGACTCGCCGAGGATTTGCTGGAGACGATGGCCCTCGTCTTCGGGCGCGTGCCGGGCGGCATCGCCATCTCGGTGGTCCTGGTGGGAACGCTGCTCGCCGCCACCACCGGCATCGTGGGAGCGACCGTGACCACCATGGGCCTGATCTCGCTGCCCACCATGGTGCGCCGGGGCTATCAGAAAGAGCTGGCCACCGGGATCATCTGCGCCTCGGGCACCCTGGGCCAGATCATCCCGCCGAGCATCGTCCTCGTCCTGGTCGGCGACATCCTGGGTGTTTCGGTGGGCGATCTGTTCCTGGGGGCGTTCATCCCCGGGTTGATCCTGGCAGGTCTTTACGTCGCCTACGTCGCCGGCGTCGCCATCTTTTGGCCATCGCTGGTGCCCCCGATCCCCGCCGCCGAGCGGGCCGCCGTCTCCCGGCAGGAGCTGACCCGCCGGGTAACGCGGACCCTCATTCCGCCGCTCGCCCTCATCGTGGCGGTCCTGGGCTCCATCTTCTTCGGCATCGCCACGCCCACCGAGGCCGCGGCGGTCGGCGCCACCGGAGCGGTGGCCCTGACCTGGCTCAATCGGCGGTTCAGCCTCACCATGCTCCAGGCGACGATGGACGTGACGACGCGCCTGACCAGCATGGTCTTCATCATCCTGGTCGGCGCCACCGCCTTCGGGCTGGCCTTCCGGGGCATGGGGGGCGACCACGTGATCGAGCACTACGTCGGCGGATCCGGACTGGATCCCCACCTCGTCTTCGCGCTGGTGATGCTGCTGGTGTTCGTGCTGGGCTTTTTCCTCGACTACATCGAGATCGCCTTCATCCATCTGCCGGTGATCTCACCGGTCCTGCTCAAGATGGGCTTCGATCCCCTCTGGTATGGCGTGCTCCTGGGCGTCAACCTCCAGACGTCGTTCCTCACTCCACCCTTCGGCTTCGCCCTCTTCTACCTGCGCGGGGTGGCGCCGCCCGAGATCACAACCGGCCACATCTACCGCGGCATCATCCCCTTCGTGGTGCTCCAGCTCGTGGGGCTCGTTATCATCGCCCTGGTCCCGGCCACGGCCACCTGGCTGCCCCGCTTCGTCTTCAAGTAACGACCGCCGAAACCGCCACGAGGCGGAGCCCCGCGCGCTCCGCCTCGCCCGCACGATCTGGGCCGCCGCCGCGGTCCGCTTACACGCCGGCGATCAGCCGCTGGTACGGATCCTCGCTCACCTTGTCCCAGGAGTTGTAGAGCGCCCGGAACTTCTTGAAGGCGTCGTGGACCTTCCGGGCCATCGGATCCCTTGCCGCTTCTTCTTCCAGCGTCGCCTCGGCCAAGGGCTTCAACCCCTTGAGGACCGACTCGGGGAGCGGGAGTACCTCCACTTTGCCCTTCATTTCAGTATGGATCCTATGCAATCCCTGGGCGTTCTTGACGTTGTAGTCGGCGAGCACGTGGAGATTGTTGGCCTGACAGGCGAAGTCGACGATGTTTCGCACGTCGGCCGGCAACGCGTCGTAGGCCTTCTTGCTCGCGAAGAACTCCTCGACCGTCCCCGGTTCGTGCCAGCCCGGATAATAATGGTAGCGAGCGGCGTTGTGCAGTCCGAGCTTGAGATCGTCCTCGGGGCCGACCCACTCGGTGGCGTCGATGACGCCGCGCTCGAGGGCCGGAAAAATCTCGCCGCCGGCCAGGAGGACCACGGTGCCCCCCGCCTTGGCGACAACCTTGCCGCCCAGGCCGGGGATCCGCATCTTGAGCCCCTTGAAGTCATCGAGGGAGTTGATCTTCTTCTTGAACCACCCGGCCATCTGGGTGCCCGTGTTGCCGCAAGGCCGGGCGATGAGGCCGAAGGGCGCGTAGACCTCCTGCCAGAGCCCGATCCCACCGCCCTCGTAGAACCAGGCGTTCATCCCCTGAGCGCTGAGCCCGAACGGAACCGCGCCGAACCACTGGCAGGCGGGAGTCTTCCCGGCCCAGTAGTAGGCCGCCGAATGCGCCGCCTGGACCGTTCCCCCGCTAACGGCATCGAAGCTCTGCAGCGGCGGGACCAGCTCGCCACCGGCGAAGACCTGGATCTTCAAACGGCCCTCGCTCATCTTGTCAACCATGTCGGCAAAGCGGACCGCCGCTCCGTGTAGCGTTGCCAGACCCTTGGGCCACGTGGTGACCATGCGCCACTGGATCTTGGGCTGGGCGATGACGTTGGGCGCCTCCACCGTCGCGGCCGCTCCGGCCGCGGCCAGCACGCCGCCTGCCTTGACGAGGAATCTGCGTCGCTCCATGCGGGATCCTCCTGCTCGAAGAGAGTGTGATGAGCCGCGATAGGTGACGCGAAGAATAGCACCGCCGGCCCGGCGGCGGCAATCGGGCCTCGGTAGCTTGACTTGTGCCGCGGCGGCCATTTAGAGTGCAGACGGCCAGACGACGATCAGGGAGGATGTGGGTGCGTTTCGCCGATCAGCGCCTCGAGGAAGTGTGGGAGAAGGTTCGCAGCGAAGAGCGGCTCGACCGTGACGACGGACTGCTGATCTTCGAGACTGACGACCTGCTCGGGGTGGGGCGACTGGCCGATTGGGCGAAGTCCCGGCGCGAGGGCGACCGCGTGTACTTCGTGATCAACCGCCACATCACGCCCACCAACGTCTGCGTCCTGTCCTGCAGCTTCTGCGACTTCGCCCGCAAGAAGGGTCAGGCCGGCGCCTACGAGCACACCATCGAGGACATGGTGGCGATGGTCCGCGAGGGGGTCCGCGAGGTGCACATCGTCGGCGGCCACCACCCCGATTGGCCCTTCGAGTACTACGAGCGGATCATCGCCGCCATCCGCGCCGCTCACCCCGGGGTACAGATCAAGGCCTTCACCGCGGCCGAGATCGACTATTTCTGGCGGCGCTGGAAGCTCGAGCCCAAGGAGGCGCTGACCCGCCTCAAGGCCGCCGGGCTGCAATCGATGCCGGGTGGCGGCGCCGAGATCTTCTCCACGCGTCTGGCCCGGGCCCTGCGCTACGCCGGCAAGGCTGATGCCGACCGCTGGTGCGAGATCCATGGCATCGCCCACGCCCTCGGCATCCCGACCAACGCCACCATGCTCTATGGACACGTGGAGACGATGGCCGAGCGGGTGGATCACCTGCTCCGGCTCCGCGAGCAGCAGGACGCCTCGGCAGGCTTCCTCACCTTCGTTCCTCTCGCCTACCAGGTGGGGACAACGCTCCTACGGCCCCGGCCCACGCCGCCGACGGACAGCCTGCGCACCATCGCCGCCGCCCGGCTGCTCCTGGACAACTTCCCCCACATCGAGGCCTACTGGGTCGTGCTCGGCGAGGACACCACCTCGGTGGCCCTGCACTTCGGCGCCGACGACGTCAACGGGACCCTCGAGGACGAGCGCATCCAGCACATGGCGGGCGCTCAGACCCCGGCCGGCCTCGCGCGAGAGCACCTGCTGCGCATGATCCACGATGCCGGCAAGACCGCCGTAGAGCGCGACGCCCTCTACAACGTCGTCCAGGTGTGGAACTGAGTCACCCTGCCGGCGCACCGACCGCGGCGGCTCGCGTCGTGACGATCGACCAGATCCGCGACAAGGCGCTGCAGGGCAAGCGCCTGGACCGGGCCGAGGGGCACTGGCTGCTGACCCGAGCGCCACTCCTTGAGGTGGGCGCGGTGGCCCATGAGGTCCGGCAGGCCCGCGGCCCCGGCGGCCGTGTCACCTTCGTGATCGACTCCAATCCCAACTACACCAATGTCTGCGTCACGGACTGCCAGTTCTGCGCCTTCTATCGCAAACCCGGGCATCCCGAGGCGTACACGCTGACGGTGGACGAGGTCCTCGCCAGGATCGAGTCCGCGGCGGCCCGCGGCGCCACCACCGTGCTGCTGCAGGGTGGCCACAACCCGGCCCTGCCGCTCGAGTACTATCTGTCTCTCGTCGGCGAGACCCGTCGCCGGTTCCCGCAGGTGACCCCACACTTCTTCACGGCCTCCGAGATCCAGACGATGGCCCAGGTCAGCGCTAGGGGCGTCGACGGTGTGCTGGACGCGCTATGGGCGGCCGGCCAGCGGACGATTCCGGGCGGCGGCGCCGAGGTGCTGTCCGAGCGGGTGCGTCAGCGCATCGCCCCCAAGAAGGGCGGCCCGGCCGCCTGGCTGGACGTCCACGACCGGGCCCATCGGCGGGGCTTCAAGTCGACGGCCACGATGATGTACGGCCATGTCGAGGAGCCGGACGACGTCCTCGATCATCTCGATGCGATCCGGGAGCTTCAAGATCGGCACGGCGGCTTCACCGCCTTCGTGCCATGGTCATTCAAGCCGGGCAACACATTGCTCGAGAAGTGGATCAAACAGTATCAGGGCCCTAACATGTACCTCCGCGTGCTGGCCGTGTCGCGGCTCTACCTCGACAACTTCGCGCACATCCAGGCCTCCTGGTTCTCGGAGGGCAAGCGCACCGGGCAGATCGCCCTGCATTTCGGGGCCGACGATTGGGGGGGCACGCTGTTCGAGGAAAACGTGCACCGGGCCGCCGACTACGTGAACACGATCACCGTCGAGGAGATCACCACGCTCATCCGCGAGGCCGGCTTCCGGCCCGTCCAGCGCACCACCACCTACGAGATCCTCCGTGAGTGGTGACCGTCCAACAGCTGGAGGGATGGCCCGTCGCCACCCCTGAGGGCCCATCCTTCACAGCCCCTGCGCTTCCGGTCGGGCAGGTGCCCTGGCCAGGGCTCCGCGCTCGTGAGGAAAGGAGACGGCGCCATGCGTAAGATCGCGCTTGCGCTCCTCACCGCCACCGTAGCCGCCCTCGCGACTGCCGAGGTCGGCCACGCCGCCTTCGATGGGTATCTGTTCATGCAGGGTCTCAAGGGGGAGTCCATCGCAAAAGGCCGGGAGGGCTGGATAATCATCCGTTCCCTCCTCTGGAGCCATGGCCAGCCAGGCGCAAGCGCCACCAGCCCCACCCCGTCGAGGGTCCAGTTCGGCCCGCTGGCCGTCACCAAGCCCACGGATTCGGCCTCCCCCGCCCTGGCTCTGGCCGCGGCCACCGGTCAAGTCATCCCTGCCGTCGTCATCGACCTGGCGAGACGGGGGGACTCCAATCCGGTGTTCCTCAAGCTGGAGCTCTTCGACGTCAGGATCACCTTGTACTCCGCGGGAGGGGCCACGGCGGGCGCAGACAGTACCCCCTCCGAAGAGCTCAAGCTGAGCTACGGCAGGATTCGCTGGACTGCGTTCACCCTCGACCCCGTGGGAAAGGTGCTCGGCAAGACCACCGGCGGGTGGGACCTGATCAACAACAAGCCATTCTAAGAGCCCTCGGCGCTCAGCGAACGCGCGCCTCGCTTGACAAGCCGATGACCAATGGGCCAGAGTCTGGCCACGTTGCCACGGAGCACGGCCACAGCCCCACGCAGGCGATCCCTTACCCTCCTCGGGGCCGCGGTCTCGGTAATCCTGGTTGCCTGCTCTGGCGCAGGGGGCGGCAGCGCCACCGGTCTCACGGGAAGCGTAGTCGCATGCCCCGAGGGTCGCCGGCCCGTGTTGGACTGCCGGGGAGTGCTGCAGCAGTTTGCCCGCGACTTCAAGACCGATCTTACCGCGCTGGCGAGCGGCCAGGCGGCCGCCATGTTCGTGACTTCCAAGTTGATCGAAACGGACGCGCTAGGGAGCGACATCATCCAGCACCACTATCAGACATGCACCCTCTACAACGCGTGTGTGATCTCGAGGGCGGAGTTTGCCGCGCGGATGGAGCGGATGCAGCAGCTCCAGCTCGACGTCCGGCGGACGCTCGGCGCCGCCTCGACCACGGCCCTGGCCGCCCAGCAGAACATCATGATCAATCAGCCCGGGCCCTTCGGTGCCGTGCCCGTTCCGGCTCCGGGTGACGTTCCCCCGGGAGGCGTCCCGGATACGCCATCGCCACCGCCGCCGACCGAATCATCGGAATCGAGTGGTCAGCCGTGGCCGGGGACGGATCCAGGCCAGGTCGGGACGGTCCCGATAGTGCCGCCCGGCACCGGGATGTCGCCGGGGTCGCCGGTGGCCAAGCTTGACGCGGTCCTGGGGATCCTCCGCGAGGGCTCCCGTCTGCTCCGCGGCTCCGATCCCACCGTACCGACGCCATCCCCCGGACAGCTACCGCATGCCACACCGCCCTACGTACCGCCCACGCAGGACCTGGACGCCCGGTTACGCGCCATGCTGACCACGCTGAGGCAGAACGCCGCCAGTCGCCAACCGGGGCTCGCTTCGGGAACGACCACCGTGGGCAATTTCGCAGAGACGGGGCAACCGTACTCCGGGCCGGTCGGCGCGGTGCTCCAGGAACGTGTCAACGCCATCGTTCAGCAGGGAGGCGTGTTTCCCGCGACCCCGCCACGCACCCGCGGCATCACCGTCAAGCAAGTCGCCGGCGTCCAGAATCCGAATGATCCTCGTGCCCTCGGCAAGATCTACGACAGCAGCATCGCCATCGTCGGGACGTACCGGCCGCAGGCCGGCCAGGTCGATGTCAGCTTGACGGCCCTCGACTCGGCCGGTAACCAGCTGGCCCAGGTGTCGGAATCGATACCGGCCGCAGCGATCCCGTCGGTCATCCCCGCGAGTCCCGCCAACGCCGCCGACACCACCGACTTTCTCGATGCCCTCAAACAGCTCGGTCCGAAGGCCCACGGCTCCGCACGGGTGGAGGTGACCACGAATCGTCCCGGCGCCGGGGCGGCGTTCCGTCTGGGTGAGGAGATCAGATACTTCGTCACGGCGACGATGCCGGGCCACCTCTACCTCTTCCACATCGATGCCGACAAGAATGTCACCCGCATCTTCCCCAATGATCATCAACGCGACGCGAGTGTGTCGGGCACCGGACCCATCGAAGTGCCCGGGCCTGGCGCGCCATTCACGTTCGAGGCTTCGCCGCCCTTCGGCCTGGAAACGACGTTGGCCCTGATCACCGCGGCACCTCTCGATGAGGCCAGCCTGCAGGCGGTCGGGCTCGGCCTCCGGCGTCCGACGCCAGAAACCCTGGCCCGAACACGGGGTGCCGCCGCGAGGGGGGCGAGCGCCGGCTCTTCATCTCCTGCCTACGTATGGAACACCGTCACCGTGCTGGTCCGGCCGTAGTGAGGCGCTGCGTGAAGCATCGCCGGGGCTGGTGTGAGCGCCTGAGCCGCCTGGCTACCGCTCTGGGGCCGCTTCTCGTCGTCCTCATGCCGGCCGCGATGGCTGCTCAGGATCGTGGCATCGCGGTCACCCCTCGATCGGCAACATCCATCGCCCAGCCTTACGCCCAGAGCTGGGCCGTCGTCGTCGGAGTCGATCGCTTTCGTGATCGCCGGGTGGCCTCGCTCAACTATGCCGCCAATGACGCCCGATCGGTCGCCCGAGCGCTGGCCACCGTCGGCTTCGCGCCCGATAAGATCTTTCTGCTGATCGACGACCAGGCCACGCGTGTCGCGATCGAGCGGGTCCTGAGTGGTGTCATACGGCGCGGTGCCGGTCCCGACGATCGGGTGTTCGTCTTCTTCGCGATGCACGGCGTGACGGAGGTGTTGCCCCACGGCGGCGAAGAGGGGTACCTGTTGCCGCACGACGCGGACATGGACAATCTTCCCCTGTCGGCGCTGTCGATGCAGCAGCTCAAGCAGATCGGGCAGCGCATCGCCGCCAAGCACATCCTCATCGCTGTCGACGCCTGCTATGGCGGGTACAGTCTGGTCAGGGCGCAGGCGCCGCCGACTACCGACCAGCGCTACCTGGAGCTAGTCCTCAAGAGCCGGACCATCCAGGTCTTGACGGCAGGCCGCCGGGATCAGCCCGTCATCGAGGACCAGGGCCACGGCGTCTTCACGCGGACCCTGCTGCGCGGCCTCGAAGGTCACGCCGACGGTAATGCCGATGGACTGATCACCGCAACGGAGCTGGCGGCCTGGATGCACCCGCGGGTGGCCCAGGCCTCCGACTACAAGCAGGACATGCAGTGGGGCAGCCTCGACGGCGAAGGACAGTTCGTGTTTGTGCTGCCCCGGCAGCCCGTCGCCAGCCCTCCAGCCGCCCGCGGGCCCCAGACCCCGTCCGCCTCAGCGCCGCCTGTGACACCGCCGCCGCCTGCCCCGTCGGGGGCACCGGCCCCCGCCGGGCCGCAGCCCGCCGAACCACGGGTCGCCGCACTGCCTCCGGACCCGGTGCTGCAACCCTTCGCCGGGCAGTGGGAGGGCTGGATGTCCAACCGTCTCAGCGAGGCGCTGGCAACGCTCTCGGTCGCCCAAACCGGGTCGACCGCGACGGCGACGCTCCAGCTGAGCAGCGCCCGCAATCTGGACTCGGGACTGGGTGGTCTTCACGAGAGCTATGAGCTGCAGCGGCGCTCGGGAGAACCTCTCTCCCTACCCCGCACGGCTGTGGCCGGGCGCTGGTTCTCGGGACAGGATGCCGGCGGACGATTACAGGTCGAGCTTACCTTGTCGAAGGATTCTCGGACGCTGCAGGGCACGATCAAAGTCGACGGCACCTGGTACGGGGTCAGCCTCCGGCGGAAGTAGGCCACGACGCGACAAAGCTCCGGCGCCGGTGACTACCCCACCCCTGGGGAGCCGATCGGCAAGCCTCGCGTACGGATCGCAGGTGCTCCTGTGGCA
>DATIAY010000127.1:0-9235 GCA_035457825.1 Candidatus Methylomirabilota bacterium
TGAGCCCACCGGACGTGTTGACCGGAAGCTCCCCGCCCAGCCGGGTGACGCCGGCCGTCGCCAGCTTGTGTCCTTCGCCGGGCGCCGCGAACCCGAGGTCCTCGTAGTTGATGATCTCGGTGATGGTGAAGCAGTCATGGCACTCGGCGACATCGATCTCCCGGGCGGGATCCGTGATGCCGGCCATCCGGTACGCGGCCCTGGCCGCCTCCTGCGTCGCGCGGAAGGAGGTGAAGCCCCACGAGGGATCGAACTGGGTGTTCCAGTACCCGGCGGTGACGGCGTAGGCGATGCCGCGCAGCACCGTGTAGCGCTCGGCCAGGGTGGGGGCCAGATCGGCGCGGGTCAGGATCAGGGCGGCCGCCCCGTCCGTGGTCGGGCAGCAGTCGAAGAGCCCGAGCGGCTCGGCCACCTTGGGGGCCCGAGCGTACTGCTCGGCGGTGATCTCCTTCTGGAAGTGCGCCTTGGGGTTCAGCGAGCCATGGTAGTGGTTCTTCATCGCCACCGCGCAGAGCGCCTCCTCGGAGGCGCCATACTCACGGAAGTAGCGGGTAGCGAGCAGCGCGAACATTCCCGGCGCCGTCCGTCCCTTGCTCAGCACGGGGTGGCCGCGGGTCACGGCCTGGGCCACGAGGCTGCCCCGCGAGGGCACCTCGCGCATCTTCTCGACACCCACGGCCAGCACCAGATCGTACTCGCCGGAGGCCACGGCGAGCGCGGCGTTGCGGACGGCTTCGATTCCGGTCGCGCAGTACGCGGCCACCCGGGTCACCGGGATCGGGGCCAGGTTCAGGGGATCGGAGACGAAGGTGCCGGAGTTGCCCTCGAAGCCGTAGAGCATCGGCTCGTAACAGCCCAGCCAGGCCGCTTGCAGCCGGGCCCGCTCCACGCGCGCGTCGGCGAGGGCCAGCGAGACCGCCTCGTAGATCATGTCGGTGAGACTCTGGTGGAAGTTCTCCCCGTACTTGATGACGCCGCTGCCAATGATCGCCACCTTGCCACCCAGCCCCATCTCGGCCTCCTCACCGTTCAGCGCCCTCAGCCTATCAACTCGCGGGGACAGAGCGCAATCCGTGGTGGCAGCCCCCAGCGCGGGCGGCTCCCCGTCCTCGCCCGACTCAGGCGAAGGCCGGCATGACTTCGCGCGTGAACAACGCCAGCGAAGCCCGGGCGGCTTCGGGAGGTACGCCCGGCGTCGAGATGCGGCAGATGAGGTGGGCGAGGCCCAGCTCCCTCTGGAAGCGCTCGATCTGACGGATGCAGCTCGCCGGGTCGCCGAGGATGATCCGGTCTTCGCTCAAGCGCTCGATCGTGAGGTCTCCGGCGGGACGCTTGACGATGGGGTGCGGCCACCGGAAGTAGGTCGCCTCGAAGGACCGGATGAACGCCGAGCCGGCGACCGCCCGGGCGCGTTCCGAGCTCTCGGCCACGTAGACATACCGCATGAGCGCCACCTCGCCGCTCTCGGGAGAGCGGCCGGCTGCCGCCCGGGCCTGCCGGTACAGGCGCACGCACGTCGCCAGCTCATCCAGCTTCGCCGACGGCCCTCCCAGCCACGCGTCGCCCAGTCGGGCCGCCCGCTGGATGGCGGGCTCGACCCAGCCGGCGAACCATATCGGCGGCCGCGGGTGCTGTACTGGCCGCGGCGCCACCGTGGCGTTCGTCACCCGATAGTGTCGGCCCTCGTGGGTGACCTTCTCCTCCGACCAGAGCCGATGGATCAGCCCCGTGGCCTCGGTCATCCGGCTCCCACGCTCGTTCAGTGACACCCCGAAGGCGGCGAATTCCTCGGGAGCATAGCCGGCGCCTACGCCGAGGGTCAGACGGCCGCCCGAGATGACATCGACCATCGCCGCTTCCTCGGCCACGGCCAGTGGGTGATAGAGGGGCAGCAACAATACCCCGGTCCCCAGGCGAACCCGTCGAGTCCGGCTGGCGATGGCGGCCAGCCCGATGAGCGGGGTTGGATAGAGCAGGGGGTTGTTGTGGTGCTCCCCCAGCCACACCGAATCGAAACCGGCCGCTTCGGCGCGCTCGCACTCCTGAATCGTCTCCGCGAAATTGCCGCCGGCCTGCAGCGGGCTCAGTCCGAGCTTCATTCGAGACTCCTTCCCCCCGTCGACGGCGCGCTCGCCGGCCCCACCCCGCGCGTCACGAGAACGGCGCAGCCGGCAAAGACGAAAAGGCTGGCGGCGCCGAGCGCGGCATTGGACCCGGCGCCCTCAACATTCACGCCGAACACGGTCAGCAGCGTGAAGAGCGAGTTGTTGACGACGTGGCAGGCGACGGCCGGCAGCGCGCTGCCGGCCCGCTCGGTGACGTAGCCGAGCCAGAGCCCCAGGACGAACGCGACCGAGCCGTGAACGACCTCCAGGTGAAACAGGGCGAAACCCAGGCTGGCGGCCACCACTGCCCCGGCGGGGGATAGATGCGCCCGCAGGCCCGTCTGCAGATAGCCCCGGAAGAACACCTCCTCCGCCGCGCCCGCGATCACACCGATCACGAGCACCGCCAGGAACAGCTCCGCCCCCGCCGCGCCTTCCAGCGCGCTGCGGATGAGCGCCATCGTGCCGCGATTGGCCAGCCCGAGCAGGGCCAGCGCCGAATCGAGGGCCTGACCCAGGGCCAGGGTGCCCAGGATCATCAACCCGAGCGACGTCCCCGTCTCCCGGCCCGGCAGGAGGCGAAGTCCGGCCGCGTCGAGCGGTCGCGTGACGAGGGCGATCGTCAGCAGGAGCGCCGTGGCCGAGGCCAGCCCGCCGGCCAATAGCGCCGGCAGCCCCCGGGTCAGCTCGGCGTCCGAGACGTCCGGGTACATCTCCCGGACCAGCAGGAGCGCCATCAGGCTGAGCGCGACGATGCTGACGAAGGCGAGCAGGTAGGCGGCGACGAGCGATCGCAGGCGGCGCTCGGGCATCGAGCGCGACTCTAGCAGTCCAGCGGGTGACCCGACAACAGCGCGACGGGCGCCCTCCGGCGCCGGTGCGACGCCTGACGGGTCGCAAGCTCCTCGATCAGGCGCGGGATGACCCGCCGCCGCACCCAGATCTCACCGGCCTCGACGAGCTGTACCGCCTTCCCGATGAGCTCGGTCGCGGTGTTCCGCGGGCAGAAGCCACGGGCCCCCGCCCGGAGGGCTCGGATCGCCAGCGCGTCATCGTCGACATCGGCCAGGACGACGACCTTGGCCAGCGCGCTCAGCGCCGACACCATCCCGAGGGCGTCGGTGTCCGGCTTCACCCCGACGTCGAACAAGACGACCGACGGCTGCAGCGCGGCGACGTCGTGGTAGAGCCCGGGCCGAGCCGCGACCTCGAAGATCGCCTGGGACTGGCGTCCCGCTCCGAGATGCTCGAGCAGGCGGTGGCGAAGCTCGGGGTCGGCACCGGTGATGACGAGGCTGCGCATCGCGGCGTTGCTGGGGGCTGATCCATTCGTAATCATGGACAACCTCAGAAGGCAACGGTGAGGCCAAGTCCGGCGCCCATAGAAACAGCTACTTATGCCGGGCGTTGGGACTTTGGTCGAGGAGAAACCCCCAGGGGCGGGGGAAAACCTCCCTGCGTCGTTCAGCGCACCGGCGGCAGGCCGAGCTTGCCCGCGATCAGCTCCCGCAGCCGGTACTTCTGGATCTTGCCGCTCGGGGTCATGGGGAACTCGCTCACCAGCTCCAGCCGCTCGGGAAACTTGTGGCGGGCCAGCGCTCTCGTATCCAGGAACCCGGCGACCTCTTCCAGCGTGAGCGTCTGCCCGGGCCGGGGGATCACGAACGCGCAAGCGCGCTCGACCAGCCGCGGGTCGGGCATGGCCACCACGGCCACGGACTGGATCTTGGGGTGCGCAAAGAGCAGGTTCTCGACCTCGGCCACGGAGATGTTCTCGCCGCCCCGGATGATGAGGTCCTTGGATCGACCGGTGATCGAGACGTAGCCATCGGCGTCGAGCAAGGCGCGGTCTCCGGTCTTGAACCACCCGTCGGCCGTGTGGGCCTCCCGCGTGAACTCCGGCCGCTTCCAGTACCCCACGAACTGCGAGTGGCCGCGCACGAGCAGGTCGCCCTCGGTCCCGGCCGGCACCGGACGTCCGTCGCCGTCCACGACCAGGAGCTCCATGCCCGGCAGGGCCCGGCCGTCCGTGCCGAAGACTTTTTCCTCCGGATCGTCGAGACCGTTGCAGCTCACCAGACCGTTCTCGCTCATCCCCCAGCCGGCGGAGATGGCGCAGCCCAGGCGCCGGCGCCCGTCCTGCACGAGCTTGCGGGGGATGGCCGCGCCCGCCGAGATGAACAGGCGCAGGGAAGAGATGTCGCGAAGCTCGACGGAGGGCGTCGAGACGAAATCTTGCAAGAACGGCGTCGCGCCCATCGTGTACGTCACCCGCTCGGCCTCGACGAGCCGCACGGCCTCCTCGGCATTCCAGACGTCGAGCCAGACGCCCGCCCCGCCCCGCAGCAGCGTCAGGCAGTACCCGTAGAGGTAACCGGTCTGGTGGCCGAAGGTCGACGACATGAGTACGACATCGTGCTCATCGAATCGCAGGCGCTCGATGAGCGGGTAGATTATCGCCAGCGTCGTGTTCGAGGTGTGCATGACGCCTTTGGGCTCGCCGGTGGTCCCCGACGTGAAGATGACCTCGGTGACCCGGTTGGGATCGGTGCCGGCGAGCGGGCGGCGATCGGCCCGCCGCTCCCACGCCTCGTCGCTCAGGCCGGTGAACGGCCGCATGCCGGCGCCGGGCTGGCCACGCGCCACGAAGATCTCGCGCAGGGCCGGCAGGGCGGGGCGGAGACCCGCCACCATCTCCACATAGTCGAAGTTGCGAAACCGCGCCGGGACGACCAGCGCCTGGGCCTCGAGCGTGGCCAGGATGAAGCGCAGCTCGCTGGCGCGATAGGTTGGCGGGATCGGGTTGAGGACGGCGCCCAGCCGGACGCAGGCCAGCGCGACCACGACCCACTCGTTCCAGTTGGGAAGCTGACAGGAGATCACCGATCCCGGCCCCAGGCCCGAAGCCTGCAGGCCGTACGCCACGCGCTCGACCTGACGCGCCAGCTCGGCCCAGGACAGACGGCCGCTTCCATCGACGACCGCCGTCCTGTCCGATCGCTCGCGGGCCCACCGATCCAGGTAAGTATCCAGCGTCTCGTTGCGCCACCACCCCGCCGCGATCATGGCCTGCGCGCGCGCTTCGGTGAATGCGGCGTCGTCCGGGAGCGGTACGGCGTCAGTCACGGTGGGGGCGATCATGGCGCCGGCCGCCGCAGATCGTCAAGCGTGCCGGCCGAGGCGGGATCGGTAGCGATCCCCACCGTCGTCGCGCCCATATCCTCACATCATGGTGTAGCCGCCGCTGACCGAGATCGTCTGCCCGGTGATGAAGCCGGCGGCGTCGGAGGCGAGGAAGAGAACGGCCCCGGTGACGTCCTCGGGGCGGGCGACGCGCCGCAACGGGTAGACCTTGGCGATCCGCGCCCGCATCTCGTCGGTCATCCACGCGCGGTTCTCGGTCTGGGCCCACATGCTGAGCCCGCCGACCTCCTCGTCACCGGCCGGCATCGTCATCCCCGGGCAGACGACGTTGAGGCGGATGCCGTGCTTGCCCACCTCCCGGGCGACGGACTTGGACAGCGCGATCACGCCGGCCTTGCAGGCGGCGTACACACCCTCCCGGAACTCCCCGATCCGTCCGGCGTCGGACCCCATGCTCACGATGGCGCCCGACCGACGGGCGATCATGCCGTCCAGGACGGCGCGGGTGCAGTTGATCATCCCCCACAGATTGAGCTGGATCTCCTTGTCCCACTCTTCACGGGTCTTCTCCACGAAGAGCGCGTCCCGAGTCCAGCCCACGTTGTTCACCAGCACGTGGACGCCACCGAAGCGCTCCTCGGCGGTGCGCACCATCCCCTGCACCGCCGACCAGCTGGTGACGTCGGTAGGCGCCAGCAGCGCCTTGGCGCCGATCCGCTCGGCCTCGCCCACCACCTTCTGGCCCTGGGCTGCGTCGATCTCGGCGATCACCACGTTGGCGCGCTCGCGGGCGAAGGCCAGGCTGATGGCGCGACCGATGTTCGAGCCGCCT
The DNA here is from genome assembly GCA_035457825.1 of Candidatus Methylomirabilota bacterium. GTDB lineage: Bacteria > Methylomirabilota > Methylomirabilia > Rokubacteriales > CSP1-6 > 40CM-4-69-5. Next base: position 6,082 of record DATIAY010000127.1, read on the forward strand.
CCGGTGACGATCACGGTCTTGCCGGCGAGGTTCAGATCCATGCCCAGTCCTCAGGTAAGAGGTGAGGTATCCAGACGTCGGCGCGCGCGAGCGGCATCGCTCAGGGCACGCTCTCGCGACCCATGAGCTCGCGCGCCACGATGAGCTTCATCACTTCGGCGGTCCCGTCGCCGATCTCCAGGCCGATGACGTCGCGCAGCCGCTGCTCGAAAGGCAACTCGTCGGTGTAGCCATAGTGGCCGTGGAGCAGCAGGCACTGGTGGATCGTATCCACGGCCAGCCGGGGCGCCCACCACTTCACCATCGCCGACTCCTTGGTGTGGCGCTCGCCCCGGTCGGCCAGCCACAGGGCCCGGTAGCAGAGCAGGCGCGCGGCCTCCATCAGGGTCGCCGCCTCAGCGATGGGAAACGAGACTCCCTCGAACTGCACGATGGCTCGCCCGAAGGCCCGGCGCTCCTTGACGTACGCCATCGTCTCTTCGAGTGAAGTCTGAGCCGAGCCCAGGCAAGCCAGCGCGATGAGCACGCGGTTGAAGTCGAAGCCCCGCATCACCTGATAGAACCCGGTGCCCTCCTCGCCCAGTCGGTGGGAGAGGGGGACCCGGACGTGATCGAATGACAGCACCGCGCGGCCGACGGCGCGGGCGCCCAGGTCACGCAGCGCGCTGCGCGACACCCCGGGCAGGTCGAGAGGAACCAGGAACGCTGTGACGCCGCGGGCCCTGGCGGCGGGGTTCGTCGTGGCGAACAGCATGATCGCGTGGGCGGCCAGCCCCAGGCTGATTCCCGATTTCTCGCCGGTGATGACGTACTCGTCGCCCTCGCGCACCGCGCGGCACGCCAGGTTGGCGGCGTCGGAGCCCGCCGAGGGTTCGGTCAGGCCGATGGCGAGAACGGCCTCGCCCCGGACCATCGGGGGCAGCCAGCGCTGGCGGATCTCGTCGGTGGCGTTCCGGCCGATGATCTCTCCGCCCAGGCAAGCCAGCTGCACTCCGTAGGTGCAGCTGAAGTCTCCCCGGGCCACCTCTTCGATGGCGATGCCGGTCGTCACCAGGTCGGCGGCCTGGCCTCCGAACTCTGACGGGACCCGGAGCCCGAAGAGGCCGAGCTCACCCATCTGCCGCCAGACGTCGCGGGGAAACTCCCCGCTCCTGTCCCAGCGCGGGGAGCGCGGGGCCAGCTCTTTGCGGGCGAAGGCTCGCAGCGCCCGGCTCAACTCCTCCTGCTCTGGCGTGAACGCGAAGTTCATAATTCCTGACGCGACGTTACGGGCGACTCGCCGGCTGGCGTCGCGCCGCCAATGATACCCTGACCATATGCTCGCTGCCGTCCTGGCTCTCGTTGTCGTCCTTACCGCCTGCGCCGGGCCGGGCGGCGATGCGGAGGGCCCCGGTGCGGTGCCGGCAGCAGATTTCACCCCGGGCCAGATCCGTAACCCGGCCGTGGTGCTGCGCATCGTCGTCGGTCCCGGTGATTTCGGCGCGCAGGAGCGGTCGTCCCTGTCCGCCTCCTACGAAGGCACGCTGCTGGAAGCCCTCGATGCGCGCGCTATCCCACCGCGGGATGCCCAGCGAGTCAGTCAGCTCGACCGGCTGGCCGCCGCGGTGCGCGCCCGGGAAGTGGGGGCCGATCACGCGCTGCTGGTCGACGTCCGCGTGGAGAAGCTCGAGACCTACTTCTGCCGCGAGGGCCGCCGCCCGTTCCGGGCGCCGGTCACGATGTGGGTGCAGGCGGCTGAAGTCGTACGGGCCAGCGATGGCGTCTCTCGCCTGACGCTGTCCGGTCCCACCCTCACCGTGATGGATCTCGAGCCGGACTGCGAGAGCCCGCGCGAATCCCGCCGCCGCTCGGGCGGTGAGACGGTGCGCGAGGGCGTCAACCGACTGCTGAAACGCCTTCTGGGGTCGTGACGGCCCGGCTCCGGATCGCGCGGACGGATCGCCCCTCGGCGTCGGTGACCTCGAATTCCTCGGCCAGTCCCACGTCGATGAGTTGCTGGACGAGGGCTTCGCGCTCCGGTCCCACCGGCGGCAGCAGATGCGAGCGCCACCGCATGACGAAGTAACCTCGCCCGACGTGGGGCAATCGGGCCTCCGCTCGCTGTAACTCGGCCAGCGCCCGGTCGAGGACCGGCAGCGCGGGGGGCCGGAGGGGCCGGGCCACGCTGATGCGAGCCCGCTCAGCGCGGAACGCGCCGATGCCTTCGCTCAGGTGGATCTGGCCGAAGCAGCGCACCCGCAGGTCCTTCGAGAGCTCTTCGGCCGACCAGGTGGCCACCCACACCTGCTTGCCCAGCGCGTTCACCGCCTCCACCGCCGGCACGAAGTCGTCGTCACCCGACACCAGCACTGCGGCCTCGTAGGCACCGTTGGCCGCGTAGTGGATCAGGTCGGCCACCAGGCGCGTGTCGACTCGCTTCTCCGTCGTGTACTCGTACTCCGTGCCGCAGGTAAAGCACCGACCGGACCGGCGGACGCGCGGCTCGCGCTTGACGAAGTAACCAGGTCGCAGCTCGAGCCCCTTGAGGAAGCCCTCGACGAGCGGCGGCGCGTCGGGGGACAGCCCGACGTAGTAGTAGGCGCCGCCGAAGAGCGCGGCGGACCCACCTACGGCTTGCGTGATCCAGAGTGCCAGGCGATCGTAGTCGACCCGGAGGGACTCGTCAAAGCGGAGCAACGAGCGGTAGAAGTTCTGGCCGTCAAAGAAAATGCATACCTTCATGTGTCGCTCCCAGACAATGCCTCGAACATCATGCCGGACGGTGTCGAAGTATAGGCCGATCGTCCGGGGGTCGGCAACCCTCCGTTAGCTCGCCGACAGGGCCGCGCGCAGCACGGTCGCGAACGACCCCACCAGAGCCAGGGCGAGAATCAGCGTCAACAGGTTCATCAGCGTTTGAAAGCGCCTCTCGTCCATGCCTCTGCGGCCTCCCGGCCGTCGCGCGGCTGATGGTGGACGATACTGGACTTGAACCAGTGACCTCTGGCATGTGAGGCCAGCGCTCTGCCAACTGAGCTAATCGTCCTCGGCCGGGAAGTTACACACTCAGGGGACGCTCGTCAAGCGGAAGTCCCCGACTGCGCCCGAAAATGTGCTCGCCGTCATGTACCGTCCCTCACGCGTCCTTCCCCAGCCCCTCGAGGCGGCGCTTGAG
>DATIAY010000128.1:0-6387 GCA_035457825.1 Candidatus Methylomirabilota bacterium
GGAGAGATAAGCGCCCAGTGCACGATGCATGACCTTGATGTCGCCCGGCTTCACGTGGTCGAGGTCATCGTCGCGAGGACCACCGATGCGCCACTGCACCACTTCGAGCTTGCCGCCATCGACGGTGCCGGTGGCGAACACGAAGCCCAGGAGCTCGTAGGCAGCCTTGGCCCAGCCATACCAGTTGTCCGAGCGGGGCGGCATCTCGGGGGTGACCATCTCCATGTGCCCTGCCCAGATCAGCCGCTCGTAGTAGTCGGCGGCGTGGTTGGAGCTGGCCACCACCACGCGGCGCACCCCCGCTTCGAGCGCCGTCCGATAGACGTTGTAGGCCATGGCCACGTTCTGGTGCTCGGCCCAGAACTTGGCGTCGCCGTTGTCCTGCCAGGTCGTGGCGTCGAGCCCGGGAGCTTTCACGAAGCCGCAGTGGATCACGGCGTCGGCCCCCCGGAAGTGCTGGCGGTACAGGTTGCGATCCGGGCGAGTGAGGTCGGCGATGACGATGCCGGGCACGGGCGTGCCGTCGCGGGCCGTTCCCTGGACGTCGATCGGGACGAGGTCCCAGCGCTCGGCGAGCTCCTGATACATCCGCTGAGCGATGTAGCCGGCCGCTCCCACCAGAACCACACGACGCTTGTTCATGAGTTGCCTGGCTCCTTTCCGCTGTGGTCAGGGATGCCGTGCTCCTCAGTGCGAGGGCGGCACCACACTCGGCATCCTCACCCGCCACCACATGTTGGCGACGAAGAGCGCCGCGCCGAGCAGCTGACCGAGCCCGCCCATCACGATGAAGAGCCGAAACGATGCCGCTTCTGAGAACCCGGCCGTGACTTCGGCCACGGCGCGGAGCACGGTCGCGCAGGCCATGATCCAGTACACTGCCTCGGCCAGCTCCGGCCGGTAGCGCCCGTCCGGCTTCGCGGCGCGGGGGAACATCCACGTGGCGACACCCATCACGATCATCAGCATGAAGCCCACGAGCAGCAGGTGTACGTGCGCGGTGACGACAAGCCGCGGAGGATAACTCCCCAGGAAAAACTCGGCCACCAAGATGTAGCCCCCCAGCAGCAGGCCCAGCACCAGGAACACGAAGCTCGTCTTGATGTAGCGACGGACCAGAGGGGGCACGGCTCAGGTCTGGGCGACTCCGGCCAGGACCGCCATCGGCGCTGATATTAGCACCCGCCCACGGCCTGCTTCGCGCCCAGGCCCCCCTCTTTCTGCTGGCAGTCGTCCCCCACCCGTAGCACACTGAACAGTACACGGCGCGAACTGCGGCCGTCCAGGCTACTCCAGCGAAGCCGGGAATGACCGTTGTGTTCCGAGGCCGATCCAAGGAGGTCCGCAATGGAGTGCCCCCGGTGTCAGGCCGAAAAGGCGGTGGGCGCGAAATACTGCGGCGGCTGCGGACGCCCCGTGCAGGTGCTGAGCTGTCGGCATTGCGGGACGGGCAACCCTGCGACGAGCAGCTTCTGCCACGAGTGTGGGCGCGCGCTGGCCGGGGCAGCCGTGAGCGCACGGGATGATCGGACCCTCATTCCGTCACCGGACGACACTGAAGAGATCAGGGACAGCGCCTTCTGGGAAGCCTATGCCAATCGGACAGGGATCCCGGCGGCCGGGCTCATCGAGGTGGCGCCCGGGCCAGCCGTGGCGCGCCGAGAATCGCCGGCGGAAGACCGAGACCACCAACGTCCGCTTCGCAGGGGTCGAGAGAGAGGCCTCTACGAAACACTGCAGGAGGATCGGGAACGACGACGCCCGGTCAGGATCGCCGTGTCGGCCGGCACCATCCTGGCCGTCGGCCTCCTCCTGCTGGTCCTGAGCACGACGTCGTGGCGTGCCGTGCTCGGGCCGGAGCGATCCACGGTTGTTCCATCGGATCGGCCAACGATCGCCAGTCGTCCCATTCTCGACCAGGTCCCCACTCCGACGGCGCCTGCTACACCACCCCTACCCGCGGAAGGCCATCCGGCGCCGGCGGAAGAGATCCCGGCGCCGCCGCCCGAAACTCGATCCCGCGCTCTCGCCCCGCCGACCGAAGCGAGCCGGATGCCGACCACGCCCCGTACCAGCGCGGAGCGGATGGCGACCTTTCTGATCGAACGCGACGGGCCTGAGCGGGCGACACAAACCGCGCGCGAGGTCGCCAGGTTCTATCCCGAGCACAGCGACGACTTCAAATACTGGCAAGGTGTCGCCGCCGCGATCCAAGCCTCGGCGGCGTCGCCGGACGAGTCCGGCGAGGCTGGCGGGCGCTGAAGGCGCGACCGCTCACGTTCTCTTACTTCAGCGGCAGCCCGAGTTCATCCGGGATCTCTCGCGAGAGTCGCCGCCCTTGCGGACAGCGTAGAGGTGCGGAACCGTCAAGCTGGGAAAACTTTTTCCCGCTCCTGGCGTGGCAATTTCGTCAACGCGGCTCGTCGTCGCCTGTCCTCAGAGCTCCCAGGGCGGATCGATCACCATCGGTACCTCGAGGACCGTGGGGCCATCGCCGCGGAAGGCGGCCTGCAGGGCCGCTGGCAGGGCGTCGACCTGCGTGATCCGCTCGCCGCGGGCGCCGAAGGCGCGGGCCAGCGCCAGGAAATCGGGATTGGCGAGGTCGGCTTCACCCCAGCGACCGTAGAGCTTCTCTTGCAGCCATTTGATGGCGCCATACCGGTCGTCGTTCATCACGACGAACGCGATGGGCAAGCGGTACTTCACCGCAGTGGCCAGCTCGTTGACCGAGAACATGAAGCCGCCGTCGCCGACGACCGCGACCACTGGCCGGCCTGGCCGCGCGATCTGCGCTCCGATGGCCGCCGGCACGGCGTAGCCGAGCACCGCCGTGCCGACCGGGTAGAGGAAAGTCCGGGAGCCCAGGACGGGAAAGCTCCATTCCATCCAGTAGTTGATCCCCGTCTGATCATTCACGACTATACCGTCGCGCGGTAATGCCTGCCTGAGCGCGCCGATGAGCGTGGCCACCGCAGCAGTGTAGGCCGGGCTCGCCGCCTGCCGCAGTGCGGCCAGCCGAGTCCGGTCCCACTCCGTACTCCCCGGGCCGGACCCCAGCGCGTCGAGGAGTCGGGCCAGACCATCTCTGGCGTCGCCCACGATGCCGAGCTGAGGCTTGAAGAGCTTGCCGATCACGCCCGGATCGAGGTCGAGGTGAATCAGCGTCTGGTCCGGTGAGAAGGACAAACGCAGCAACAGCCCCTGGGTCGAGCGCGCGGCGAACCGGCAGCCCACTGCGAAGACGACGTCGGCGGCCCGGATGGCCGGCTCGCTGGCGCGCCCGTTGGGAAGCACGCAGAGCCAGAGCGGGTCGTCTTCAGCGATCGTGCCACGGCCCATCACCGTGGTGATCACCGGAGCGTCCAGACGGCGGGCCAGGGCCTGAAGCTCCGCCTCGGCGCCGGCCGCGATGACGCCACCGCCAGCGATGATGAGGGGACGTCGGGCGCGCCCGAGCCGGCGCGCCGCCTCGGTGATGTCGTTGACGTGGCAGGGTGGCCGCCGACCGCCGCGTGACGTCCGCAGCGCACCCTCGCTCCTGGCCCCCAGCAGATCGTTGGGAATGGAGATCGCGATCGGGCCGGGACGGCCCGTGCGCAACAGGTCGAAAGCGCCGGCGATCGTGGTGGCGATGTCGGCCGTGGATCCGACGTTCTCGGCCATTCGGCAGACGGGGCGGAAGCACTCGATCTGGTTGGGGACCTCGTGGAGCGCGCCCAACTCACGACCGACGAGGGGCGCGGCCACGTCCGACATGATGACCAGGACGGGCACCGACCCCGAGTAGGACTCGGCCAGCGGGGTGAGGGTGTTGGTGGCCCCCGGACCCGTCGTCACCAGGACGACGCCGACCTGGCCGGAGGCACGGGCGTAGCCGTCGGCCATGAACGCGGCGCCGCCTTCGTGACGGGCCAGCACGTGAACGACATCGGACTGGCCGAGCAGGGCGTCGTAGACGGCGAGATTGTGGATGCCGGGAATCCCGAAGACGTGTCGGACGCCTTCGGCCCGCAGGGCCTCCACTACCCACTCCCCGCCGGAGCGCGCGGTGGCCATCAGCCCGGGCTTCCCACGCTGCGGTCGATGGCCACGTCTACCAGCGACGGCCCGGAGTGGGCCAGGGACTCGGCGAGGACGTCGCGCAGATCGCCGGGCTTTTCCACGCGCTCCGCGCGCACGCCGAGGGCTCGAGCCAGCGCCACGTGATCGACCTCCGGGCTGACGAGGTCCATGCCGGGATAGATCCCGCGCGCCGCGGACTCGAGCCCGAGGCTGGCCATCCCGGCCTTGAGAATCGCGTAGGAAGCATTGTTGGGGATCACGTAGGTGATGGGCAGGCGGTGGTGCGCGGCCGTCCATAGCGCCTGGGGCACGTACATCAGCGAGCCGTCCCCCACGGTGGCGACCACCTTGCGCGAGGGCTCGGCGAGTTGGATGCCGACCGCCGCGCCCATCGCCCAGCCCAGCGTGCCGGTCTTGGAGCCGAAGAACGAGCCCGCGGCCCGGAATGGCAAATAGCGCAGCACGAAGGGCAACGAGCTGGCGGACTCGTCGACCACGATGGCGTCGTCGGCAAGAAGAGTCGCCAGCGTGCGCATGAGATGGGCCACGGAGATGGGAACCCGATCGGCCTCGGCGACGGCGGCGGCGCCCACACGCTCGAGGTGAGCCTGGCGGGCGGCAGCCAGCTCGGCAGTCCGGCGAGCCGCGGCCTGGCGCTCGCCCCCGGTCATACGGTCGGCCAACGCGACCCCGAGCGCCTCCAGCGCCGCCCGGGGATCGGCAATGAGCCCTTCGCTCACCGCGTAGCTGCGGCCGATGGCCCGCGGGTCCTCGTCGATCTGGAACACGGGCAGGCCCCGCGGGAACGGTCCCCCCGGCACGTGCAGGAACCACGTGAAGACGTCGGCGCCCACGATGAGCGCCACATCCGCGCCCTCGAGGGCTTTGTGCACCGCTGCCGGCGAGGGGTAGAGCCCGCCGCGCCAAAGTGGATGGTCCCCGGGGAAACTCGTGCGCCGATAGATCGGCTCGCCGTGAACGCGCGCCCCGAGCTGCTCGGCCACCCGCACCAGGGCGGCCGGGGCGCCGGCGCGCGCGACGCCATCACCGGCGATGACGAGGGGCGCCGCCGCCCGTGCCAGGGCGCCGGCCCAGCGGGCAATCACCTCGGGGTCGGGCCGTGTCCGCGCCGGCGGCGTAGACACGGCGGCGCCCAGATCCTCGACCGCCGCGCCCATCAGATCCATGGGGAGCGACAGGAATACGGGGCCCGTCGGTGGTGCCAGCGCCAGCGTCAGCGCCCGGCGCAGCGCAGTCGGGGCCTCCTCGGCCCGCCGCACCTCGTAGGACCACTTGGTGAACTGCTCCGTCATCTGGACGAGGTCCGCGGCCAGGATCGGCTCATCGATCAGCAGCCGGGTGTCTTGCTGGCCGGCGGTGAGCAGCAGCGGCGACCGGGCCCGCGCTGCGTTCTGTAGCACAGACAGCGCGTTGGCTACGCCGGGCCCGACGTGAACGTTGGCCACCCCTACCCGCCCCGAAGCCTGCGCGTAGCCGTCAGCCGCCGACACCGCAACCGCCTCGTGCAGCCCCAGCACGTATTCGAGACCGGATCCCGGCAGCGCGTCGAGGAACGGCAGCTCTGTCGTCCCGGGATTGCCGAAGAGATAACGCACCCCCGCCGAGCGGAGCGTGGCCATCAGCGCGGACGCGGCCTTCATGGAGCCCTCACACCGGACGCCGCAGCGGGTATTCGCGGCCACCCAGCCGCAACCGTCCGGCCCCGGTACGCTCGTCGTACTCCGCGAGCCGGAGGAGCTGGAACGCCGCGGCCCGGCTGAAGCGGGCTTCGAACGTTCCGCCCTTCACAGGACAATAAGGGACGTCGCCCGGCCCCAGCCGCAGCATCGCCGGATCGAGCGCCGTCTCGGTCCCATCGTTGAGCACTCCTCGCAGGTGGTCGCCCTGCGACTCGACCCGGCTCACCACCCAGGGAACATCGGCGACCTCGACAGGAATGCGAACCCGAGTCTGGATGAAGTAGCCCTCCGCGTCGCGGCGGAGATTGGATCTCAGATTCGCCAGGATCCCGGGATGCGTGATCTCCACGTCCTCGTCGTACCAGACACCGTCAACGTCCACGCGGAGACGGGGAAGCTTCCATTCCGCCGGCGGGGATCCGGGGCCCGGGCGGGCGGGCTCCGGCATCAGAACACCACGCTCGCGTAGCTGACCACCCCCTGAGGATCGGGCCACTGGCCGTAGTGGCGCAAGGCGCCGGCGCGCCCACCCAGCACGCGCAGCACCGCGTAGATCGGGGAGAGCCCGCAGATGCGCCGGCGGTCGCCGTCGCGCGCTACCGACTCGAAGAAGCCTCGGGCGTCA
>DATIAY010000129.1:0-8161 GCA_035457825.1 Candidatus Methylomirabilota bacterium
CGTCCACCGACGCCGAGCGCCCCACAGTCCTTGTCGTCGACGCCAACCCCGACGAGGTCGCGCCGGTCCTGGCCGCCTTGAACCGGGCCGGCTTCGAGGCGGTCGCCAGCGATCGGCTGGCCGTCGCCGTGTCCCGGCTCGCCGAACGCCCCTTCGACGCCGTGCTGCTCGATCTGGCCCTGCCCGATTCGGACGGCTTCGAGACGTTCGCCCGCATCCAGGCCGCGGCCGGCGACGCCGCTGTTCTGATCCTCACCGACCACGACGACGACCACCTGGTCCTGGAAGCGCTGCGCGCGGGGGCCCAGGACTACGTGGTCAGAGATCGCCCGGACCCGGATCTCGTCGCCCGGAGACTCCGGTACGCCATCGAGCGGCATCGCCTGCGAGCTGAGCTGCTGGCGCTCGCCCAGGTCGGACGGCAGCTCGCCGAGACGCTGGATCCGGCGATGGTGAGCCGGGAGATCGCGGCGAACATCCGTAGCCTGCTCCGGGCGCGGGCCGCGGCCCTCTACGAGCTGGATTCTGGCTCCGGCAGCCTGATAGCGCGGGCGGTCTCCGCGCTACCGGGCGCCGACGGGGCATGGAGCCCCATCCTGCCGCGAGGCACCGGGTTGCTCGCCGTCGCGCTCGAGGAGCGGTGCGCCGTCATGGCGCTGGACGTCCTCGAGGATCCTCGGGTGACCTGCCCGCCCGAGATGCGTCAGCACCTGGCCGCCTCGGCGGACCGGGCTCTCCTGGCGCTGCCCCTCGTGGTGGGTGGGACCCTCATCGGCGCCCTGGGCGTTGCCGATCGGACCGGCCGCGACTTCACCGAGGAGCAGGTGCAGCTGGCCCAGACCTTCGCCGATCAGGCGGCCCTCGCCCTGGCCAGTGCCCGGTTTCACGTGGACACCGAGCGCCGGCGCCGGACCGCCGAGAGCCTCGCCGACGTGGGGCGCCTCATCTCGCGCTCGCTCGATCCGGAAGTCGTGGCCCGGCAGGTGGTGGACAGCATCCGGACGCTGCTGGACGTACGGTCGGCGGTCCTCTACCGCCGGGAGCCGGCGTCGGGGGATCTCAATGCCCTGGCGCTCTCGGGCGATTCCGACGCGCTGCCCGTGCTCCCCCGGGGCACCGGCCTGGCCGGCCTGGCCGTGCGCGAGCAGCGATCCCTGACCAGCGAGAATGTCGTTGCCGACCAGCGGCTCAGCTTCACGCCCGAAGCCCGGGAGGCGGTCGAGCAGAGCGCGCTGCGGGCGGGCCTGGCCATCCCGCTCGTCACCGAGCATGCGGTGGTCGGGGCGTTGGCCGTCGCCGATGTCGAGGGGCGGGTGTTCTCGGCCGAGGAGCTCGCCCTGGCCCAGGCCTTCGCGGACCAGGCCGCGCTAGTTTTGGAAAACGCGCGGCTCTACGAGGAGACCCAGGCGCGCCTGCGGCAGACCGAGACGCTCCTGGCGGTGGGCCGGGCCGTCGGGGCCACCCTGGACCTGACCGAGACCACGCGCCGGGTGGCGCGCGAGCTCGGCCGCGCGCTGGACGCCGACACGGTGAGCGTATGGCGGGCCAGCGACGACGGCCAGACCCTGCAGCCCCTGGCCGGCTATCATGTGCCTCCGCACCTGCTCGAGGAGCTCCGTGGTTACTCGATGCCGCTGCGCGGGCATGCTTTCGTGGAGGAGGCCTGGCGCGACCGGCGCGCCGTCTGGGCCGCCGAGGCATCCTTTGATCCCCGTGTCGATCGCGGCATGATCGCGCGCTTCCCCTGCCGGACCCTGCTCTTCGTCCCCATGACGGTGGACGCGTCGGCCACGGGCGGGCTGCTCGCAGTCTGGTGGCAGCACCCGCGGGAGCTCGGGGCCGAGGACCTGCGCCTGGCCGAGGGGATCGCCAACCAGGCGGCGATGGCCGCCCAGAACAGCCGCCTGTTCGCCCTCGAGCGGGCGGCCCAGCAGACCCTGCGCGTGCTGTTCGATGACGCCCCCCTGCCCATGTGCGTCTTCGCCAGCGACACGCTGGAGATCCTGGACGTCAACGCCGCGGCCGTGGCCCGCTACGGCTATTCGCGCGAGGAGTTCCTCCGCCTGCGGGCCACTGATCTGCAATATGCCGAGGACGGGGCGAGCGCCGATCGCGGGCCTCGCTCGGGACCCGGGCGGCACCTCACCAGGGAGCGGGCGGTCATCGACGTCGAGGTCGTGGCTCACCCCGTCGTGTTCAGCGGGCGGGCGGCCCGCCTCGTGGCCGTCATCGACGTGACCGCGCGCAACCGGGCGGAGACCGAGCGCCGACGCCTCGAGGAGCAGCTGCGGCAGGCGCAGAAGATGGAGGCGGTCGGCCGCCTGGCCGGGGGGGTGGCCCACGACTTCAACAACCTGCTCACCGTGGTGCGGGGACGCAGCCAGCTGCTGCTGCGCCGGCTGGCCCCGGACGACCCCCTGCGGCAGACCATCGAGACCATCGACCGCACGGCCGAGCAGGCGGTGGGCCTCACGAGCCGCCTGCTGGCCTTCAGTCGGCGTCAGACTCCGCAGCCCAGGGTCATCGACCTCAACGCGGTGGTGGGGGGCGTGGAGACGATGCTCCGCCGGGTCATCGGGGAGGACATCGAGCTCGTCATGACGCTCGATCCCACCACGGGCGACGTCAGGGCCGACCCCGCGCAGCTCGAGCAGGTCATCGTCAGCCTGGCCGTCAACGCCCGCGACGCCATGCCCCAGGGGGGCCGCCTCACCATCGAGACCAGCACGAGTGGATCCCACGCCGTCCTCTCGGTTGCCGACACCGGCGTGGGGATGAGCCCCGAGGTCCAGGCGAGGCTCTTCGAGCCGTTCTTCACCACCAAGGAACGCGGCAAGGGGACGGGCCTGGGGCTGGCCACCGTGTACGGCATCGTGAACCAGGCGGGTGGCCACATCACCGTCGGCAGCGAGCCGGGTCGCGGCAGCGTGTTCATGATATCGCTGCCCCGGGTGGCGGAGCGTCCCGCGCCCGGGCCCCCGCGCCGGACGCCCGTCAAGTCTCGGGGAATCGAGACCATCCTGGTGGTCGAGGACGAGGAGGGCGTACGCGCCCTCACCCAGGAGATCCTCGTCGACTATGGCTACACGGTGCTCACGGCGGCGGGACCGGCCGAGGCCCTGGCGGTGGTGGCCCGGCACTCTGGCCCCATCGACCTCATCGTCACCGACGTGATCATGCCGGAGATGAGCGGCATCGATCTGGCGCGCCGGATCCAGGCCGAGCGCGCCGGCATCCGGATCCTCTACATGTCGGGGTACGTCGAGCACCCCGCGCTCGATCAAGCCGCGCTCGATCCCGAGGCCGGGCTGCTCCTGAAGCCCTTCACCGCCGAGGCCCTGGCCGCCCAGGTCCGGGAGGCGCTGGGCGGCTGAGCCCCGGCCGAACTGGTTGCGGGGGTCGCTGACCTGTGCCAGCATTCCAATTCGTCCGCCGAAACCACCGTCGAGGAGTGAAGGCATGCGCACCATCACCGTGGGAGCCGCCCAGCTCGGCGCCATCGCCCGCGCCGAGTCCCGGAGCGACGTGGTCAAACGGCTGCTGGCCCTCCTTCACGATGCCAAGGCCCGCGGCTGCGAGCTCGTCGTGTTCCCCGAGCTGGCCCTGACGACCTTCTTTCCCCGCTGGTACATGGAAGACCAGGGGGAGATCGACCGGTTCTTCGAGCGCGAGATGCCCGGGCCCGAGACGCGCGCGCTCTTCGAAGAGGCCCGGCGACTGGGCCTGGGATTCAGCCTGGGCTACGCGGAGCTGATCCACGAGGCCGGCGCGCTGCACCACTTCAATACCTCGATCCTCGTCGACCAGGGCGGCCGCATCGTGGGCAAGTATCGCAAGATACATCTGCCCGGCCACGCCGAGCACGAGCCGTACCGTCCGTTCCAGCACCTGGAGAAGCGCTACTTCGAGGTGGGCAACCTGGGTTTTGGCGTGTGGCGCGCCTTCGGCGGCGTCCTCGGCATGTGCATCTGCAATGATCGCCGCTGGCCCGAGACGTACCGGGTGATGGGGCTGCAGGGCGTCGAGATGATCCTGCTCGGCTACAACACGCCCATGCACCACCCGCCCGCGCCGGAGCAGGACGCCCTGTCGAACTTCCACAACCGCCTGGTGATGCAGGCCGGGGCCTACCAGAACGGCACCTGGGTGGTGGGGGTGGCCAAGTGCGGGCGCGAGGAAGGCTGTGACATGATCGGCCAGAGCCAGATCATCGCCCCCTCGGGAGAGACGGTGGCCATGGCCAGCACGCTCGGCGACGAGTTGGTGGTGGCCCGCTGCGACCTCGATCTCTGCGCGTCCTACAAGAGCACGGTGTTCAATTTTGCCCGTCATCGCCGGCCCGAGCACTACGGCCTGATCGTGGAGCGGACGGGCGCGGTGCCGCCGGCGTGAGGCGCCGCGCGTCCACGAGGGGAGTCACCACAGATGCCTGATCTCGCTTCCGCTCAGCTCAAGATGGATCCGGCGAGCCTCTATCGTGAAGAAGTGTTCACCGATCGCCGGATCGGGACGATCCGGGTGCTCACGCCCGTCAAGGCCGACGGCTTGACCGATGCGAGGCGACCGATGCTCTACGTGGGCGAAGCCCAGATGCTGACGCCAGCGGGGGCGCTGCCGATCGCCTTTGAGATCGAGGCGAGTTCACTGGCCGAGGCCGTCGAAAAGTTCGCACCCGCGGCCCAGGCGGCCGTGGAACGCACGGTCAGGGAGTTGCAAGAGCTTCGTCGCGAGGCCGCGTCGTCGATCATCGTGCCGGACCGGCCGATTCCCGGTCTGGGCGGCCGCGGCGGGGGTGGTCTGATCCAGCCGCCGTAGGCCGGATTCGCTACACCTGCGCGCCTCGTGGACGGGGTTGGATCGCCCGAATGCGTTCACGGCCCATTGACTTGGAGGTGAAGGAGGGATAGGGTTCTCGCTTGCGAGCGGTGTGACCAGCGTGGAGACAACAGGGCGCGCTCCGGCCGAATCAGAGTCAGTGGGCGTAGCGCCATGGACCCAGCCCACGCTGAAGGTTCTCCCCCAGCCCGCTTCCTGGTACGCGATCCGCACGCGGTCCCGGCACGAAAAGCTTGTGCGCGAGCAGCTCCTGGCCCGGCCTGGCGTCGACGTTTTCCTGCCCCTCTGGGCCCGCTGGAGTCGCTGGCAGGACCGTAAGAAACGCGTCGAGTTCCCGCTCTTTCCCGGCTACTGTTTCGCGCGCTTGCAGTACGGTGACCGCCTGCTCGTCTTGAAGGCGGTTGGTGTTGTGGACCTGCTTGGCATGAACGGCCATGCCGAGCCCATCCCTGACGACGAGATCTCCGCAGTCCGGCGGCTCATCGACAGCAGCCTGCCCTATGACCCGCATCCCTATCTCACCGAGGGGATGGCGGTGGAGGTCGTCCGCGGGCCCATGTCCGGCGTGCGGGGATGCCTCGTCCGCAAGGAGAAGTGCGCGCGCCTGGTGATTGCCGTCAACCTGATCCGCCAGTCTGCTTCCGTGGAGATCGACGCCGCCGACGTCGCCCCCGTCTGAGCGGCCTGCTCAGGCCTCCAGCTCGTAGATCGTCCGGGTCGCCCGCCGCAGCCGCGCGCTCAGCTCACGGGCCAGGCTCGCCAGCAGCTTGATGGCCACGTCGTGGTGCTCGCGTACGAGGGCGGCGAAGTCCGTCTCGCTCAGCACGTAGCAGACCAGATCCTCGTCGGCCTCGACGCTGGCCGATCGCGGCCCGGCGTCGAGGAGGGCCAGCTCGCCGAAGACTGTCCCGGCTGCGAAGGTGGCGAGCCGGCGTTCGCGCTCCCCGCCCGCCAGCCGGAGCTTCACGCTCGCCGTGCCCCGGGCAATGATGAACAGTTCACGGCCCTTGTCACCTTCCCGGAAGACGACCGCCCCCCGGACGTATTCCCACCGCGTGAGTCGTGCGGCGAGGACCTCGCGCTCGGCCTTGGTGAACTCCGTCAAGAGGTCCAGGTGTTCCAGGGAATACTCATCCTCCAGCTTGGACGCGCCGAGCGCTTGCACGATCAGCTGGTCCTCGGCCCACTCCAGGGCCCGGTCGGTATCGGCGAATACCTTGTTCCGGGTGAGCGCGGCGAGGACGCCCATGTCGTCGAGCATGCTGCGGACGCCCGGCCGGTCGGGCATGTGGCTCAGCAGCAGGGTCGTGTGGTGCCGCGCGAGCTCCTGCTGCATCTGCAGCAGGATCCTGGCGCCGGTCGTGTCGATCTCGTTCACGCGCTTGAGGTCGAGCACCAGATAGGCGATGTGTGTCCGCGCGGCCTCCACCCGAGTGGCCAGATCGGCCGCGGTACCGAAGAAGATGGGCCCCTCCAGCTCGAGGACGAGGATCTGCCGGCCGTGGGCTTGGAGAATCTCCATGACCCTCGGCTCGCGCGTCTTGCGCGAGTGCACGGCGTCGCCGTGGTAGGTACGCCGGACGATGCCCCGGCTCATGTTGAACAGGAAGAACACGACGGCCACGACGATGCCGACGGCGACCGCGATGAAGAGATCGACGGCGATGGCCAGCGTGGCCACCAGCACGATCACCCCCAGGTCGAGGGTCATGCGGTGCCAGCCCGCCAGCTGGCGCCTGAGCAGGCGGCGCACGAGCTCGAGGCTCCACCGGTCGAAGAGCTGCAGCCCGAGCACCGTGAGCATGCCCGCGATGACGACCCGAGGCAGGAAGCCGAGCAGCGGGGCCAGGAAGAGCAGACCGAGCAGGACGGTCACCCCGCTGATGAGCCCCGAGCGGGAGGTGCGGGCCCCGGCCCGGTGGTTCGCCGCGGTGGCCGACAGGCTGACGCCGCTGGCGATTCCACCCAGGCAGGCGGCGACGGTGTTGCCGAGCCCCAGGCGGAGCAGCTCGCGATTGCCGCTGGCGCGCTGACCCGTCACGCTTTCCGCGGTTTTCACGCAGAGCAGTGCATCGAAGGAAGCGACGACGGCGAGGCTCGCCGCGACCGGTATGAGAGCCAGCGCAGCGTGCCACTGGCTGCTATCGGTGACGAGCGCGACCAGGTTCGGCAGGTACCAGGAGGTCCCGAGCACGGGTGGCAACGTTCCCAGGGTGGGCCCCAGCGCGGAATCCAGGCCGGCCTGCACGGCGAGGTAGTAAGCACCGGTACCGACTGCGAGCCCCAGCAGGGGCGCGGGCAGGCGTGGGATCAGGCGGGGCCCGTGCCACATGGCCAGCACCGTCAGAATCCCGATGGCGAGCGTGAGGGGCTGAACGGCGGCGAGTCGGGCCAGAACGGCGGTCAGAGGAAGATGCTGCCGGACGCCAAGCATGGGGTCGAGCTGCGACATCAAGATCAGCAGGGCGGCGGCGTTCTGGAAGCCCGCCATGACCGGCGAGGGGATGTAGCGGACGAGGCTGCCGAGGCGCAGGCCACCGCACAGCGCCTGGAACAGGCCGGTCATGAAGATGACGAACATCAGCAGCGACAGTGTCTGCGGCACATTGCCGAGATCCACGCGGATCGTCCCGGACTGCAGGAGGCTCTGCACGACGATCGAGCCGATGAGCGACGCCACCACGCTCCGGGGCGCGTAGATGGTCGTGGTCGAGGCTCCGAGCAGAACGGCGACGATCGGGACGACTGCTGCGCTGTAGAGGCTGGCCAGGATGCCGTACGCGAGGTACCCCTCGCCCAGGCCATGCACGGCGAGGGCTCCGAACCCCATGCTGACCGGGATCGTGAGGGTCGCGGCCGTCACGCCACCGGCCAGGTCACCCCCGAGCGCACCCCCCGATCGCGAGACCATGGAAGCGGAGATCTTAGCGCAGCTGTGACGCGGCTGCCCTCCCGGCCTGTCGGCTCAGATCAGCGCACGGGCGCTAATCGTCAAGATCGGCGGCGCCACGGCCACGGTCTTCGAGCGGCTGACGCAGGAGGCGTACCGGCGGCTCACCTCCGACGCCATCCCCGAGCGCCTGGAGATGGGCAAGTTGAAGACGGCAGCGAAGGGGCGAGGCCACGCCCGGATCGTGGCCTACAGGACTCGGCCAAGCGTAGGAATCGCGACAGGTCGTCCTTGACCTCAGCCAGTGCCACCTGGCGCATCGGGCGTCCCGTGCTCGGCAAGCCAGCGCGTCGCCTCGGCTTTCGTGACGATCGCGAGGACTTCGACGGCTTCGCGTGTGACGTCATAGAACACCCTCACTTCCCCCATCCGGAG
>DATIAY010000130.1:0-12378 GCA_035457825.1 Candidatus Methylomirabilota bacterium
GAGGGGACACGGCGGCTCGTTCTCTTCCACGTACTGGCACTCGATCTGGTCGCACTGAGTGGAAAACGCCGGGGGCCTGTCGAAGGAAGGTCGACGAGTGAGCCGTATGCGAACCGTTTCTTTCACGACCGGGCACTCAAAATCGCGCCACCCAGATTTCCCCATGTCCCAACCATCAGAACAGCAAACACCCTCGCATGTACAGAGAATTGGGGGAGGGCCGCCCACAAGCCCTCGGCGGAAGAGGCGCATGAAGCCCCCACGGCTTCACGGGATCCCGCCTGATGGCAAGTCTCGAGGCAGGTGATGAGCCCGCTCTCAGGCAGTGGCAGCGCGCCAGATCCGCCGTCCGTCCTTGTCGATCCTGAGCGCCACGACCGCCGCGGCCACCAGGAACAGGCAGGCCAGCGCGTATGCAACGCCGTAGCCGCCCGTCGTCTCGAATAGCGAGCCGGCCAGCCAGGAGCCGAGGGCGGAGCCCGTCTGGTGCACAAGGAAGATCACGCCGAAGATCGAGCCGACGGAGAAGCGTCCGTAGATATCGGCGGTCAGCGCCGAGGTCATCGAGCCCGTCCCCGCCATCGTGATGCCGCCGAGGACGGCCACCGCCAGGATAGCCACCGGGTTGTCCCGGATGAGGAAAAACCCGGCAAAGATGAAGATCCGTCCGGCATAGATGGCGGCGAGGACGGGCCGGCGACCGAAGCGGTCGGACAGCACGCCGAGCATCACGGTGCCGCCGATGCTCGAGGCGCCAAGCACGCCGATGACCCACGAGGCGAACATCGGCGAGTAGCCGTGGTCGGTCAGCATCGGAATCCCGTGCGCGGACAGCAGGCTCATCGAGAAGCCACAGGTGAAGAACGCGCCGGCCAGCTGCCAGAAGGCCAGCGTTTGCACCGCCTCGGCGGCGCTGACCCGCTCGATCAGAGCTCCGGGGTCGCCCGCTTTCGCAGCGGCGCCATCGGCCGTCAGCCCGACCGACTCCGGAGAGTCCCGGACGATCCACAGGCACAGCGGCAACATGAACGCCAGGATCCCGCCCGCGATCAGCATGTACGTAGCCCGCCAGCCGACAGTGAGGATGAGCCAGGTCACGGCGGGAACGAGCAGGCTCATGCCGGTCATCGACGCGCCGCCGAGCACCGAGAGCGCGGTGCCGCGGCGCCGGCTGAACCACCGGGCGACCACGCCGGCGGCGATCACCGGCCCTGTGCCAGCGAGCCCGAGCGGCACCAGCACGCCGTAGACGGCGGCGAACTCCCAGAAGGTGCGCACCACCGCGGTCAGGCCGAGCGAGATCACCAGCAGCACGGTGCCGACCGCAGTGACGACGCGGACGCTGAAGCGGTCGAGTGCCATGCCGGCGATCGGCATGAAGACGCCGTACAGGAGGAGGCTCAGGGCGATGACCAAGGAAAAGCTCGCGCGATCGAGGCCGAGATCGTCCACGATGGGTTTGAGGAACGGTCCCACCGCGTGGCGGATTCCCGTCGACGTGAATGTCATCACGGAGAAGGCCGCCACGACCCACCATCCGTAGAAGATCGAACGGTCCGTCACGGCCTCTCACTATAGCCCACGAGCCGCTGTTGTCCTTCCTGCGAGATAGGTAACACAGTATTCCGGACACATGGGTGACACTTCTTGCCCTCTTCGCAGGAGGAGGGCATGCCTTGGAAGGAGTGTCACGTCATGGACGAGCGGCTCCGATTTGTCGCCCGCCTACTCGAGGGCGAGAAGATGACGCCTCTGTGCGCAGACCATTCGCACCGACAACGGCGTGCCCTTTGCCTCCGCCCACGCGCTCTATGGCCTCAGCACACTGTGCGCCTGGTGGCTGCGTCTCGGCATCCACATCGAGCGCATCACACCCGGAGTTCGACGCCTTCGTCGAGCGCTTTAACCACGACCGGCCACCAAGCCTTAGGAATGAAAGTCCCCGCCGACGTCTACGCGCGATCCCCGCGTGTCTACCGGGGACTTGCCGAGCTCACCTACCCCGTTCACGACCACACGATCACCGTCCTCCCCGTGGTCGGATCTGCTTCAAACGCCGAAAGGTGAATCTCAGCCGCGTCTTCGCCGGCCAGAACGTCGGCGTCACGCAGGTCGCCCAACGGATCTGGCTCGTGACCTTCATGCACTACGCTTTGGGCTACTTCGACGACGAGACGTGCCGACTCGAACCGATCGACAATCCTTTCGGCCCGAAAGTGTTACTCATGTCCCCGGAATGAACTGTTACCCGTGTGTCCGGAATGGACCTGATTCGACTGGAGCCGGGGGCGGGAGTCGAACCCGCGACCTACTGATTACGAATCAGTTGCTCTGCCTCTGAGCTACCCCGGCGTTCGCGGACTTACGAGCGATGCGGGTCCAATTTTACCATTTTGGGCTGACGATGGGCTGGAGCCGGCGGTGTGCTGGCAAGAGGTGCGGGCAGTCTGAGGCCTTGACAGGGACCTTGTCGGTTCGCTTCCCATTCGGTCTACCTCCAAAGAGGCTGGGATGAGGGCGCGCGCTTGAGTGGCCCGCGCAGGGTTCCGAGGCCGAAGCCACGTTCTCGTCTGGCGCCCCGCGCTAGGGCTGCTTCCGAAGCGAGAGGGTACGGACGACCTGGTCCGGCCCGGCCCCGCTGCCTTGCAGCGTCGGTCCGCTCAGCCGAAGCGAGTAGGTGATCGGCTGCGCGCGTTCCCCGTAGGTGCCCGCCAGGGTGACGTCCCCGAAGAAGTGGGTCACGGTGCCCGACGCCTGGAGATCCTGGCCGACCTCCATCGCCCAGCGCAGCTGGCCGCCCTCGTCCCACATCCGCACGGTGGCGGGGAGCTGGGTGGCGGGGCTGGCGGCGGTGCCGGTGCCCAGGGGCGGAGCGCTCAGCGTTCCGCTCCAGGTGCCCAGGAGCATGCGGTGGATGGTCGTGGGATCGGCGCCCGCGAGGCCCGGTGGCGTCGCCGGGGCCGCCACCTGCCGGCAGCGATAGACCTCGGCGTTCATCCTGTCGGGATCCGCCAGATCGAACGTCACGAAGCCGGCGTCGCCGCCCATGCGAAGAATCTTCTTGCGAAGGTCCTCCGGCGACGTGTCGCTGACGATCCCGAGCCGCTGGCAGCCCGCCACCTGGCGGGCGTCGGTGGCCAGCAAGACCCGGAGCAAGATCTGCCGATCGATCGGCTGGCCCCAGGCAGCCGGATCCGTCACCAGCACGGGTGTCAGCGCAAGGACGACCGCGATGAGCGCTCGACGCATGCCGCAGTTGGCGTGATTATGGACTCGTGGGCGCGCGGCGGGAACCGAAAATGTCCACGGTGCTGGTAGCGATGGCGCTCGCCATCGGGGGCTGTGCCTATGTGTGGCAGCGGCCCGGGACACCGCCGGAAGTGATGGAACAGGACCGGCGCGAGTGCGACGACCTGGCCCAGCAGATCTCCATGCAGGCCGACATCCAGGCGCTGGCCGATCGCGATTGGCCGGGGTCGCGCATCGGGTGGTCGTATGGGGGCGGCTATCCGGAGGGCGGGAGCCTCATGTTCAAACAACGAACCGCGCAGCAATGCATGGAGGCCAGGGGGTATCGCCTCGTGAAACAGCCTGCTAGAATGTCGCGGCCATGAAGTTCCTCTGCCTCGACTGCGATCAGCCCATGAAGCTGCACGGCACCGAGGGCCCGGACGAGGGATCGCTGAGCATCACGTTCCGATGCCCGGAGTGCGGCTTTCGTGTCGCCATGCTCACGAACCAGTTCGAGACGCAGATGGTGCGGAGCCTGGGCGTCAAGATCGGCGGTCGGCCGACGCCACCCGCGCCCTTCGAGCACCTGCGGACCGCGATGGCCGACCCGCGCCCCGACGTCTTCGAAGGCGGATCCGCGACGCCCGAGCCGGCGGCGGCCGCCTGTCCGTTCGGAGCGATGCTCGAGCAGGGCGCGCTGGCCCCGCCGGTCGTCGTAGCCTGGTCCGCCGAGGCCGAGGCGCGCATGACTCGCGTACCGGAGTTCATCCGGCCCATGGCCCGCCGGGCGATCGAGCGCTTCGCCGAGACCAAGGGCTACGGGACCGTCACCGAGGCCGTGATGGACGAGGCTCGCGGCGTCTTCGGCATGTAATCGATGACCCGCCGCGACCTTGTCGCGCAGATGGCCAAAGCCAGCGGCTGGCCCAAGACCAGTGCCGAGCGCGGCCTGCGCGCAATGCTCGCGGCGATCCGGACCTCCCTCAAGCACGGAGACTCCGTCACACTCGTCGGTTTTGGCACTTTCTCCGTCGCGCGCCGCCGGCCGCGCACGGTGCGCAATCCCAAAACCGGCCAAACCGTCACAGTCGCCGGCCGCAGCCCCCGATTCAAACCCTCGAAGGAGCTCAAACAGACCGTCCGTTAAGGGTTTTGCTTGTCCCAGGCTCGCAGCGCTGGCTAGAATGGCGCGGTGCTTCGGGCCGGGATCGCCGCACTCACGCTTGCCGGCGCTCTCATCGTTCCCGTCGTCGCGGCTGCCCAGAACGGGCGCCCGCCGGCGCTGAACGCGGAGGCGTATCTGCTCCTCGACGCCGAGGGCCGGATCCTGCACGCCAAGAACGCCGACCTCGAGCGAGCGCCCGCCAGCCTCGTCAAGCTCATGACGATCTATCTGGCCTTCGAGGACATCGAGGCCGGCTTCGCCGACCTCGACGAGCCCGTCACCGTGAGCAGAGACGCGGCCAGAACGTCACGGCACCGCATGGGCCTGCGCCAGGGCGAGCAGGTCCCGCTCCGCGTGCTGCTGGAAGGCGCCGCCATCGCTTCGGCCAATGACGCGGCGACGGCCCTGGCCGAGCACCTGGCCGGTGACGAAGCTTCCTTCGTCGCCCGGATGAACGCCAAAGCTCAGGCCCTGGGCCTCACTGCCACCCGCTTCGGGAACGCTCACGGGTTGCCCGACCCGGTCCAGCGCACGAATGCCCAGGACATGGCCGTGCTCACCATGCGGCTGCTCAAGGACCATCCCGCGGCTCGATTTCTCCTGGGGGGTCAAACCTTCCTGTTCCGGGGCCGGATGTATACCCGGCACATTCCCCTGTTCCGTGACCCGCTGGGGGTGCAGGCGTTGAAGACCGGCTTCACCCAAGAGGCCGGGTACAATCTCGCGGTGGCGGCGTGGCGGGACGGCCAGCAGTTCGTGATGATCGTGCTGGGCTGTCGCAGCCGCTCCCAGTCGTTCCTCGATGCCAAGCGGTTGCTGCACTACGGCTTTGTCGAGGTCGGGCTCGAGGCTCCACCTCCCGACCCTCGACCCCGCCATACGCCCCGGCGGCACATGCGGGCTCGTCCGACGGCCGCCCTCGGCGGCTGACCAACAGTGATCCGCGGCTACGTCTTCGACGCCTACGGCACGCTCTTCGACGTGCATTCGGTCGTGGAGGCCGGCCGCGACGTCACCGGTGACCCCGCCGCCCTTTCCGCCGTGTGGCGGCAGAAGCAGCTCGAGTACACCTGGCTCCGCGCGTTGATGGGCCGCTACGAGGACTTCTGGACGGTGACCGAGGCGGCCCTGCGCTTTGCGCTCCGCCGGCTGAGCCTGGAGGCGAGCGAGGCCCAGATTCGGCGCCTCATGGAGGCCTACCTCTCGCTGGCGTGCTTTCCCGAGGTGGAGCAGGCCCTCGAGCGACTGGCGCCCCGGCCCCGAGCGATCCTGTCGAACGGCTCACCACGCATGCTGCAAGCGGCCGTGGCCTCCAGCGGGCTGGGGAAACACTTCGCGCAGGTGGTGTCGGTGGACGCTGTGAGGACCTACAAGCCGGCACCCGCGGTGTACGGGCTCGGCCCCCAGGCGCTGGGTGTCGCCGCCAACGACCTCTTGTTCGTCTCCTCGAACGCCTGGGACGTCGCCGGGGCCAAGGCCTTCGGTTATCAGGTCGCCTGGTGCAACCGGGCGGGCGCGCCGGCGGAGGAGCTGGGGCTCACAGCCGATTTCACGGTCGCCCGCCTGGATCAGCTTCCCTCGTAGCGGCGCTTATCAAACGGAAGGGGCACGACGGTTGTTGCACTCCGCGTGAAGGGGGAGGTCTGGAGGGGGCGCGTCTCGTGCCCCCTCCATCACACATGAAGATTTGGAGGGGGGCGCGCGTCTCGTGCCCCCCTCCAACTACCGGTCGCTTAGCGGCGCTTGCCGAGCCGCTTCCGCTTCACGTACCCCCAGAGTTTCTTGGTCATCACCGAAGGCCCGATCGGAGTGCTGCCGAACAGCGATTCCAGCGAATCCTTGCAGCCCTTGAAGCTGATGGAATACCCTCCGAACGCCTTCTTGCCTTTCGCCATCTGTCCTCCTCCTCCTCAAAGTTGAAGCACAAAGCGCCGACAGCCTTCGACCTTGGGGGTATTACTACCACACGCACGAGGGAGCCAAAAGAAAAAACACCAGTTCTGAGGGTCGGCCCCCGTCGGAAAAATACCGGGTAGGGGTATCCAGCTACCGCCGGAAGGCGGGCATGACCTCGCGGGCGAAGCGGTGGAGCTGCTCGGTGAACTCGCGGGGCGTGAGCCCCTCGGTCCAGTGCAGCATCACCTGGTCCAGGCCCGGGTAGCGGGCCTCGAACTCCTTGATCACCTCGATGGCCTGGGCGGCCGTACCGACGAGCCAGGCCTTCTGCTCGATCCCTTCGCGGAGCGAAGGCACGCGAGCCGGCGCGCCCGGCGTTCCCCACGGGCGGCCCTGGTCATCCGCGTAGCGGACGAATCCGAACGGGGCGAACCACTTGTAGCGCTCATCGTGGGCCGGCTCGAGGCGGCGGATCGCCTCCCCGCGGCTGTCGGCCAGATAGAGGCCGACGCCCCAGCACAGATCCTGGCCGAGCTCGAGCCGACGGCCCGCCCGGCCCGCCGCCTCGCGGTAGGCCCGGAAGATCTGATCGACGAGGCGCTCGCCGTTGAGCGTCACCATGCCCTTGATGCCCCGGCCCGCGATGTACTCCAGAGTCTTGCCGCTCGCGATCGGCTGCCAGATCTCCACGGGGCGGTGGATGGGCCGGGGCACACAGGTGAGATCGCGCAGCTCGTAGCCCCGGTACGGCACGGCCGGCGGCATGTCGTAGTGCTTGCCCCGGTGGGTCCAGGACTCCTCGTTGAAGCACTTGAGCAGCACTTCCATCTGCTCCTCGAAGAGCTCCTTGTTGGCGGCATTGTCGAGCATGGGCGCGCCGAACGTCTCCACCTCCCGGGTGTGGTAGCCGCGGCCCACGCCGAAGATCACCCGGCCGTCGGTCATGATGTCGGCCATGGCGTAGTCCTCGGCCAGCCGGATGGGATGCCACATGGGCAGGATGTTGAAGGCGCAGCCGAACTTGAGGCGCCGCGTCTGGGTGGCGAGCCAGGTCGACAACAAGATCAGGTTGGGAAAGACCTCGTAGCCCTCGCGCTGGAAGTGGTGCTCGGCTGTCCACAGGCAGTAGTAGCCGAGATCGTCCATGGTCCGGGCGATATCGCGGGCCGTGCCGTACACCTCGGCGAAGCGCTCGTTGGGGTACCGGCGCTCGTCGGCGGGGGTGCCGTCCTTGCCGACGTGATCCAGCTCGATCTGTCCGACGTAGAGCACCGAGAATTTGCTGATCACTTCGCCCTCCAGCCCCCATCGACGACGAGGGTATGCCCCGTGATGTACGCCGCCTCCTCGGACGCCAGAAAGCACACGGCGGCGGCGATGTCCTCCACCGTCCCGCGGCGGCCCAGGGGCACCACCGCCCGCACCTGCTCGTCGCTGGCGGCGATACCCCGGCCGCTCATGTCCGGCACGCCGGGGCCCAGGATCTGCTGGGAATGCTGCCGGAGCCCGGTCTGGATGGGGCCCGGGCACACCGCGTTGACCGTGATGCCCCGCGCCGAATAGATCACGGCCATCTGTCGCGTCAGCCCGACCACCCCGTGCTTGGCCGCCACGTAGGCGGCCCCGCCACCGGTGCCGTTGAGCCCGGCCACCGAAGCCATGTTGACGATGCGGCCGCGCCGGCGCGGCAGCATCTCGCGCAGCGCGCGCTTGCAGCCCAGGAAGACGCCGGTGAGATCGATGTCGATCACCCGGCGCCAGACCGCTTCCTCCGTCTCGTCCACGTTGAAGTAGCCGTCGAGAATTCCGGCGTTGTTGACCATGATCTCGAGCGGGCCCAGCGCGGCCACGGCGCCGTCCACCGCGCGATCGAGCTCGGCGGCCCGGGTTACGTCGGCCCGGAAGGCCACCGCCCGGCCGCCGGCCTTGCTGATCAGCTCGGCGGTCTCGCGGGCGGTCGCTTCCTCGAGGTCCACCGCCGCCACGGCCACACCCCGGGTCGCCAGCATCTGGGCGGTGGCTCGGCCGATTCCCGAGCCGGCGCCGGTCACCACCGCTGTCCCAGCCTGGATCGCGCTCATGCCAGGAACTCCTTCACCGCGGCCGCCGCGGCGTCCGGGGACTCGTGCACGAGCATATGTCCGCCCCGCAGCAGCTTCACGGCCGCGCCCTTGATGCGTCGCTGCCACTCCTCGACATAGATCACCGGGTTGACCTGATCCCCGTCTCCCCACAGCAGCAGCGTGGGCGCCTCGATGCGGTGCAAGCGCTTGCGCAGCCCCTTGTCGGGAATGGGCCACACGAAACGGGCCATGGCCGCCCGGCGGGCGATGGACTCGATCTGGGCGGCGACTTTCTGGGCCTCGTCCGCGGGCTGGGCGGCCCACTGCCGCGCCGCCGCCGACTCGGGATCGTGCCAGAGCATCTGGATCAGGTCCTCGGGAGGGAGGGTGAGAATGTCCGCCGACGGCGCGTCGTCCCGCCACAGCCCCAGCGGGGCGACCAGCACCAGCCGGGCCACCCGCTCGGGGAACAGGGCGGCCAGCTCCGCCGCCACCATTCCTCCGAAGAAGTGCCCGACCAGGTGCGCGCGCGTGATCCCCAGCGCGTCGAGCAGCTCCTCGTAGGCCAGCGCCAGGTCGAGGACGTCGTCCAGCGTCTCCACGCCCGCAGAGCCCCCGGCGCCCGGGTGCACCGGCATCGTCACCGCGTAGCGATCAGCCAGGTGGTCGAGGAGGGCGGGCCAGCCTTGGGGCTCGTAGACCGAGTGGAAGTACACCACGGGGTGCCCGCGACCGGCCGCCAGCACTCGGAAGGCCAGCGCGCCGCCGCGAAGCTCGACGAGGCGATCGTCCGGACTCATGGCGCGCCGGGTGTCGGGGCGCCGGACGGCCACCAGCGGTTCTTGTAGCCAGGCCACAGCTCGCGCACGTGGGGCATGACCTCGCGGGCGAACAGCCCCGTGTTGTGCAGCGCGAGGTCCTTCGGCATGCTGCCGA
Source organism: Candidatus Methylomirabilota bacterium (assembly GCA_035457825.1). Taxonomy (GTDB): domain Bacteria; phylum Methylomirabilota; class Methylomirabilia; order Rokubacteriales; family CSP1-6; genus 40CM-4-69-5. The sequence continues at coordinate 9,292 of DATIAY010000130.1, forward strand.
TCTGCAGCAGGACCATGAGGTGCCCCACCCGCAGCGTGCGAATGCACTCGGCGAGCTGCTGGCGCACGGTGGCCGGGCTGCCGGCGATCACGTAGCCGGAGTCCACGTACTTCGTCCAGTTCAGGGACTGACGGATCTGGCGCGCCTGCGCGCCCACCTGGGGCCGGATACCGGCCTCCAGCGTCTTCAGCGTGCGGTAGCCGGGCGCCTCCGCGAAGCCCTCCCAGACGTTCAGGCATTTCTGGTAGAAGTAGTGCACGTGGCTGGAGTAGAGCCGCTCGGCCTCGGCGTCGGTGTCGGCGACGCAGACGAGCTGCAGGAAGCCCGCCCGGTACGGATTGTCGTCGGCCCCCACCCGGGCCACCGTGTCCCAGAAGCCGTCCAGGGTAGCCTTCCCACGCTTGTAGCCGTAGTAGGAGAGGTTGCAGTACACGTAGTCGAGCCGCGCCGTCCATTCCCAGGTCTCCACGCTGCCGCCGCCGGGGATCCACACCGGCGGGTGGGGCTTCTGCAGCGGCTGGGGCCAGATGTTCACGTAGCGAACCTGGGTGTACTTGCCGTTGAAGGCAAACACCTCGGGGCGCGTCCAGGCCTGCATGACGAGGTCGTGGGCCTCATAGTAGCGCTCCCGCAACGTGGCCGGATTGATCCCATAGGCGAAGTTCATGTCCATCGAGGTGCCGACGGGGAAGCCGGCCACCAGCCGTCCCCGGCTCAGCACGTCGAGCATGGCGAACTCCTCGGCCACGCGGAGCGGCGGATTGTAAGCGGCCAGGCTGTTGCCGAGCACGACGAGGGCGGCCCGCGAGGTTCGCCGGGCCAGGGAGGCGGCCATGAGGTTGGGTGAGGGCATGAGGCCGTAGGCGTTGTTGTGGTGCTCGTTGACGCAGACGCCGTCGAAGCCCACCTGGTCGGCGTACTCCAGCTCGTCGAGGAACTCGTGATAGAGCCCGCTCGTCTTCTCGGGATCGTAGAGGCTGTGCGGCACGTCCACCCACACCGAGCGATACCGGTGCTCGAAGTCTTCCGGCAGGAACCGGTACGGCATGAGGTGGAAGAAGCAGATCTTCATCGGCCCTCGGGTGGGGCCGATCATATCACCGGTTCACGGGAGCGTGGGGTAGCCGGCGTCCCTCTTCAGTAGTCGCGCGGATCCAGGGCGTCGCGCAGGCCGTCGCCGGCCAGGTTGAAGGACAGGGCCAGCGAGAAGATGGCCAGCCCCGGCCAGAGCGCCATCCAGGGCGCCGATTCCAGGAATTGCTGGGCCGTGTTGAGCATGGTGCCCCAGCTCGGCGCCGGGGGCTGCACGCCCAGCCCCAGGAAGGACAGGATCGCCTCGGCGATGATGGCGGTGGGAATGGACACGGTGGCCTGCACGAGGATGACGCTGAAGATATTGGGGATGATGTGCTGCGCCATCAGCCGGACGTCGCCGGCCCCCAGCGCTCGCGCGCCCTGCACGTAGTCCTCCTCCCGCACGGCCAGCACCAGGCCGCGCGTGAGGCGCACGAAGGTCGGCGTGGCCCCGAGCGCGATGGCCAGCGTGGCGTTGGTCAGCGAGGGCCCCAGGATGGTGACGAGACCGATGGCCAGGATCAGGAAGGGAAACGAGAGCCAGGCGTCGGTCAGCCGCATGATGAGCTGATCCAGCGCGCCGCGATAGAAGCCCGACAAGAGCCCCAGCGGCACCCCGGCGAGCATGGCCAGCAGGATCGAGAAGACGCCGGCCTGCATCGAGATTCGCGCGCCCCACACCACGCGCGAAAAGTTATCGCGGCCGAGATCGTCGGTGCCGAACGGGTGGCTCAAGGTCGGCGCTTTGCGGATCAGGCTCCAGTTCGTCTGCAGCGGGTCAGTGGTGGAGATCCAGGGCGCGGCGAGCGCCAGCAGCACGAACAGCAGCACGACGGCCAGGCCGGCGACCGACGCTGGCCGGCGCCGCAGGCGCCGCCAGCCTCGGCGCAGGCGGCCGGCGGGCGCCGCCACCGCTGCCGGCAGCGCCAGCGCTACGGCTGTCCCCTCAGGCCTCACCCGTTCCCCTCACCCGAATCCGCGGATTCAAGAGCGAGTACGAGATGTCGACGAGCAGATTGATCAGGACGTAGGCGCTGGCCGAGATCAGCACCACCCCTTGCACCAGCGGATAGTCACGCGTGAAGACGGCCTCCACGATCAGGCGGCCAAACCCGGGCACGACGAAGATCTGCTCAGTGACGACGGCGCCCCCCATAAGCGCCCCCGTCTGCAGCCCCAGGATCGTGACGACGGGAAGGAGCGCGTTGCGGATGGCGTGGCGGAACACCACGCCGCGCTGGGTCAGCCCCTTCGCGCGGGCGGTGCGGATGTAGTCGGCGCTCAAGACCTCGATCATGGCGTTGCGGGTCTGGCGCATGAGGACCGCGGCCAGCGCGGTACCCAGGACGACGGCGGGCATGATCATGCGCGCAAGATTTCCCACCGGGTCCTCCCACCACGGCACGAAGCCGGAGGCGGGCAGCCAGCCCAGGTGGACCGACACGAACAGGATCAGCATGATGCCGAGCCAGAAGTTGGGCACCGAGACCCCACCGAGCGAGAGCGCGCTGGCCAGCATGTCCCAGGCGGTGTTGCGCCGCACGGCGGCAAAGACGCCGGCGGGGATGGCGATGGCCAGGGCGACCAGGATGGCCAGGCCGGTCAGCTCGATGGTGATGGGCAGCTTCTGGGCGACGGTGGCCACCACCGACTGGCGCGTGCGGATCGATTCGCCCAGGTCGCCCCGCAGCGCGAGGCCGATCCAGCGCAGATACTGGATGGCGAGCGGGTCGTTCAGCCCGTACTTTTCGCGAGTTTCCTGCAGCCCGGCCTCGTCGGCCTCGGTGCCCGCCATCACGCGGGCCGGGTCGCCGGGGATGGCCCGGACCCCGGCGAACACGATGAGGCTGATGAGGACGAGCGTGACCACGGAGATGAAGGCCCGGCGGACCAGGAACTCGACCACGGCGGCCTACCGGGCCTTCATCACCTCGCCTGCCTGGTCAGTTCCAGGACGTGCCCTTGACCCGGATCAGGCCGTCGGGGACGGCCTTGTAGCCCTTGAAGCTCTTG
>DATIAY010000131.1:0-14510 GCA_035457825.1 Candidatus Methylomirabilota bacterium
GGTGACGAGGTCCCCGTCGTCGCCGCCGACGTCCGCATGAAGGACGCGATCGTCGAGATGACTCGCAAGCGCCTGGGCATCACCACGGTGGTGGATCAGGGGGGTCAGCTGCTGGGCGTGATCACCGACGGCGACCTGCGCCGGGCTCATCTGAGATCCGAACCGATCGGAGATCTCACGGCCGGCGAGCTGGCCACGCGCAGCCCCAAGACCGTGGAGGCCGGCGAACTGGCGGTCAAGGCGCTGGAGATCATGGAGACATTCGCGATCACGAGCCTCGTCATCCTCGACGCCGGGCGGCGGCCGGTCGGCGTCATTCACCTGCATGACATCTTGAGAGCGAAGATCGACCTTTAGAGCTTGCTCCAGCATTTCCCTTTTCCGTGTCATGAGCGTGTGATAGGCTGGTATCGAAATTGCAGGGGAGCCAAACGTGGACCGTCTAGCGCGCCGCATCCTCGCGGTCGTCATCCTGTTCGTCCTGGCGGTGGCGGGTGTGTTGGTTGCCCGCACCCAGGCCGTACGGACGGAAGCGGTCGGCCCCCAACCCTCGAGCGCTGACCTCAGCATCAAGGAAGTCGATCTCCAGGAGCAGTACGCCAGCGGAACCTCGTGGCAGCTCACTGCTGATCAGGGGGCGGTGTTCGATCGGGAGCGTCGGACCACGCTGCGCAACATTCGGGTGCGGGTCCAGGACCGCGAGCGGACCTGGACGATCGTCGGCGAGGAGGGTGACTATTTTCAGGACACCCGTGACGTGGAGCTTCGCCACAACGTGACACTGACCTCCGACGATGGACTGCGGCTGGAGACGAGCGTGCTGCGCTGGAAGGGTGCGGAGCGCCGACTGTGGACCGACGCGCCAGTGCGTTTGTATCAGGACGGCACCGTCGTCGACGGCCAGGGTCTGGACGTCCGCATGGCCGACGAAGCCACCATTGTCCAAGGCCGCGTGCGGGCGACGTTTGCCGGCGAGCGGCGGCGGTGACCGCGCGGGTCCTGGTCGCGCTGGGGCTGCTGGGCACCGCGCTGACCGGTGTGAGCGGCGCCGGGGCCCAGGTGGCCCCGAGCCTGGGTCAGGGACCGGGGCGGCCGCACCAGCCGGTCACCGTCGATGCCGACCGCATGGAGCGCCTCGGCAAGGAGAGCCTCGTCATCTTCCTCGGCAATGTTGTGGCGCGTCAGAACGGCTCCGTGCAGTACGCTGATCGGGTGGAGCTTTATCTGGACGAGAAGGGGGACCGGATCCTCCGCACGGTATCCACCGGAAACGTGCGCATCATCACCAGCGACTGCAAGACCGGCACCGCCAAGCGGGTGGAGTACTTCGATCTCGACCAGCGCGTGGTGCTCATCGGGGATGCCCGGGTCTGGCAAGACGACAACGTGGTGACCGGAGACACCATCACGATCTTCCTGGCCCAGGACCGCAGCGTGGTGCAGGGGGGCAAACAGGAACGGGTAAAGGCGGTGTTCCACCCCAAGGACGAGCAAGCAGCGACGAAGACCGCGGCGGTGCCGCGCGTGGTCTGCGAGCGCTGACGGTGGAAGGCCTGGTCGCCCAGGGCCTGAGCAAGTGGTTCAAGCACCGCAAGGTGGTCGACCAGGTCTCGCTGGACATCCAGCGCGGCGAGGTGGTGGGGCTGCTCGGCCCCAATGGGGCGGGCAAGACCACGTCGTTTTACATGATCGTAGGGCTCCTGGCCGCCGACGGGGGACGGATCTTTCTGGAGGGCGCGGAGATCACCTCCCTGCCGATGTATCGCCGGTGCCGGATGGGCTTGGGCTACCTGCCCCAGGAATCGTCGGTGTTCCGCAAGCTCACCGTCGAGGAGAACCTGCTGGCGATTCTGGAGTCGCTGGATCTCAGCGCCGCCGAGCGGCGCGACCGCGCCCGTGAGCTCCTGGCCGAGCTCGATCTCACCGCGCTGGCCCCCTATCCCGCCTACACGCTGTCGGGCGGAGAGCGTCGGCGACTGGAGATCACGCGGGCGCTGGTGACGTCGCCCCAGTACCTGCTCCTGGACGAGCCCTTCACGGGGATCGACCCCATCGCCATCGGGGACATTCAGGAGATCGTCGGACGCCTGCGGGACCGGGGCATCGGCATCCTCATCACCGACCACAACGTGCGGGAGACCCTGGCCATCACCGACCGCGCCTACATCCTCTATGACGGCAAAGTGCTGGTGTCGGGCACGGCCGGCGAGATCGCCACCAATCCTGTGGCCCGGGAGATCTACCTGGGCGAGCGGTTTTCGCTCTAGGGGCTCCCGGCACCATCATGGCGATGGAAACCCGACTCTCATTGCGGCAAAGCCAGCGGGTCGTGATGACCCCGCTGCTCCAGCAGGCCATCCAGCTCTTGCAGCTCTCCACGCTCGAGTTGCAGGAAGTGGTGCAGAAGGAGCTTCTGGAGAACCCGCTGCTGGAGGAGGTCCCCACCGAGCCTTCGGCGGAGACACCTCCCGCGCCCGACGCCGCCGCTGCGCCGGCGCCGGAGGTAGCCCCGGTGGAGCCGGTGCCGGTAGAACGGGAGCGGGGCACCGACGACCTGCCGTTCGACCTCAACGCGGTCATGTTCGACGACCATGAAGAGCGCTCCCTGGTGGCCCAGGAGGACCGCGACGAGCTGCCCTTCGAGAACCTGGTCCGCTCCCAGTCCTCGCTGGCCGACTATCTGGAGGAGCAGCTCCGCTTCGTCTCCGAGGACCCGACCACCCGCCGCATCGGCGCCGAGATCATCGGCAACCTCGACGAGGACGGTTACTTGCGGGCGGAGGTGGGCGAGCTCGCCCAGCGCTGCAACGTCACGGCGGAGGAGATCGAGCGGGTGCTGGCGCTGGTGCAGGGCTTCGATCCCCCCGGCGTGGCCGCCCGCAGCATTCAGGAATGCCTGCTCATCCAGCTCAAGACTGATCCCGATCCCGACCCGGTGTCGGTCGAGATCGTCGAGCAGTACTTCGACGACCTCTCCCGGCGCCGGTATGCCGACATCGCGCGGGCCCTCAAGCTCTCCCTGGACCGGGTGATGGAATCGGTCGAGGAGATCATGGGGCTGGAGCCCAAGCCGGGGCGGCGCTTCGGCGGGGCCGACACGCGCTACATCGTCCCCGACGTCGTGGTGCAGAAAATGGGGAGTGACTATGTGGTGCTCCTCAACGAGGACGGCATCCCCCGGCTGCGGGTGAACGCGCTCTACCGCTCGTTGCTGAGGAACTCCGGCGAGGAGGCGCGCCAGTACGTCGAGCAAAAGCTTCGTTCGGCGGTGTGGCTGATCAAGAGCGTGGACCAGCGCCAGCGGACCCTGCGCAAGGTCACCCAGTCCATCGTCAAGTTCCAGCGGGAGTTCCTGGACAAGGGCCTGCCGTACCTGCGCCCGCTTTCGCTCCGGGACGTGGGTGAGGACATCGGGATGCACGAGTCCACCATCAGCCGCGTCACCACCAACAAGTACGTGGAAACGCCGCAAGGGTTGTTCGAGCTGAAGTTCTTCTTCCACAGCGGGATCGCTTCCGGCGACGGTGAGATGGTGTCCTCCATCTCGGTCAAGAAGATGATCCAGGACCTCCTCGCCAACGAGGACCCGTCCAAGCCGCTGAGCGACCAGGAGGTCGCGCATATCCTCAAAGGACGCGCCCTCGTAATCGCCCGTCGCACCGTCGCCAAGTACCGGGAGGAGCTCGGCATCCTGCCCTCCCACCAGCGCCGGCTGGCGCCCAAACGTCGCTGACGGAGCACAGCGCGGCGATGCAGGTCAGCATCACCGGCCGGGTCGCGCTCGCCCCTGACAGGGTCGGCCGGACCGTCCCGGCGGGGGCCTAGCCGTGGCCGAGTCGATTGCCTTCGTCGTGATCACCGGCATGAGCGGCGCGGGCAAGAGCTTCGCCATCAAGTGCTTCGAGGACATCGGCTACTACTGCGTGGACAACCTGCCCACTACACTGCTTCCCACCTTCGCCGACCTCGTGGCCCGCTCGGCCCAGGCGGTCCACCGGGTGGCGCTGGGCATCGACGTACGGGAAGGGGAGTACCTGCCGCACCTGCTGGAGGCCCTGGGGGAGCTCAAGGCCCGCGGCCACCAGGTGGAGGTGCTCTTCGTCGAGGCCAGCGACGACGCCCTGCAGCGTCGTTACAACGAATCGCGCCGCCGGCACCCGCTGGCCGGGGACGGGCACGTCTCCGACGCCATCCGGGCCGAGCGTAAGGCGCTGGCCAACCTCCGGGAGATCGCCGACCGGGTCGTCGATACGTCCTCGCTCACCGTCCATCAGTTCCGCGATGTGCTGGTCGGCATGTATGGGGCCCGCGAGGTGCGGGCCGGGGTAACGGTCACCCTTCTCTCGTTCGGCTTCAAGCACGGCGTGCCCATCGACGCCGATCTGGTGTTCGACGTGCGCTTCCTGCCCAACCCGCACTTCGTATCGGGGCTCCGGGGTCTGGACGGACGCGATCGGGGGATCAAGGAGTTCATCTTCGCGCACGCGGAGAGCCGCGAGCTGCTGGCCCGGCTGGAGGACCTCTTGAAGTTCCTGCTGCCCGCCTACCAGCGCGAGGGCAAGGCGTACCTGACCGTCGCCATCGGTTGCACCGGCGGGCGCCATCGCTCGGTCGCCGTCGCGGAGGAGCTCAAGCGGTTCCTCGACGCCCAGGGGATATCCCCCGGCGTCGTGCACCGCGACATCGAGCGCGAGTAGCTGCGTGAGCGCGCCGCCGCTGGCGCTGTGCTTCGGTGTCCACAACCACCAGCCGGTGGGCAACTTCGAGCACGTCCTGGAGACGGCCGTGACGCGGGCCTACCGGCCGTTTCTGGAGCGGCTGCGTGATCGCCCCCAGCTTCGTCTCACGACCCACTGGACGGGCGGCCTGCTCGAGTGGCTACGGGAGCACGCCGCTGACACGTTCGACTTGCTGGCCACTCTGGTGGAGCGCGGTCAGGTGGAGCTGCTGACCGGCGGATTCTACGAGCCCATTCTGGCCATCCTCCCCGACCACGACAAGGTCGGGCAGATCCAGCGTCTCAGCGAATTCATCGTCTCGCACTTCGGCGTGCGTCCGCGTGGGATGTGGTTGGCCGAGCGTGTGTGGGAGCCCCACCTGCCGGGGCCCATCCGCGCCGCCGGGGTCGAGTACGTGCTGGTCGACGACAGCCACTTCGGGCTGGTCGGTGTCGATCCCGACACCCTGGGCGGCTACTACCTGACGGAGGATCAAGGGGTCCTGGTCGGGGTCTTCCCCATTAACCAGCGCCTGCGCTATCTCATTCCCTTCGACGAGATCGACGCCAGCGTGGAATACCTGGAACGCCGCCGGGGCCAGGTGGCGGCGCTGACGATCGTCGACGATGGTGAGAAGTTCGGCGTGTGGCCGGAGACCTACCGGCATGTCTACGAGGAAGGCTGGCTCGATCGCTTTTTCGATCGCCTGCTCGCGCTGCCCTGGCTCCGGCTGACGACGTTCGCGGAGATCATCGATCAGCACCCGGCGTCGGGCCGGGTCTATCTGCCCACGGCGTCCTACCGGGAGATGGGGGAGTGGGCCCTTCCCGCCGCTGCCGCGCGCGAGCTGGAGATGGCCAAGCACGACCTGGCCTCGCTGGCGCAGGGCGAGCGCTACCAGGGCCTGCTCCGCGGCGGCTTCTGGCGGGCCTTCCTGGTGAAGTATCCGGAGGTCGCCGACACCTACTGGAAGATGCTGCGCTTGTCCGAGGCGATCCAGGGCGCCGGGGCCGAGCGCGGCGGCGACGGGCTCCTGGGCCGGGCGCGGGCTGCTCTCTGGCGGGGCCAGGGCAACGATGCCTACTGGCACGGTGTCTTCGGGGGCTGCTACCTGCCGCATCTGCGGCGCGCGGTGAAGCAGGCGCTCCTCGAGGCCGAGCACCTCTTGGCGCGGGCCACGGGCCTGCCGGCGGTGAGGTGTACCGAGAGCGATGGCAACGGTGACGGCCGGCGCGAGATCGTCGTGCGCACGTCACGGCTGGCGGTGACGTTGAATCCTGAGGAGGGTGGCTCGCTGACCGAGCTCGGGCAGCTCGAGCGGGGGATAGATCTGGCTGACGTGCTGGCCCGCCGACCCGAGGCCTACCACGAACAGCTCCGCCGCGTGAGCGATGCTCCGGGGGCCACGGCCGCCGTGGTCCGCACGATCCATGCCGTGCCCTCGGCCAAGGAGGCCGGCCTGGAGACGTGGCTGGCCTATGACGATTTACGGCGGGCCTCGTTGCTCGACGGCCTCTTTCCCCCCGGCGCGCCGCTCGACCCGGTCGCGCCCTGGGGCGCCGCTCGTCAAGTGCTGGGCCGCAGTCGCTTCGACTCGGAGATCACCCACACCCCGGACGGTGTCGCGGTCACCCTCGGCCTGTTGCCCGTCGACGCCGAGCTGGTGCGGGTGGTGAAGCGCGTGATCGTGAGCGGTGAGCGGGTGCAGGCGCGGTACCGGGTTCGGCCGGCCGCAACGGCGTTGCCGGCCCGCTGGGCCGTGCAGTGGAACCTGGCCCTCACCGGGGGCGAGGGGCCAGCCCGATACCTCGCGCTGCCGGATCGCCCGGCCCTGCGCAGCGGTGGCCGGCGCGAGGATCTCTCCCACATCGTGCTGGTTGACGAGTGGGCCGGCCTGGAGGGGCGGCTGGAATGGACCCCGCCGGCCGAGCTGGCGTGGGGGCCCGTGGAAACCGTCTCGGTATCCGAGGGCGGCTTCGAGCGAATCTACCAGGGCACGGCATTTCTGCTCACGTGGCCCCTTCTGGCAGAATCTCCCCAAGAATGGGAGCTCGTGACCTCGTTGACCGTGACGGCGCGATGACCCTGGACGACCCGGCGGCCTTGGCGCGGATCGACTCTCACGACACCCGGGCCGTCCTGGCGGACTTCCCGGCCCAGTGCCGGGCCGCCGTCGGGCTTGCGCCATCGATGAGCGGCCCGCTCCCGCGCCCGCGGGCGGTGATTGTGGCCGGCATGGGCGGCTCGGCCGCGGGCGGGGACCTGCTGGCGGCCTGCGCTGCCGAGCGACTGGACGTCCCGGTGCTGGTGCACCGCGGCTACGGATTGCCCACCCTGGCGGGGGCGACGGACCTGGTGATCGTGCTCTCTTACTCGGGCGAGACGGTGGAGACCCTGTCGGCGGCGACGGCAGGACTGGAGCGTGGATGCCGGGTGGTCGCCATCACGTCGGGGGGCCGACTCGCCGCCCTGGCCCGCCGCCACCGCCTCACCTCGGTGACACTGCCTGGCGGACTGATGCCACGCATGGCCCTGGGCTATCTCTTCTTCCCCATGCTGGTCGTGCTGCGCGCGGCCGACCTGGTCGTCGTGAAGGACGCGGAGATCGACGAGGCCCTGGGCGGGCTGGATGTCCTCACCCGTGAGCTCGCGCCGGCCATGCCCACGGCGATGAACGAGGCCAAGCGCCTGGCCCTGGCGCTCGGCGATCACGTGCCCGTCATCTACGGCGGGCCGGTCACCGGCCCCGTGGCCTACCGGTGGAAGACCGATCTCGAGGAGAACGCCAAGAGCCTGGCCGTGGCCGGCACGCTGCCCGAGATGAATCACAACGAGATCGAAGTCTGGGGGGCACGGATCCCCCAGGCTCTGCACGTCGTGCTGCTCCGCGATGCCCATGAGGATGCCGAGATCAGCCGGCGTTTCACGCTCGTGCGGGAGTTGATCGCCCGTCAGACGGGTGTGAGCGAGGCGTGGACGCGCGGCACCGGCACCCTGGCCCGCCTGCTCTCCCTGATCGTGCTCGGACAGTGGACGAGCTTCTATCTGGCGGCACTCCGCGGCCTCGACCCCTGGGCCGTTCCAATCCTGGATTCATTCAAGGCGCGGCTGGCCGACGGGTCACGCTGAGCACAGACCTCGCGCGGGCCGACCGCTCGAAATGGGGGTCGGCCGCGTGCTACACTGACGCGACTTTCAGCGCGGGAGGGGAGAAACGATGGCGCGAGACGAATACCTGTTCACGTCGGAGTCGGTCACCGAAGGGCATCCCGACAAGATCGCCGACCAGATCTCCGACGCGATTCTCGATGCCATCATCGCCCAGGATCCCACGGGCCGGGTAGCCTGTGAGACGTTGCTGACCACGGGCCTCGTGGTGGTGGCCGGCGAGATCACCACGTCGTGCTACGTCGACATCCCGCACACCGCTCGCGACACCATCCGCCAGGTCGGCTACGTCCGCGCCAAGTATGGTTTCGATGCCGACACCTGTGGCGTCATCGCCGCCATCGACGAGCAGTCCGGGGACATCGCCATGGGGGTCGACAAGCTCGGGGCCGGTGATCAAGGACTCATGTTCGGCTACGCCTGCCGAGAGACCCCCGAGCTCATGCCGATGCCCATCATGCTGGCCCACAAGCTCACCATGCGGCTGGCCGCTCTGCGGAGGGGCGGGGTCCTGGGCTACCTCCGGCCCGACGGCAAGTCCCAGGTGACGGTCCGCTACGTCGACGGCAAACCGCGATCGGTGGACACGGTCGTGGTGTCCACCCAGCATAGCCCCGACGTGTCGAGCGAGCAGATCCGCGCGGACCTCATCGAACATTGCGTGATTCCCACCGTGCCCCCGGAGTTGCTCGATCGTAACCGGTGTGTGTTCCACGTCAACCCTACGGGTCGCTTCGTCACCGGGGGGCCCATGGGTGACACCGGGCTCACCGGGCGGAAGATCATCGTCGACACCTACGGCGGCTCGTGCCCCCACGGGGGTGGGGCCTTCTCGGGCAAGGATCCCACGAAGGTCGATCGCTCGGCCTCCTACATGGCCCGGCACGTGGCCAAGAACATCGTGGCGGCCGGGCTGGCCGAGCGCGCGCAACTGCAGGTGGCCTATGCCATCGGAGTGGCCGACCCCGTGTCGATCATGGTGGAGACCTTCGGGACCGGCAAAGTGCCGAACGCCAGGCTCGAGCAGCTGATCCGACGGCATTTCGACTTCACGCCGGCCGGCATCATCAAGTACCTCGACCTTCGGCGCCCCATCTACCGCAAGACGGCGGCCTACGGCCATTTCGGACGCTCCGAGCCGGAGTTCAGCTGGGAGCGGACAGATCGCGTCAAGGATCTGCGCGACGACGTCGGGATTTAACTCGGAGGGGGCATTGCCCCCGCCGATGCCTCCCCAGGAAAGGATCGCGCCGGCCTAGCCGGCGCCCGAAAGGACCCCAGTGATGGTTGAGCATGACGTTCAGGATCTCGCGCTGGCCGCGGCCGGTCGCCTCAGGATCGAATGGGCCGAGCAATCGATGCCGGTGCTCCGGCAGGTGCGGGAGCGATTCGCCAAGGACCAGCCGCTCAAGGGGATCCGACTGGGAGCCTGCCTGCACGTCACCACCGAGACGGCCGTCCTCATGCTGACGCTCAAGGCGGGCGGAGCCCAGGTGGCGCTCTGCGCCTCCAATCCTCTCTCCACCCAGGACGACGCCGCCGCCGCGCTGGTGCGCGAGTATGACATTCCCGTCTTTGCCCGCAAGGGCGAAGACCACGCCACGTACTACCGCCACATCGAGTCCGTCCTGGCCACGCGACCCCAGATCACCATGGACGACGGCGCTGATCTGATCTCCCAGCTCCACGGCGCCCGCAAGGATCTGGTCCCGGAGGTCATCGGCGGCACCGAAGAAACGACCACCGGCGTCATCCGCCTGCGTTCCATGGAGCGGGAAGGCGTGCTGGCCTTTCCCGTCATCGCCGTGAATGACGCCGACACCAAGCACCTCTTCGACAATCGCTACGGCACCGGCCAGTCCACGATCGACGGCCTGCTCCGCGCCACCAACATCCTGCTGGCGGGGCGGACGGTCGTGGTGGCGGGCTATGGCATGTGCGGCCGGGGTGTGGCCGCCCGGGCCAAGGGGATGGGGGCTCACGTGCTGGTCACGGAGGTGGAGCCCCTGCGCGCCCTGGAGGCGGTCATGGACGGCTTTCCCGTGCTGCCCATGCGGCGGGCCGCCGAGCTGGGGGACGTCTTCGTCACCGTGACGGGCAACACCTCGGTCATCGGCAAGGAGCATTTCGTCCGCATGAAGGACGGGGCGATTCTGGCCAACTCCGGGCACTTCAACGTCGAGATCGATCTGGAGGCCCTGAACGGCATGGCCCAGACTCGCCGGACGGTCCGGCCGTTCGTGGAAGAGTACGCTCTGGCCGGCGGCCGGCGCATCTATGTGCTGGGTGAGGGGCGGCTCATCAACCTGGCCGCCGCCGAAGGTCACCCCGCGGCAGTCATGGACATGAGCTTCGCCAACCAGGCGTTGTCCGCCGAGTACATGGTCAAGCGGGGACGCACCCTCGAGCGCCGGGTGTGGGGCGTGCCGCGGGAGATCGATCGGGAGATCGCCCGGCTCAAGCTGGCCTCCCTGGGGGTGGAGATCGACGAGCTCACCTCGCAGCAGGACGCCTACCTGGCGTCCTGGCGTCAGGGAACCTGAGGCGACCGTCGCCGATGGGCCGTTCGCGTACGACCCTCATCTTCGGGCTGCTGCTGGTTGCCTTTGCCTTTCTCGGGCAGCTGGTGCCGCTCTACACCGACTGGCTGTGGTTCCAGGAGGTCGGCTACAGCCAGGTCTTCCTCACCATGCTGTCGTATCGGGGTGGGCTGTTCACGGTGGTGGCCGTCGGCGTCCTGATCTTCCTCTACATCAACCTCACCTTCGCCGCGAGGACGGCGCGGCCCGACGTGCTGTGGGAGCTGGAGGATCAACTGGGGCTTCCCGGTCGGGTGGTGATCGAGCCGCTCATCCGGCGCTTCCTGCCCGTGGTGTTGGCCCTGATCTCCTTCATGTCCGGGTTGCGGGCCAGCGCGCAGTGGGAGACGGTGCTCGGCTACCTCAACGCGGTCCCCTTCGGCGCTGCCGACCCGCTGTTCAACCGCGATCTGGCCTTCTTCGTCTTCACGCTGCCGTTCTGGCGCCGGTTGGCGGGCTGGGCCACGACGCTGGTGGTGGGTACGCTGGTCTTGACGGTGGCGATCTATGTCCTGCAGCGCAGCCTCGTCCTCACGGCGCGGGGGCCCCGGCTGGCCGCCGGCGCGCGGGCGCATCTGCTCGTGCTGGGCGCGCTCTTGCTCGTGCTCATCGGCGTGGGCTTCTGGCTGGACCGCTTCGAGCTAGTCTATTCGCCGCGCGGCGTCGTCTTCGGCGCCACTTACACGGACGTCAACGCGTCGCTCCCGGCCCTCGGGGTGCTGGTGGTGCTGGCCCTGGTGGCCGCGGTCACCTGCCTGGCCCAGCTCGCCCGGCCCGGCCTGCGCCTGGTCGCCGTGGCCCTGGCGGCTCTGGTCGCGGTGTGGGTGCTCGCGCTCGGCGTCTACCCCTACGTGCTGCAGCGTTTCCGCGTCGTCCCCAACGAGCTCGAGGCCGAGCGGCCGTACATCATCCACAACATCCGCATGACCCGACAGGCCTATGGGCTCGACCGCATCGTCGAGCGTGAGTTCCCCGCCGACGAGACGCTCGACGCCGGGGCCCTGCAGCGCAACGCCTCCACCATCAAGAACATCCGGCTCTGGGACCACGGCCCCCTGCTCCGAACCTACGGCCAGCTGCAGGAGATCCGAACCTACTACAAGTTCACGGACGTGGACGTCGACCGCTACTCCCTCAACGGGGAGTACCGCCAGGTGATGCTTTCGGCTCGCGAGCTCAGCTACCAGCACCTGCAGGCGGCCCGGAGCTGGATCAACGAGCACCTCACCTTCACGCATGGTTACGGCGGGGTGGTGGGACCGGTGAACCGGGTGACCCCGGAGGGTCTGCCCGACTTCCTCGTCAAGGACATTCCTCCGCGGAGTCAAGGTTTCCCCTCGATCACCCGCCCGGAGATCTACTTCGGCGAGCTCGCCAACGACTACGTCCTGGTGCGGACCCGCTCACAGGAGCTCGATTACCCGGCCGGTGACCAGAACGTGTACACGACCTATCAGGGGCAGGGCGGCATTCTCCTCTCCTCGTTCTTCCGCAAGCTGGCCTTTGCCGCCCGCTTCGGCGAGGTCAAGATCCTGCTTTCCGACGACCTCACCTCCGACAGCCGCATCCTCATGCACCGGCCGGTGGCCGAGCGGATCCGCCTGATCGCGCCCTTCTTCCGTTACGATCGCGATCCCTACCTGGTGGTCACCGGGGATGGGCGCCTGGTCTGGATCATCGATGGCTACACGATCACGGACCGCTACCCATACTCCGAACCGGTCCGCGGGGTCGGTAACTACATCCGCAATTCGGTCAAGGCCGTGGTGGACGCCTACCACGGCACAATCACCTTCTACCTCGCCGACGCCACCGACCCCATCGTCCAAGTCTACGGGCGGGCCTTCCCCGGGCTTTTGCGTCCCCTCGACGAGATGCCGGACGACCTGCGTCAGCACATTCGCTACCCGGAGGACTTCTTCACCCTGCAGGCCCGCAAGTACGCCGTCTACCACATGGAAGATCCGCAAGTCTTCTACAACAAGGAGGACATGTGGACGATCCCGCGGCGGACCGTGGAGGGGCGTGATCGGGAGATTGAGCCCTACTACACAATCCTCCGGCTCCTGGGCGAGAAGAAGGAAGAGTTTGTCCTGCTCACCCTGTTCAACCCGAGCCGGCGCGACAACATGATCGCCTGGCTGGCCGCCCGCTCGGACCCCCCGAATTACGGGCGGCTCATCGTGTACAACTTCCCCAAGCAGAAGCTGGTCTACGGGCCTCGCCAGATCGACGCCCGTATCGATCAGGATGCCGACATCTCCCAGCAGCTCACCCTGTGGAGCCAGCGGGGCTCCAGCGTGATTCGCGGGTCCCTGCTGGCCATCCCCATCGACCAATCGCTGATTTACGTCCAGCCCATCTACCTGGCCGCCTCCGAGCAGGGCGCGCTTCCCGAGCTGCGACGGGTCGTCGTCGCACACGGCAACCAGATCGCCATGGAGCCCACGCTCGAGCAGTCGCTGGCCCGGGTCTTCGGGAGCCGCGCTGCGGCGGCGGCGCCGGCCGGGGCCCAGGCCGGGCGTGAGCCGGTCGCCGGCGCGGGACCCCTGGCCCGACGGGCCTGGGAGATTTGGCAGCGCGGACAGGAGGCGCTGCGCCGGGGCGATTGGACGCAGTACGGCGCGGAGCAAAAGCGCCTGGAAGAGGCGCTGCGCTCGCTCAGCGAATCTGCGCGGTAGTTCTCATCGGACGCCGGCGAGCAGACCGGGTGGGGTGGAGGGGGTGCGGGACCACGCCGTCTAAGTCCCTGGCCGTTTGCGGCTGGGCTCTAGCGACAGGTGTGGTCCGCGACTACGCCAGGGAAACGGGTCCCGTTCCCCTCCACCCCACCCGGACCACCCGGCCGAGCATCGAGGCTACGTCCGGGAGCGGAGGAAGAGCGCCGTGCCCACCCCGAGGAAGATCACGTTGGCCGTCCAGGCGGCCAGAAACGGAGGCAGCAATTCCGCCTGACCCAGCGCGCGGGCCGAGCGATCGACCACCAGGTAGCCTGCCATGATGGCGATAGCCAGCCCGGTGCCGTAGAGACGTCCCCCCCGCGGGGCCTGCAGCGCGAAGGGGATGGCGACGAGGATCATGATCAGGCTCTCCAGCGGCCCGGAGAGCTTCCCGTACATACCCACCAGATACTTCGTGACCTGAAATCCGGCCGCCTCGAGCTTGGCCACGTAATCCCGCAGCTCCCGGTAGCTCATCTCGCTGGGTCGTTTCTGCACGTCCGTGAAATCCTGGATGGTCTCCTCGAGCTCGACGGCAGTCCGCGCGAAGGGCAGGGTGGTCACTTGCCCCGCGCTATCGAGCTCGCGAAACGCGCCGTCCAGGAACTCCCAGCCGGCCGGACTCCAGTGGGCGTGTCGCGCGTCGGTGCGGCTGACCAGCCGAAAATCGGCATCGACCTCCAGGATCGTGATCCCGTAGAGGTCCTGGCTGACCGGGTTCAACAGCTCGACCCGATAGAAGCGGCGTTCGGCGCTGCGCAGCCAGAGGCGGGTCCGGCTCTGCAGGTGACGGGGAAGTTGACCGCGGATCTTGACGCGATCGACCTCCTCACGCCCGGCGCTCAAGACGGGCAGCAGGAACTCCTGGAACAGCCCGGCGCCGACGGAGACGAGGAGCCCGGTGGCGAGTATCGGCGCGCTGATCCGGTACAGGCTCATCCCGGCCGCCTTGAGCGCGGTGAGCTCGTGCCAGCGGCTCAGCGTGAGGAACAGGAAGATGGTGGCCACCAGCATCACGACGGGAAGCCCCTGGTGCAGGGCAATGGGGATGAGGAAGAGGAAGTGCTCGGCGATGTGGATCAGGGGCGGCTTGACACGCAAATAGCGGTCCAGAGTGCTCACGAGGTCGACGACGATGATCAGGGCGGTGGCCACGGCCAGCCCCATGGCCACGAACCCGAAAAACTGGCGCAGTAGATAGCGGTCGATGATGAACGTCGTGTCGAGGCCCCCGCCGGTCGGGCGCGCGCCGCGGCCGGTTCGCGGGCGGGGCAGAGACTCCCAAAGAAACGCGGTGAGCTGCCAGAGCCGGCGCAGGCGGGGGG